>DDLV01000060.1 GCA_002340325.1 Glaciecola sp. UBA2563 | reverse complement strand
CAAGCCAAACCCGCCGTATCAGCATTTTCAACTTTTGCCAGGTCCAGAACTACGTTTTTAACGTCCTTAAGCTGGGAAACTTGACCTTCCGTCCAAAAGTTCTTTTCGATAACAGTTTGATTGAGCTTACCGACAATCGAAATATCTGCAGTATTTTGAGTTTTTGTAATGGTTATATTCACGGTTATGTCGCTTCGCTTTGGTCGCGATTTTGAAGGGTAATTGGCTTATCAATTGTCTTACGCATTAAGCTGATTACTTCTTGAATGCCGTCTTTTCGAATGATCGCTTCAAATTCAGATTGTTTGCTTGACAATAAACTGATGCCCTCTGCGATCATGTCATACGCCGTCCACATATCCGTTTTCTTGTTCTTACGTACTTTAAACGCCACTTTGATATCAGGTCGCACATCATCAACAATTACTGCTCTAACGGTTACATCAGTTCTGTTGCCATAATCAGTCGCTGGTTCAAATTCAACTATCTGATCTTCATAGTAACCCATAGCTACTGCATAGCTTGTAATAAGGTATTGGCGAAAAACACTTACAAATTCCAACAATTCTTTTCGTTTTAGCGTTCTAGCATATTTGCCCAACACCTTATACGCAGAGAACCGATAGTCTATAAATGGCATTAGTTCCTGCTCCATGATGTCTCGCAGCAACTCAGGATTTTCTTGGATTTCACCCTTTTCGAGTTTCATTCGAGCAAACGTTTTGGTTGCTACGTTTTCAATCATGTCGTAAGGATCAGATTGGTTTACTGCTTTCACCTGTTGAAAAGATGGCTCTGAAGCGTTTTCAACACTTGCGACATTGGGCGCCTGTGCATGCACCAAGCCTGATGTTAACAGTGACAGGTTCACCATAAGAAATATGCTAAATAGTTTTCCACTTAATGGTGTATTTTGCAGATTCATGACTTATTCGTTTCCTTGATTAAATAGAAATTGACCAATTAGATCCTCTAACACCAGTGCTGATTTAGTATCAAGGATTTCTTCGCCGTTGGTTAAATATGGACAGTTATCTAGGCTAGTAGTTTCACAGACCTTGTCTTCCTCAATCATTTCAAGGTCTTCTGGAAAGATAAAACCTGGGATTAGCCCGATAAACTGTTCGCCGAGTAAACCAGATGTTAAAATTGACAACGAGCTAGTGTCTGGAAACGTATTCTTGTATTCGGATGATATCTCAAGCTCCACCACAGGAATTAAATCTTGTTCATGGAGGTAAATTTGAGAAACCCTTCCAACAACGACACCACCAACCTTGACAGAAGATCGTGCTTTCAAACCTCCTATATTGTCAAATCTAGCGATAAGTTTGTAGGTCTCGCCGCTGCCCGTCATGCCTTGATTTGCGACGCTTAGAGCAAGCATTAGCGTCGCAGCAATGGCCAACGCAACAAATATGCCCACGAACAATTCAATTTTTCTATTGATCATAACTTTCCTAATTTATTCCAAACATTACAGCGGTAAGGATGAAGTCCAGCCCAAGTATTGCCAATGACGAAAACACCACTGTCTCCGTCGTTGCTTTACTGATCCCTTCTGACGTGGGTATACAGCTGTATCCCTTATAAAGTGCAATCCAAACAACGACTAAGGCGAACACAATGGCTTTAATAATGCCGTTAATCACATCCTCATTCCAATCCACAGTGGCTTGCATAATAGACCAATAACTACCTGCATCAACGCCTAACCAGTCCACACCCACAAGGTGACCGCCCAGGATACCCACCGCCGAAAAAATAATGGCTAGCATCGGCATACTGATTACGCCTGCCCAAAATCGCGGTGATATCACACGTCTTAATGGATCGACTGCCATCATCTCCAAACTGCTTAACTGTTCAGTTGCTTTCATTAAACCGATTTCGGCAGTAAGCGCAGAACCTGCTCTACCTGCAAACAAAAGCGCCGTTACCACTGGGCCGAGCTCTCTAAGTATTGACAACGCTACCATCGGCCCCAGGCTTCCTTCAGCACCGTAGTTAACCAAAATAGTATAGCCTTGCAACGCCATCACCATCCCGATAAACAATCCAGAAACCATAATAATCAGCAAAGACTGGACACCGACTACGTACATCTGATGCACAGTTAATCCAATGTTTTTAAGCCTAGGAGCAGCAAAAATAGCACCAAATAACATGATGCTTGCAGCGCCGACTGCAGAGAAGGTGCTAATTGTATTGCGACCTAATTTTTGCAACATTTGTATCATTTTGCCCCCATCAGAGATTCTTCAAGCCCTGTCGCTGGGAAGTGAAAAGGCACTGGCCCGTCTGCTTTGCCTTGCAGAAACTGTTTAACCAATGCTGAATCAGAATTTTGAATTTGTTGGGGCGTGCCCTCACCAATGATTCTTTTATTCGCAAGTATATACACATAATCCGCGATGCTTAGCACTTCTGTCACATCATGAGTGACGACGATACTTGTCAGGTCCAGCGCTTTGTTTAGTGATTTTATCAGTTTAACTAGTACGCCCATAGAAATGGGGTCTTGGCCTGCAAAAGGTTCGTCATACATAATTAGTTCCGGATCAAGTGCAATAGCTCTAGCGAGCGCAGCACGTCTCGCCATACCACCAGATAATTCGCTGGGCATCAGATCATGCGCACCTCTTAGTCCAACTGCCTCTAACTTAAGCATTACTATGGTTCTGATGATATCTTCATCCAGCTTAGTATGTTCGCGTAAGGGAAATGCGACGTTGTCAAACACCGATATATTGGTAAATAAGGCACCACTTTGAAAAAGCATGCTCATTTTGCGGCGTAACTCATAGAGTCGATGTCTTGATACTTGATGAATATTCTCGCCGAGAAACTCAACAGTGCCATTATCAGGATAGAGTTGACCGCCAATCAGCTTAAGCAAGGTGGTCTTGCCAATACCGCTGGGGCCCATTATCGCGGTAATATTTCCCTTTTTTACGTCTAACGAGATGCTTTCATAAATCGTTCTGTCCCCACGGGTAAATTTCATTGCATCAATAGAAATAGTGGTATTTAATTTGTCAGTCATCTACTAATGGGTCTCTATAATCTTAATACTCTAGCGGGAGTGCATAAACGTGCATAATATCAAATGCTTAACATTGAACTCCATTACGTCTTTTTAACATCTACTTATGAGTGACTGCACCTTTATAACCAACGGTCGTGCTGATGCGTTAAGGTAATGTAGTAAGGCTAAGTTACGTTGGGAAATTCTACTAACGTCGATAAAATAGTATCAGTTTAGCGCATTTCAAGCCCATTTTTGATTTAACGATTATTATTTTTTGATAACTATTCTTCGAAAAAATTCATCAAAGCCTTGCACTAAAATTAAATAGCCCCATCTCCTGTTACAAGCGTATAAGGAATAATCGTGTATTTCTTTTTGCCATTTACCTTGTATCGCTGGGTGTTTTGTAAAATTAAATGCTCAAGCGGTTTGAGGGAATGTTGCAGACTCGAGTGAAACCAAACGATGCGCCAGTTTTTATTTGTCATTTCGACAAAACAAAGATAAATTGTGACGAATCTGCAAACACAAAAACTTGCTGCAAATAACCGGTTAGATGCAACTAACACTAAAATCAGTTTGTCTTACTGCTTTTCACAATGAGTATAGGTTTAATAACATTGATAAAATGCACAGGCAACACCTTTACAGTAAAAAGAGATAATTAGGAATACGTGTTAGTACAGATAATAATTTTTCTTGTCGGATTAATTGTGCTCAGCTGGAGTGCAGACAGGTTTGTATATGGTGCTTCTGCATTAGCCCGCAACATTGGTGTCTCGCCAATGATGATTGGGTTAACAATTGTGGCGATGGGGTCGTCCGCTCCTGAAATTGTCGTCAGCGCTACGTCGTCTCTGATCGGGAAAACGGATACCGCAGTCGGCAACGCACTTGGTTCAAATATCACAAACATAGCCCTGGTCCTCGGCATAACCGCCATAGTGAAGCCTTTGTTAGTGTCTTCGTCTACACTCAAAAGGGAAATGCCTCTTCTGTTGATCATCACTCTTTTGGGAGTCTATTTTTTAAGTGACGACCATCTTTCTTTTTTTGAAGGAACTGTATTAATAACGCTTTTTGTTACGGTCATCGCAGGAATGGCATGGTTGTCTCTCAAAGTAAAAAACGATGACCCTTTAATACGGGAAACGGACGAAGAAGTTCCTGACAATGTGCCCACCTCAAGCGCAGTATTTTGGGTTATTGTTGGGCTCATACTTTTACCAACAAGTGCAAATTTCCTCGTCGATTCTGCCGTATACATTGCCAAATACTTTGGAATTAGCGATTTAGTCATTGGCTTAACCATTATTGCTATTGGCACGAGTCTACCCGAGTTAGCTGCCAGCATAGCAGGGGTTCTAAAAGGGGAAGACGATCTCGCCCTTGGAAACATCATTGGTTCGAATATTTTCAACCTCTTGGCGGTGCTTGCAATGCCAGGGCTACTTTCGCCTGGATTTATAGATTCCTCTGCGTCGTCTCGTGACGCACTTGTCATGCTAGCGCTTACGGCCCTTTTATTCTTATTCTGTTTTAGTTTAAAAGGTCAGGGGAAAATTAAACGGGTCGAAGGCTCTATTTTTGTGATAGCATTTCTCGGTTACCAGTATTTGCTATTTATGCCATGACTTATCTTGCTTCTGCTAACCGTACATTCAACAACCAGATTGCTGCCTTGACGAACCTAAACGCGTTATTGTCGGAGCCGTTAGGTGCTGAACAATTTGATGCCGCTTGCGACTTGTTTCTTAATTGCACAGGTAAGGTGGTGGTTACGGGAATGGGTAAGTCCGGTCATATCGGCAATAAGATAGCCGCAACACTAGCAAGCACAGGGACACCATCTTTTTTTATGCATCCTGGAGAAGCGAATCACGGCGACTTTGGCATGTTATCGGAAAATGACGTTGTGCTGGCCATATCCAACAGTGGCGAAACCTCAGAACTTGTTGGGTTACTGCCTGCAATTAAGCGAATTAAAGTTCCGGTAGTATCGATAACGAATAAAACCGATAACTCACTCGCTCGGTTTGCCGATGTCTCTCTTTGCCTGCACGTGGAAAAAGAAGCATGTTCACTTGGTCTGGCCCCTACCACGAGTACAACGGCGACATTAGTACTCGGTGATGCGATTGCCATCGCACTGTTAGAAGCAAAGGGCTTTACTTCCGAGCAGTTCGCTATTTCTCATCCTGGCGGTACGCTTGGTAAACGACTTTTACTAACAGTACGGGATATCATGTTAGATGAAAATCGTGTTCCAATATGCGAGCCAACCACCCTATTGAGCAATGCGCTGCTTGAGATCTCAACAAAAGGCCTTGGCCTTACTGCCGTTGTTGAAGATAAGGTTATGATAGGCGTGTTTACCGATGGCGATTTAAGGCGTGCATTGGATAAAGGCATTGATATTAGGACATCAAAGGTAGGTGAACTGATGAGCAAGACCGGCGTTTCAATCAGTCCAAATTCACTAGCCGTTGATGCCATAAACATTATGCAAGAGAGGCGTATCACAGCATTAATCGTCACTGACGACAATAAAATACCTATCGGCGCGTTAAATATGCATATGTTATTGCAAGCAGGAGTTGTGTAATTGTCATTTATTTCGACTATCTACGGACAAGTGGAAGAACACATTTTCGAACATTGCAAACAGGTTAAACTAGTGGTGCTTGATGTGGACGGCGTCTTGTCTGACGGGTTGATTTATTTAGGCAACGAAGGAGAGGAGCTCAAAGCGTTTAATGCAAAAGATGGTTATGGCATCAAAGCGCTGAAAAAGATTGGCGTTGATGTCGCTGTGATCACTGGCCGTCGTTCGCGCATCGTAGAAAATAGAATGACATCATTAAACGTAAAACATATCATTCAGGGAGTCGATGATAAAAAGCAGGCACTGCTTGGGTTAATGCACGAACTTAAATTAACCACAGAGGACGTCGCCAGTATCGGTGATGATATGCCTGACCTTGGCCTTTTTGAGTTAAGCCTTATTAAAGTCGCCGTCAACGATGCTCACCCAGTAATCTGTCAAAACTCTAATTTTAAGACAACTCTATCAGGAGGACGAGGCGCAGTAAGGGAGTTTTGCGACCTGATTTTACAATCGAGAGACGCGTTAGATAACATTTTTGGTGCAAGCATATGAACCGTATCGGCTTGAGCATTGCGCTACTTTTTTCAGCTGTCTTTGGTCTCTATCTTGTTATTTTATTTAATGCAGAAGATCAAAAGCAGGCCGTTATCGATGAACAAAGTATTAAGCCCACATACCGAGCCGTCAATCTCAATAGCAAGTTATACGATGATAACGGCCGTTTAAGTCATCAGGTAGAAGCGCAAAGCATGGAACATTTTCAGCCGTTAGGATTTATGGTGTTTGAATACCCGCTTTATACAGTATACCTAGAAGAATCTGCGCCGTGGAAAGTAACTGCTGAAGAGGGAACACTTTACGAAAACAATAGGATCCAGCTAGAACGCAATGTTAAAATTGTGAACATGAATAATGCTGATTATGTGCAACAAATTTCCACCGACTACATTGAAATTAATCTAAATGATAAGACGTTGACATCGGATAGCGTTGTCGTCATAAGCGGCGATTCTTTTAATGTGCAAAGTATTGGCATAACTGGTAACTTAACTACGCAACAATATAAACTTACAGAAAATGTACAGACCACCTTTTTTAACTAAATGCCTTATTGGATTCATTATGGTGTTAATGAGTCCTGTTAGTTTCAGCCTGAATTATAGCGGCGCTGATGTCGAAACAACGTCACCGCGAAGTGGCATTGATAACGGTACTTATGATTCCATTGCCACTGATTTTACAAAAAAGATAATTGCCAATTCTCGCGATCAGGAGCTTGATGGTCGAAATAAAATATCAATATTGATTGAGAATGTTGTAATCACACAAGGTAGCCTAGAAATTCGAGCTGACCGGGTAGAGGCAGATGCTTCCAATGGAAATGGAAACGAAATTATTACCGCCAAGGGCAAACCAGCTTCGTACAAGCAACGCTTAGAGGACGGCTCATTGGTAATTGCACAAGCAAATAGCATTAAATACGATGTCGCTACACGTACAATTGAGCTTATTGGTAACGCCAAAATAACACAAAATCAATCTATGGTGTCTGCGGACGCTATCTCATACAACATGTTGGAAGAAAAAATAAGCGCTAACTCTGATAAGAATAGTGCCCAACAAGTTAATACTGTATTGAGTTTCGGTGATCAACCAGAAGATGCGACTGCAGACAATACGTCTACCCAAGGCAGTGATGGCGAACTTGACACCGACAAAGACGAATCAAACGATAACCAACCCATTGGTCAATCTGATAATGGAGGTCCAATCAATGGCGTTTGATGCTGTCGTCTTTTTATGCGGTTTGGTGGATACCAATGACTAGTGTTCTTCAGGCAACGAATTTAGCTAAGTCGTATAAATCTAGACAAGTTGTAAGAGACGTAAGCTTACAGGTTAAAACAGGTGAGATTGTTGGCTTATTAGGCCCAAATGGCGCAGGAAAAACCACAACTTTTTATATGATTGTTGGATTAATCGCCGCTGATAAGGGTGAAATTCTTATCGATCAGAACACGCTTACGTTTCAACCCATGCATGAAAGAGCAAGACAGGGCATAGGGTACTTACCGCAAGAAACTTCTATTTTTCGCAAACTTACTGTTTACGAAAATATTATGGCTATATTACAAACCCGCAAAGAGCTTAGCGAGCAGCAAAGAGAACAGTCAGCAGATGAACTTCTTGATGATTTCAATATAAATCACATTAGAAACACCTTAGGCATGAGCCTATCTGGCGGTGAAAGGAGACGTGTTGAAATTGCTCGTGCATTAGCCGCCAAACCATTATTTATCTTGTTGGATGAACCTTTTGCAGGCGTCGACCCTATTTCAGTAGGCGATATCAAAAAAATAATATATCAATTAAAAGAGCGTGGTATCGGCGTGCTTATTACCGATCACAATGTAAAAGAAACATTGGACGTTTGCGAAACGGCCTATATCGTAAGTCACGGATCGTTAATTGCTCAAGGAAGTGCACAAGAAATACTGGATAATCAGGAAGTACGTGATGTATATTTAGGAGAGCAATTCTCGCTCTAGGGAAAAGGGCCAACCATAGAACAATACAATTGTTAGCTAATAAATATGAGTTTTAGGACATAAATGAAGCCATCGTTGCAGTTAAAATTTAGTCAACAACTTACTATGACGCCTCAGTTGCAGCAAGCAATCAAGCTGTTGCAACTCTCCACCCTTGACTTGCAACAAGAAATCCAAGAGGCGCTCGAATCTAACCCACTTCTAGAAGTTGCTGATTTTAGCCAAGAGATCATAGAGCGCTCGACAGATGCCGCCAAGTCGTCTACTAGTGCCGAGGCAACAACCACAGATGCTGTAGACACTCATGACGCATTGGAAAATAGTGATTTACCGAAAGACCTTCCAGTGGATAGTAGTTGGGAAGAGTATCTTGGATCAAGTTCAGCACCCGTTAAGATGATCGGCACTAACCCTGATGATGATTATATATATCAGGGGGAGACCAGCGATAGCATACAGGACCATTTACTTTGGCAAGTTGAAATGAGTCCTTTCACAGATACCGATAAAAGTATCGCCATGGCAATCATCGATGCAATCGATGATTCCGGCTATCTGACTGTGTCATGTGAAGATATCTTAGAATCAGTGAATGACGAAAATATTGAGTTAGACGAAGTAGAGTGTGTATTAAAACGGATACAAAACTGCGACCCAATAGGTGCAGGAGCTCGCACTGTAACAGAATGTCTGCTTATTCAACTGGCTAAATACGCGAGTGATACACCTTGGTTGGAAGAAGCCCGTGAACTTATTCAAGAGCATTCAGATTTGCTTGCAAGTAAAGACTATCGCACGCTGATGCGTAAAACGCGACTAAGGGAAGAGCAACTAAAAGAAGTAATGAAACTGCTCAAGACACTAAATCCGCGACCGGGCAGTACAATTTCATCTAAGGAGCCTGAGTACATTATACCAGACGTAAACGTGTACAAGAATAAAGGCATTTGGATGGTGGAGTTGAACAACGATGCGCTTCCAGCACTTGCAGTAAATGATGTTTATGCCGACCTAGCAAAATCCTCTAAAAACAACGAAGAATCACAGTTTATAAAATCACATTTGCAAGACGCCAAATGGTTTATAAAGAGCCTCGAAAGTCGAAACGAGACCTTGCTGAAAGTGTCTCATTGTATTGTATCTAGACAAAAAGAATTTTTTGAAAAAGGCCCCGAAAAGATGGTGCCTATGGTGTTGAATGACGTGGCCGAAATGGTTGATATGCATGAATCAACGATATCTCGCGTTACTACCCAAAAATATATGCATACTCCTAGAGGAATTTATGAACTTAAGTACTTTTTCTCTAGCCACGTTGCAACAGATTCAGGTGAAAATGCATCTTCAACGGCGATAAGGGCTCTTATCAAAAAACTCGTTGCTGACGAGCCCCCTGCCAAGCCGTTGAGTGATAGTAAGATTGCGCAAATGCTCGCCGACCAGGGCATACAAGTAGCTCGGCGAACCATCGCAAAATACAGGGAATCATTAAACAT
>DDLV01000040.1 GCA_002340325.1 Glaciecola sp. UBA2563 | reverse complement strand
TGAAATTAATTACTTGATCCGCTACCGGTGTTCCAGATTGATCGGTTAGAAGTGCGCTCAAGGTGAGTGGAGTATCATCGCTTAATTGACTAGTTTCGTTACCAGAGGCATCACTAAGCGTGAGCGTGATGTTGGTCGGTCGTAATATTTCAGAACCCTGTGACGTGAATCCGATGGATGTTGAAACTGCTGAATCGCCATCAACTGATGCGATTATGGTACCGCTGCCGCTCGACCCGCCAACAGCCATATCAATTGATGCGACTCCGTTAGCGTCTGTAAGTGCTGTGCCAGTATCGTTGTTAAACACAGCTAGTCCCGTTTGCGTAAATTCAAAGCTGACAACCGTATTGGCTACAGGATCTCCATCCTGATTCGTCAATGTCGCGTTTAGTGTAAGAGGTGCATTTTCACCTACATCAGTTGCTGCGTTGCCTTGGGAGTCGACGAGCGCAAGTGCTAGGGTCAGCGTATCACCCGTAGGTGCTGGGTTATTGGGATCACTAGGGGCATTAGAATCACGCGATAATGACTCCCCTCCACAGGCGGAGATGCCAGTTAAAACTATAACCAACCAGAAAATTCGTATACAGTGTTTCATCATGCTAACCTGTGTAATATGCTATTTTTCTATTTAATTTGGCACGTTGAAATAACCTACCAAATATCTGGGTCCATTTAATCAATACCAATTGTTCGTTGGTATAAAGACGCATAACCAAAGCAAAAAAGGTCTGTACATGTCGAATGAGACAAAAAAACCAAATTTAACTATCCGCATTCTTATCGGCCTGTTCGCCGGTTTCATAATAGGATTATTAATACAATTTTTTAGCGCTATCCTGATGAAAGGCGACGCTGAAACTGTGTTTCAAGTATTCGGACAAGAATTGTCGCTAACAGCGTTGATTGTTGAAGGCTTTTTTAATGCATTTTTAGTTGAAGGAATTTTTACTGTAGGCGGTACAATTTTTGTTAATAGCCTCAAGATGCTGGTTGTGCCGTTAGTGTTTGTGTCCTTAGTATGTGGCGTGTCAAGTTTATCAGATCCAGCAAAACTCGGTCGCTTGGGCGGGAAATCAGTTGGTTTATATCTACTCACAACCGCTATTGCGGTAACAGTTGCGCTAACTGCGGCAACTATCTTTAAACCGGGCGCAAACTTTGATTTACCTGAGCAAGCAGCGTTTGAACCCAAAGAAGCGCCAGGCTTGGCACAAGTCATCATTGATATGTTCCCATCTAACCCTGTGGCGTCATTGGCTGATGGCAATATGCTACAAATCATTATTTTTTCAATTTTAGTCGGTGTTGCTATATCACTGTCAAAGGAAAGCGGCAGTAAAGTTAGAGCTGGGTTTGAATACGTTAATGACGTCATCATGAAAATCGTTACCATAATTATGAACTTGGCACCCTACGGTGTGTTTTTTCTTATTGCAAAACTCGCAAGTACAATCGAGTTTGCGAAATTTGCAAATATCATGGCGTATTTCCTATTGGTATTTTTCTTACTTATTGCGCACCTATTAATAACCTATCCTACTCTACTGACGATATTTACCCGCCTAAATCCGCTCGTGCTACTGACAAAAATGAAAGATACGATGTTATTTGCTTTTTCATCGGCAAGCAGTAATGCAACAATCCCTGTCACGAAGGCCACAGCAGAGAAAAGGCTGGGTGTTGATAATAGCGTGTCGTCTTTTACCATTCCCCTCGGAGCGACGATTAATATGGACGGAACTGCAATAATGCAGGGTGTTGCAACTGTCTTTATTGCGCAGGCATATGGCATTGGCTTGGATATGAGTCAGTTGCTTATGGTCGTGCTGACCGCGACGCTCGCATCTGTGGGCACTGCGGGTGTGCCAGGTGTCGGTCTAATTATGCTGGCAATGGTGCTACAGCAAGTTGGACTGCCGGTTGAAGGCATTGCGCTGATTATTGGAATAGATAGACTGCTCGATATGACACGAACAATCGTCAATGTCACAGGTGATTGCACCGTGACATGCATTGTTGCAAAATCTGAAGGCGCATTGGATGAGAGTGTTTTTTATGACAAACGCAATATGAACGAAGCAGTGAGTTGATTACTTTACGTTGGTCGAAAAAAACTAATGCAAGTGATCCACGGGCGGCAACCCTGCCGCCTTCTTTGCCGGATAGAGCGTTGCTAGCCAACCCACAAACACAGATAGCAGAAATGCCAATGCCACATTCCACCAGACTAGTTTTGAAGGTATGCCCGCAGTGAAGTAAACACCACTCTCAAGTACTACTATGCCCGTTACACTTTCAAAAAATGCGATTATCTCTGTGAGATAAACCGATAGAAGTACTCCGATGATACAACCGAAAACCGCACCTGTTGCAGTACTTCTAAGGCCCTTTAACACAAAGACTCTTGTTATTAAATGATTGGTAGCGCCCATGGTCTTTAGTATAGCGATGGATTTGCTTTGCTCTTTCACAGACATTACAAGGCTTGAAATAACGTTAAAGCACGCAATACAAATCAACAATAGTAATACGATGTAGATGACTGTTCTTACCAGCTCAATGTCGTAATACAAATGCCCATGCGTTCTAAACCAGCTAGAAAGATAGACCGGCTGTTCAAACTCATATCCATATTCTTTTACAATGGTTTGAGCTTGAAATGGGTCTGCAAATACAAACTCTAGGTGACTAGAAGCATCTGGTGCAAGCCGGAGAATGTCTGTCAATACTGGTTTGTGAACGATAGCAATAGCGTCATTGAGCTGCGTACCGATGTCAATTGTATCAATTACGGTAAACCACCGGCTTTTTGGTAATCTAAAGTTTGATGAGGAGGATGTTTGAGGGATCAGCAATTGAATACTGTCGCCCATTTTTATTTCCAACTCTTTCATAAGCGAGGTACCTAGCACAACGTTATTGCCCGCTTTTAAGCGATCGAAATCATAGGCGTCGCGGTGTTTACTATTATAATAATGCGCGTCAACACCGATTATCTGTGTAGACTTGACCGCTGTAGAATGCTGAATTAGCCCAAGTGTTTTGTTTATCTGTAAGACATCTTTGATTCTGTTGTCATTCTGATGTTTAAGCGTAAATTGGCGACTTACAGAAATTCCTTTATCGTCAACTTGGATAAATTCTCCGTGCGGAAGCTTAGCTAACAAACTCGTTTTGAGTTCATGTTCGAACCCATTCATCACTGATAATAATAGTATCAGTGACGCGCAGCCAAGTCCGACACCAATTCCGGAAACTTTTGCTACAAAACCAATGAAACCAAGATTTTGTTTTGAGTCGATGTTTGATGCTATAAAGTATGGCAAAAACATGGCTAGACAGAACATTCCTCTGCCAGCTCACCATTACTAAGGTTGACGACACTTGACATTTGCTCCGACAATTTAGTGTCGTGTGTCACTATCAAAAACGTAGTACCGTATGTCTTATTGAGTTGTTTGATTAGATTGACTATGGCTTGGCTGTTTTTGCTATCGAGATTTCCAGTAGGCTCATCGGCCATTACAACACTAGGCTCATTGATGATCGCTCTTGCAATCGCAATACGTTGTCTTTCGCCCCCTGATAACTGCCAAGGTTTATGGTTTAGTCGATTAGAAAGTCCCACTTCAGCTAGTTTTTCTTCTGCTTTTTTAAATGCAGCTGTTTTGTTTACTTTGCCAATCAACAACGGCATGGCTACGTTTTCCAGTGCCGTAAATTCAGGTAATAAATGATGGAATTGATAAACAAATCCCAAGTGCTTATTTCTAAAATTTGCTTGTTGTTTAGGGGTTAGCGATAGCAGATCTAGGTCATTGAAATACAACTCCCCTTCGTCGGGCTGATCAAGCGTGCCTAAGATATGTAATAAGGTGCTTTTACCACTACCAGACGAGCCAAGAATAGAAATCATGTCGCCTTGCTCAACCAAAAGGCTTATACGGCTAAGCACTTCAACGGAGTTGGCACCATCGATATAGGTTTTTGAAATATTTTGACAATGGATAAGGGGTAGATTTGACTGCTTCACAATTACTGGAAAATATGTATTTGTGCTTAATTGTATACGATAACGTGATTTTACGACATGCAGATTACGCAGATAGGTGCATAAATTATTGTGTATTTAGTGTAGTAAGGAATGGCGGAGCGGACGGGACTCGA
>DDLV01000167.1 GCA_002340325.1 Glaciecola sp. UBA2563 | reverse complement strand
CTTCATTAGCAGACGCACCTGTCGAAATCACTATTGTCGGTGATATCACCGTCGAACAAGCAGCGGAGTTGGTAGGTAAGACATTTGGCGCATTGCCCAACCGCAGTCAAGATTTCCCCTCCTACGAAGAAAATGCTGTCGTCGATATAGTAGAGACCGGACAGGCTATCCAGACCGTTGAGTTTAATGGACAACCCAATCAGGCAATGGCCAATACGTTTTACCGAACTATAGGCGGTAAATCGTCTAGGGAGAGGAGAGTGCTGCAGGTGCTTTCTGACATTTTAAGTTTAAAAGCAATCGAAGTACTTCGAGAAGAATTGGGGGCAACATATAGTCCAATCGTTTCCTCTCAAACGTCCACTGTTTTTGAAGATTTTGGCTTTATGTGGATGGGCGTAGATGTGACCCCTGAGACACTTGACGCTGCTTACGAAACAACAAGTCAAATTGTGACATCGGTAAAGGACGGAAATGTAAGCGAAGATGATTTACAGCGCGCCGTAACACCTCTTGTTGAGCGACTAGAACAAGACGCACAAAACAACCAAGTTTGGTTATCTAGACTTGCTAAAACACAGAGAGACCCATGGCGCTTAGAGGATGTAAAAACAATACTGGAAGATTACAAGAGCATTACGACTGAAGAAATTATAGCGGCTGCCAATAAATACCTGACGGAAGAACGAGCGTACAGAGTAACGGTAGAGGCGTCTGAGAATTAAAGACTATAAACCAGAACCAGAAAATACAAAGGAACTGCATCTTTACACATACCAAAATAATAACTTTTACGTAGCCGATCATTCTACGTTGTTAGTGAGTAATAATTGGGGTAACGCCAAAAAACCTTAATTAATGATGAAATCTCTCGCCGTAATATGCGTCTTTGCTAGCTTAATCTGGAGCAGATTAAGCTTCGCTGATTATACTATGGGGTGTGACGATCCTGAATATCATCGTTATGTCGAAAATCAATTTGCGCAGTTTGAAGTTAAAAACAAGCGACTGCTTAACGACACGTTGCGTGATTACAATATCAGTCTGTCCGTTGGAAATAATCTATATAAGGTCATCGCAAGTCTAAGCCGGCACCTTAAATTCAGCGCACAATTTGACCCCATAAATGAAGTGTCAGCGAAAATCGATCTTGTATTTAAACATGCCAACGAGCTTAGTATTGACCAGCATATAGCAGGTGACGCGTTTGATGGTTTCAGCAATGAAACGCACGCAGTTGGTATTGCTCGGGCTTGGATTGCCTACAGGCAAGGAAACAATCAGGAAGCATTCGATGAATTGTTAAAGTCCATTGACGTGACAGGCTCGCCTTTATTGGGTTCTTTTGGTCCTGATTTCACGCTTATTCGGCAACTATATAGTGATGGTCATGTTGCACCTGTGCTTGCCTACATAGATAAAACGGAAACGTTTTGGACAGGAAGTCGAGCAGACGAAATGCGCAGCGTGTGGCGCAGAATGATTGCCGCAGAATGCAAGATTCAATTTGATTCCGTTGATACGATTAAGGCCATAGAGCTCGGCCTTAGTTTGAGTAACACTTAAAAATCAATATATCTAGGGTTTTGTCTCACCTTCTTAACGCTCACAAAAAAAGCCACCATTCAAATAACTTGGCGGCTTTAGTCAAATTTAGACCTTCAGTGAAATGCTACTTTTTCAGGTTTTGTGCCAGAAAGGTTTCCATCGCTGAGTAAAAATCTACAACATTTTGCATTTGTTGATAACCGTGGCCTTCATCTCTGACCATCGATTTGTAGTTTTTACCTACTTTTTTCAAGTTGTCAGAAAGCACTTCATATTGCTCCATCGGCACTCTGACGTCTTCTCGGCCATGCGCAATAAATAATTCGGCTTTTATTTTATCTGTATTAAGCGCAGGCGAGAAACGTGTCATCAAATCATCGTCAGTACCCAATACCATATCTAGGAACTTTCGGCCCGTGCGACGTTTTGGAATATCACCCGAGCGTTTCATTTCAAACAACGAATAGACACCCACATAGCCAATTCCACACTTGTAGAGATCTGGCTCACGTACCACACTTTGCAATGTGCCATAACCACCATAAGAGCCTCCGTAAACACATAAACGGTCTTTATCAGCATGTCCTTGATCAACCATCCACATGGTCGCATCCGTCATGTCATTGATCATCTTGCCACCCCACTCTCGGTAGCCGGAACGCTCAAAATCAACACCATAACCGCCAGAGCCCCTAAAGTTTACAGACACAACGGCATAACCTCGGCTCGCGAGGAACTGTGCTTCGCGATTCCAACCCCAGAAATCTCTCGGGCCATGAGGCCCACCGTGTATGATTTGAACCATTGGAAACGGTGCTTCACCTACGGTTGGTAGAACATAATAACCGTTTAACGGTACGCCATCTCGCGATTTGAATTCGAAAGGTACCATGTCTGCCATGAGGTCCGGGTTTATTTCCTGTTTGGCAAATGCGAGTAATGAAATGTTTGCTTCAGAACCATCAAGCCCGCGATTGAATAAATAAAACGCACCAGGATCCCGGTCAGAAGACACATTCAAGACCACCAAATTTTCATCCTCTGACATTGAGGTTATGGAAATATCCATATCTTCCTGAGTTCCCCCAAAGCTGGCGTACAATTGATTCATCATTTTTTCCATGGGGTTGTCGTCGCCAAGAAAGAGTTTCTTGTTGTAATTAGGTGACGTCCAGTAGCCATAAAGTGTTTCATCGAAACCTAGAATTTCATCACGGAGAATGACTTTGTCTAACTGCTTAACCTTTGTGTATTCCAATGTTGACATGTCTACGCTGTAGATAGCGGGTAGGTCGCTTTTGTAATCGGTGGAAACATAAGCGGTCGTGCTCTCTTTATTAAAACCTAAGAGCGTTACTGAAGCTCTCGCTCCATCTTCTTTGTAAAACCGTGAAGTATCGATCTCAGTCCAACTTGATGTCGGCGTTTTCTTGACATAAGCCGTATACGTACCATAACCTAATCGGTCGTTTCGTTTTTCTAGATAACCTAACGCGACGCGTGGAACTCCATTCGTGTCTGCGATAATCTGATTAACACTAGGTGGCTCAGTCGCAATGTAATCTTCCTTACCCCTGTCGATATCGATTTCAAACAATTTAACTGGAACTTGGTTAAAATCACCCTGCCTGTCGGTGATATCTCCGTAATTTGCCTTAGTGACAAGAATCTTCTCGGGGTCATTGGGTAATAAACTTACGATTTCATAATTCGCACCCAAAGGATTAGTTATTTGTCTTCCATTCTTCCCATCAAGGTCGTAAGCGACATACTCCGGTGCTTCCCCTCTAGTATCTAAAAACCCAACAAACTTGGCGTATGCAAACATAATGCGATCGTTACGCGGCCAATGAATATCCTGTATTCGTCTGAATTCGCCAAAATTAAAACTTGACAAGATCTTGGTCAAACCGATGTCCATAACCGCCAATGTCGTTGATGTAGGGTCTGATTGTTCGACAAAAGTCACGGCAATGTGTTTGCCATCAGGGGATATCACCATATCTTCAAACTGAGCGCGTTTGAAAAACGCTTCAATTGACACGGATGAAGGCTCTATTTTAGGTTGTTTTGAATCCTCAGCGACTGCCGGTACCGACAATAGCGAGAACGCTAGTAGCATAAAAATTATGCGCATATCTATTCCTTTGTTGCGTAGACATATCGCCGTCGTTTGAAGGGAATGCCTACAATAATTTGCTTTTGTTAATTGCTGTTAACAAATGCTTACACTTTACATTATTATCGCTGAATAACAGCGTCGTTTTTAATAAACGTTGCATAGCATAATCTGTAAAAAAACAATCTGCAAATTAAATACAATCAGCACTGTAAAGCTTGTTTTCTAAGCATTTTTTAAATCATTGTCTGATTTTGAACCAGGTAAAGTTGATTCAAGGGTACTAGATTGATTTCATCAGAAACGCCTATGTGACGTGTAATATTCTTTTACAAAAAGTTAATAAACTGGCTAGATAGACCTTAGAGTGTGGGTAATTATTCGTCGATTATATACGTGTAATCGGAACCAATTCGTCGAAACCTACCGGTTGTCAGGTCTCCATTGTCTAAAATTGCGTCAAGTTGAATCATCTCTTCTTCTGTGGCGGATGCCCCCGATATGGCAATGCCTGCATAAGAATGATTGTCCGGACCCTCCCAATTCCAAAGCCCACCAGCAAATGTGGGGGTTTGCCATCTAGCAAGGTCAATGTTTATACCATTCGCGTTTGATGGAGTTTGTCCCATCGTTGCATCTTGTGGGTAGAAACCGTTGATCTCTTTGAAACCATCGAACACTCTTTGATAGGCACCAAATTGCGCAGCCAGATCCGTCATCTGAGCACGCACAATGTAGTCCCGATAACTATTAATTACGCCTGCTGCGAGAATTCCCGTAATCGCTAATGTGATCATCAATTCAACTAACGTAAAGCCTTGTGAGCGATATCTTCGTTGAGAAACTTTAACGCCGCTTAATTTTTTTTCTGGTATTGAATACTTCATAACGACTTCACTATAACCTTCGAGTTAGACAAAACACTAGTTAACGATTGCAGGCAACCTACCATGTCATCGTTAATACGTAAGGTATATTTGTTTTTCGAAAATTATAATTTCGAATGCCTTTTATCGATGACAAATCCGTTATGAATCAGTGGCTGAGCAAGTAAGCGATTGTTGCACTTCATTACCAAGTATTGATATTGATACACAAGTGCAGTGTTTTAGGACGTATCTTTGGTGGTATTCATATTGAACCCATAGGCATGGACTCTTGGTTAACATTGGCACTATCACCCTCGTCGTTGTTGGTTTAGTTTTATTGTATTGGTGGAAAATTAACAGAGCCGCACCACGAGTCACGGTTTCAACACCAGCTCGAAGAACGGCATCTACTGTTTCGGTCGCATCAAATTCACTGGAGGCAACTAAACCGCCAAAAAACGATCCCGAGGTAACGTCCGTGCCCATTGAAAAAAATGAAGAAAGCGAGGCAAAATTACAGGCATTGACTCTCATTTCTTATCAAGAAGATGAAAACCTTCAGCAAATTAAAAAGACACTGGATTCAATGGCGAAGCCTCGCCCCGAATTGATGTCGTTACTACAGCCTATAAACGAACCAAAAGAGCTTTATAAAATCATTTCAAAAGATTTGAAGCTTTTGGGGAAAGTATTGGAAGAAACGAACTCAGCCTACTACAGGCTTGATAAGCCAATTGAAAATTTACATCACGCTGTCATGTACTTAGGTGTGATACAAGTGCGAAGTATTGCGACTAACTTTGCTTTGCGAGAGAGCGTTTCATTTTCATCAACCAAACAACAAGCAGCATACGATCGCATTTGGAAAGCGTCCTTTATAGCAAGTGAAATCGCGCGAATGTTTGTACAGGAACTGCGGTTAGAGGATGCAAATGGGTTGGCAACCAGCTGCCAACTTTCCTATCTTGGCGACGTCGCTTTTATACTTACACAAACGAATGCAAGTCGTTATTATCTAGGCGATTACAATTTGGTAGATCGCATAACTGCCGCCCAAGATGCGTTGCATACACATCAGGGCAACTTAGCTAAATTAATGATACACACATGGAATCTACCCAAAAACCTAACCTATTACATCGAGCATAAGTTTTGGCCGTTAGCGAAGCGATTTGACGAGCGAACACCAGCCCAAGAGATGCAACAAAAAATAGTGATGTATGTCAGTTGCGCATTGGCAGAAAAGCTAGTGTTTGAACAAGATAAAAACATCATGAATCGCGCGTCATTCAACTACAATGACAACGGCGCGATAGAGTTCTTTCATATGGAAGGTATTTTAAAACGCGCCTCTTTGACAAATTTGCATCAAATCGCATTTAACGCAACGTTTAGAAGAAAAATTGCCAGTTTGGTAAACCAGTAGCCTGTCTACTAACTTCGGCGCTCGCTGTATTCCATCGCAACATTACAGCGCTCGTAAGCTGTACCATATGCATCCATAATGGTTTGGCTGTGCTCAAATCCATTTTTTTCGTATAAATGGATAGCCGCCTCGCAAGTTGCATTCGTTAATAAAAATACTTTATTGAGATCAAGCAAATCAGCTTGTGATAACACATACTGCAACAACTGTTCGCCAATCTTAAAACCACGAGCTTGTGACAATACGCCCATTTTAGTGAGCTCAAAGGCACCATCTCCTTTGTTTAGTAATGCGCAGGTGCCGCAAATACCGAGCGTTGGATGCTTTGCAAACCAGATATATCCACCCTTATCAATGATAGCTTCTTTGGGGTTTTCTAATACGTAGATATCGATACCTTCTAACTTGAACATGCGCTTTATCCACTGCTTGTTGATAATCTCAAAATAAGGTGCAAGATTTTCGGTAAATGGCAAGAAGCTCACATCACCTGCTGTTTTATCTATGGCATGAAATTCATTTATAGCACGCTGGGTAAGGGATGCTTTCGACAAGCTTGATTCCAAGATCCTCATTGATTCATAAAACATATTATCTTGCTCAGCGCACATTTTCTGTGCAGCTTTTTCAACGGCATTCCACATCGGGCGTAACGTCTCTACTTTGCATTTGCCTAATAAAGTCAAAGAGAGCATTTTTCGGCGCGAATCTTCTATTGTCGGCGTAATATCAATAATGTTTTCGTTGCACAGCTGCTTGGCATATTGAGAGACAGCGGGCTGAGAAACGCCTAAGAGTTCGCTAGCTTGAACGATGCTTACCTGCTGATGTTTGTCCAGTAGAGCTAATAAGGTGAACCACTTAGGCTGCATGTCAACATCAAAATAATCATACGTTTGTTGCGCCTGCCCCATAATTAAGTCGGACAACCGTTTTAACCGAGAGCCAATGGCGAGTTCTGCTATTTCATCGAGAAAGTCTTTTTGCATAGTAGTCACACCGAGAAAATATATATAATTGATAATATAATTATTTATACAAATGTCAACACCAAGGGTTTCAGGTGCAGAATCTACTCTATATTCTGCACCTGTTCGCGCATTTGCTCAATCAGTACCTTGAGTTCAACTGCGGCTTGCGTGATGTCAGTATTTATAGATTTTGAGCCTAATGTATTCGCTTCTCTGTTAAATTCCTGCATCATAAAGTCCAATCGGCGACCCACCGCGCCACCTTTTTCCAGAATTTTCTTGCTTTCATCGACATGAGATTCAAGGCGGTCGAGTTCTTCTGCAACATCCGCTTTTTGTGCAATCATGACCATCTCTTGTTCAACACGGCCCTCATCAAGTTCTATTTTTGCATCTGCAAATTTTGAGCGGATGCGCTCTTTTTGCCATTCCATAATCTCTGGCATTCGCACTTTCACAATAGCAACCTGTTCAAGAATACCTGCTAGGCGATTTTGTATAAGCCCCGCCATATTTACGCCTTCGCTTTTACGGGACTGAATAAACTCTTCCAGTGCTGTATCAAACCCTTGCAACATATCCTGCTGAATCGCGTCCATATCGGCTTCCTCACTTGACGTAACACCTGGCCAACGCAAAATATCAACTGGGTGCACTGGCCCATCTGCACCGTGTTGTATGACCCAATTTGACGCATGGATGAGTTGTTTAGCGAGTTCTTCATTGATGGTTATGCCGCTAACATTTCCCTCGTTGAACGAAAATCGCAAGGCACATTCTACCTTTCCGCGCTGCAATCGCTTGCGAAGTCGATCACGAATAGCCGGCTCCAAACCTCTAAATTGCTCGGGCAGTCTAAATAGCGTTTCTAAAAAGCGTTGATTGACTGAACGTATTTCCCAAACGGCTGTTCCCCACTCTTTGGTAATTTCATGCCGTGAGAACCCAGTCATACTGCATATCATTTGTTATTCCTATTTTTTTGTTAATGCGTAAATGGCAGCTAGCGAACAATAATGTTGGCATCTAAGGTCTGATAGATCAAGGAAACAGCCGCCAGTTTATGACTTATATCGAGAGCGCGCTTAGCAGAAGTGAATTAACCTCAACTCTGGATAAGTAATGTTGAGGTTAAATAGCCTTTCGCATTTTAAACCAAGCCGCATTTAGCTATACTTCGCGCTAAATACCCCTCTGCAATTAAAGGAGCCTAACTTAATGCGCCCAAGCCGTCGCACTGCCAATCAAATCCGTCCAATTACCATCACAAGAAATTACACCATTCACGCAGAAGGATCCGTCCTTATCGAGTTTGGCAATACCAAAGTGT
>DDLV01000074.1 GCA_002340325.1 Glaciecola sp. UBA2563 | reverse complement strand
CTAGCCGTAAATCTAATTCAAGCCGACTGTCTAAATCAGGATCGATACTGCCGTCACTTGCTTTGCCTCGCGGCCGCGTACCTGCAATTGGATAGATTTCGACGACATTAGTCTCTTTTGAATATTTGAGCGCTGATTCTGGAGACGCGCCAAAAATTTCAAAGTCTCGATCAAGAATATAAAACATATATGGCGATGGATTGGTTTGTTTTAGGCGCTTATAGGCGAGCAGAGCATTGCTGCATTTCATTGTGAAACTGCGCGACGGGACTACTTGGAATATGTCACCGTCTAAAATGTTCTCTTTTAAATCATCTACGATCGCGCAAAATTCCTCGTCCGATTTATCCGCGCTTGCTTCAACAGAAGCATCGTTTTGTGTATTTGATTCAAACGCTGTCGAGATTAGCTTTTCAGCAATTTGTTCAATTCGTTGATGCAGCCGAAAGTATTCCTTTGATACGTTTTCACCGGAAAAAACACTGCCAATTATCTCTGTTGACTGTAGCTGGTGGTCTATCAATACAAGTGTTTCAGCCAAATAGAACACGTAATCAGGGCAGCTGTTATCCATCACGGGAACATGCGGTAGCGTCTCGTAACAAGCGATGAGGTCATAGCCAAAAACGCCAGCTAGAAAAACGCTGTGCGGATGCGTTCTCAAACTCACAATATTGTCTTTAAGCGTCCTCAATACATCAAGTACTCCCAATTTTTTAAGCCGTGTGTCTTCATCAATATTTTTTGGTGGCGTTTCAAATTCAAAAATCAGAGACGTTTTGGTTTTGTTGATGATTTGTGTTGGAAGTTTTTTTTCCAATACGTCTAACGCTGCTTCACCATTTATTGATTGCGCTTCAACTTTTACTTGTTTGTCATTGCATTCAATCCGCAGCGCTGCATCAAGTAAGATAAGGCTTTGAAGGCTATCTTTGCTCTCAATTTCTGCCGATTCTAGAAGTATCGAGTTTTCTGTTTTTAAGCCATTGTAAGCACCCAATGGATCATCGACATAGTTGACAGTTTTTATGACGGATTCAACCATTCCTGGCGTAGTATCTAGTGCTGATAAAGTCATTTTTTATAACCTTTGAAAATCCCCAATTCGGTATAAAAGTTTTACGCATAAAAAAGGCCCAATGTATGGGCCTTTTGAAATTTTGCGTATGCGCAGATAAAGGCCCTAATGCTGGACCCACCACCAAGCTACAACTACACCGTTAATCTCACAGCGGGTGGTTGCTTCACTTACATTCTCTAGCAGTTCTTTACGCATCATACGCATACCGATTTCAAATAAATCTGTTCTAATCTCCCTAATAGGAGAATATAATTTAGAGGTCTTGTCAACCCTTTGCCACCAATCGTCTTACATGGAGAACTTCTTGCGGGTAGATTTACACAGTCATAGTACCTTTTCAGATGGCGTGCTAACGCCCGAACAGCTTGTGCTGCGGGCAGGGCAAATGCAAGTTGATCTGTTGGCAATAACAGATCACGATTGTATAGATGCGATTGCACCGGCAGAAGAAGCGATAGCTCGACACAATCTGCGATTGACCCTGGTACCGGGAATAGAATTCTCGACAAAATGGCACGGTTTTGAAATCCATATATTGGGATTAAACTTTAATGGTTCTGATCAAGCACTATTAAAAACAATTGCTCAACAACAACAAAAGCGACAAGAGCGGGCAGAAAAAATCGCTCGCAAACTAGCTCATCTAAACATTGAAGACTTGTCTGCAAAGGTTGCAAAGGTGTCAGCAAAAAGCATTTCTCGTATGCATTTTGCCAAAGTACTTGTTGCTGAAAAAAAGTGTAAAGATGCCCCCGCAGCATTCACCAAATATTTGTCAAAGAACAAGGCGGCCTATGTATCTCCTGATTGGTTATCTATTGACCAGGCTATCGCCGCAATCAAAGATGCCGGTGGCGTTGCGTGTTTAGCGCATCCCTTTCATTATGATATGAAAACCAAGTGGTTAAGAAGGTTATTTGACGATTTTGTAAATTGGGGAGGAGAAGCAACAGAATTAATACATCCTCGCGTCTCACCAACGAAGCTAAATGTCATTCAAGATATCGCTAAAGAACACAAACTTTATGCCAGTGTCGGGTCTGATTTTCATGCACCGAATCGTTGGACCGAGCTGGGTCGCAAGTTGACGTTGCCAAGTAATTTTGCGCCGATATGGGACAGGTTTTAAAATTGATCGTCATTTGAGATATAGGTCAGGATTTGAGATTGAGGCGTTAACAATTAAACCACTTTTTACGGTGTAAACTTGGTATACTAGACAAGTCAGTAGCAGTGCTACGCGCAAGTCGCATAATCCTAGATACAAATAACGATAATAATAAATGAGTCAGTTTTTTTACATTCATCCTGATAATCCCCAGCTTAGATTGGTCAAGCTCGCATGCGAGTTAATTCAAAGCGGTGAAGTTATCGTTTACCCAACAGATTCAGGATATGCGATTGGATGCCAAATGGAAAACAAAAAAGCACTCGAGCAGATTTGTCGAATACGCAGTTTGGATAAGGCGCATAATTTCACGCTTATGTGTCGTGATATGTCTGAACTGTCAATATATGCGAGAGTTGATAATACTGCTTTTCGACAAATAAAAAATAATACGCCGGGCCCCTATACCTTTATTTTGAAGGCGACGAAAGAAGTCCCCAAACGATTGCAAAATCCAAAAAGAAAAACGATTGGCATACGGGTACCGCAAAACAATATAGCACTTGCGTTACTTGAAGAATTGGGCCAACCGATAATGTCGACTACACTTATCTTGCCAGGTGAAGAGATTGCGGAATCTGATCCGGATGAAATTCGCGATAAACTTGAAAAACTCGTAGGTTTGATAATACACGGCGGGTATCTAGGGCAGCAACCAACAACAGTGGTGGACCTGTCTGAAGGCGATGCACAGATTCTGCGCTATGGAACAGGCGATACATTACCTTTTGAGGCTTGAAATAATATGTCGGAAATTGACGGACCAGCAGGGACTCGTCCAGCACCATTGACGCAACAGCAGCCATTGGCGCTGGCGTTTGTCAACGGTGAAGCACTAATAGAAAAGCCTGAAGACCTCTATATCCCGCCAGATGCATTAGAAGTTATCTTAGAAACGTTTGAAGGTCCACTTGACTTACTGCTCTATTTAATTCGAAAACAAAAATTTGATATCGCTGAGCTTCCTGTATTACAGGTTACCAAACAATACATGCATTACGTTGAGGCAATGGCTGATGTAAAATTGGAATTGGCAGGAGAGTATTTGGTAATGGCAGCCATGCTTGCCGAAATTAAATCACGGATCTTGTTGCCAAAAATCAAGGAAATGGACGACGAAGAAAATGATCCTCGCGCTGAGTTGATACGTCGTCTTCAAGAGTACGAAAAAATAAAACAAGCAGCAGAAACGCTTGATGAAACACCACGATTAGAGCGCGATTTTCACGTGTCACATGCAATCCCCAGTGATAATGTACAGCCAATTAAACACCTTCCTCAAGTGACGCTTAAAGAGTTAGTGCTAGCATTTTCAGACGCGCTAAAGCGTTCCAATGCATTTAAAGATCACAAGATTTCAAAAGAAGCGCTATCAACGCGTGCTCGCATGAGCTTATTAGTGCAAAGGCTAAACGGCGTTAATTTTACATCGATGACAGATCTTTTGGATGTTAATGAAGGCGCTGCTGGCGTTGTTGTGACATTCGTTGCAATATTGGAGTTGGTTAAAGAAGGCTTGGTCGTTTTGGAACAAGCTGAACCTTATTCTAATCTACATGTAAAATTAGGTGAATATGAACGAGATCAGTGATGAACAGTTAAAACAGCTGGTTGAAGCTGCGATTTTTGTTGCTGATTACCCGCTGTCAATAAAAAAAATGCGCGAGACCGTACTGACTGATTTTGACGTTCCTTCTCAACAGCTAACTAAAGTAATGGAAGAACTTAAGCTTGACTATGCACCTCGTGGTATACAGCTGGTCGAAGTTGCCAGCGGTTATCGTTTTCAGTCAAACAGCGGCCTGGGCCCGCTATTATCGCGTTTGTGGCAAGAGACAGTGCCAAAATATTCAAGAGCAATGCTTGAGACCTTGTCCCTAATCGCGTACCGGCAACCTATAACCAGAGGTGAGATCGAGGAAATCCGAGGCGTTGCGGTATCCAGTCAAATTATAAAAAATTTATCTGAGAGAGAATGGATTAAAATTGTCGGTCACAAAGAAGTGCCCGGTCGTCCGGCGCTTTATGCAACCACCGATGCATTTCTTGATTATTTTGCATTATCAAATCTCTCAGATTTGCCATCTGCAGATTTATTTGACGGCGACGCAAATGGCGAAGAGCATGCCGATGGTGGATTGCAAGCATCTTTAAAAATTATTGAAGAAGTGAAAGATGAAAATAATTCGAATACTGCTAACGATAATCTACAGCCGCCTCCAGAGAGTATTCATTGATGGCATCTGAAAAACTTCAAAAAGTGCTGGCGAATAATGGCATTGGTTCGCGTCGCGAAATGGAAAAATGGATTGAGGACAAACGAGTTTCAGTCAATGGGAAAGTCGCGACGCTTGGCGAGCGAGTAGAGCCCACGGATCTCATCAGGGTTGATGGCCATCTCATTTCGCGACAACAAGAAAAGCCGCCATGTAGAGTGTTAATGCTAAATAAAGCTGAGGGAATTATTTGTTCCGCCAATGATCCTGAGGGTCGACCGACGGTCTTCGACAGGTTACCAGCGTTAACGGGAGGACGCTGGATTGCAGTAGGCAGATTAGATATTAATACTAGCGGTCTTTTGTTATTTACAAACGATGGTGAATTGGCTAATCGTCTGATGCACCCAAGTTATTCCATAGAAAGAGAATATACAGTGCGTATATTTGGCGATGTAACACCCGAAATGCTGAGAAAGCTTAGCAGTGGTATCGCGCTAGATGATGGGGTTGCTAAATTTAACTCTGTGCATGTAAAAAACACGGAAGAAGAATCGAAGAATCGTTGGTTTAACGTTACCTTAAGTGAAGGAAAAAACAGAGAAGTAAGACGGCTTTGGGAGTCGCAAGGCGTAAAGGTCAACAGACTGATTAGAATACGTTACGGCAACATTGAAATGTTCAAACGACTGCCCCAAGGCGCATGGCTAGAGTTAGATTTGGAGCACGTAAATCAGCTTCGTAGCATGGTAAAACTTCCTCATGAAACAAAGACTAAGTTGCACGCGATGGATGAACTTGACCACACCAAACTCAGCAGGATGAGACGTTCACTGCGCAAATCCAAACAGCACAAAATGATTTCAAATCGCCATCGCAATACAAACAAGGCAAAGCGTTAATATTTATGCGTTTTGCTATTTGCATCGAATATCAGGGAAACGGGTTTAAAGGATGGCAGAAACAACATCACGCGATCACGATTCAAGGATGTGTTGAGGACGCATTATCAAAAGTATTAGACCACCGAGTCGATGTTGTGTGTGCTGGACGCACGGATGCAGGTGTTCATGCGACCAATCAGATTATTCATGTTGATACTGAAGCGAATCGTCCTCTTAAGGCATTTACCCTAGGTGTCAATGCGAACCTACCTGAACAGATATCAATCAAATGGGCGTTACCGGTTGGCGATAGTTTTCATGCTAGATTCAGTGCGTTATCACGACGATATCGATATATCATTTACAATCGTCAGCATCGACCTGCCATTTTTTACAATGGCGTTACTCACGTTCATCGCCAATTAAATGAAAAGCTCATGCATGAAGCAGCGCTCGCGCTAATTGGAGAGCATGATTTTACTAGTTTTAGAGCAGCTTTATGCCAGTCAAAAACAGCAAATCGAAATGTAGAATACATAGATGTAACGCGCAAAGGCGATTATGTCGTATTAGAAATAGAGGCAAACGCTTTTTTGCATCACATGGTGAGAAACATTGTTGGTAGTCTTATTGAAGTTGGCGTTTCGGCGAAACCAATTTCTTGGATAGAAGAATTATTGGCTGTTAAAGACAGGACTAAAGCAGCAGCAACCGCTAAACCAAATGGTTTGTATTTGGTAGGTGTAAAATACCCAGATAAGTACAAATTGACGAAACCAGACTTTGGCCCACTGTTTTTCGACGTTTGATATTCTTATCCTGTTAATGCGGCTCTCGATCGGCGCAAGCACTCCCAATTAAGCGCACGTCCTCTTTATCAAATGATAGAAAATAAGGTCGAAACCTTTAAAAATAACGAGGGCTGTGATTCACCAAAAGCACTTCAGATTCGCTTTTCCTACACACTAAACGCTACTACTCTATAGTGTGTTTATTGTATTTTTTTTACAGTAAATCAATTATTTCTGTATAATCCAAGAGTAAGTTCACCTTAGTCAATACCCTGCTGCTTAAATTTTGAACAAAGGTAACTAGTCGCTATCAACGGAAGTCAAGTGAAAAAAAGTCATAGACAGGTACGCATAAAATGAGCTGGATAGAAAAAATACTGCCAAAGACGACATCATCGACTAAAAGCAATGTGCCAGAAGGAGTCTGGACAAAATGCAGTAATTGCCAATCGGTTTTATATAAATCAGAGTTGGAAAAGCAGTTAGAAGTCTGTGATAAATGCGGGCATCACATGCGTATAACAGCACGCGCTCGTTTAAATGCCTTTTTGGATGAACAAGACAGACATGAAATATCTGCAGATCTTGAGCCACAAGATATTCTTAAATTTAAGGATTCAAAACGATACAAGGATAGAATTGTATCTGCGCAAAAAGCAACAGGTGAAAAAGACGCGTTAATTGCAATGAGAGGGACGTTAAACGGTGTGCCTGTCGTTGCAGCAGCATTTGAGTTTAAGTTTTTAGGCGGATCAATGGCATCGGTGGTAGGTGCAAAATTCGTGGCGGCAGCCGAGGAAGCAATTAAACACAATTGCGCGCTTGTTTGTTTTTCGACCAGTGGCGGCGCTAGGATGCAAGAGGCGCTTGTATCTCTGATGCAAATGTCGAAAACAAGCGCAGCATTGGCAAAAATGAGCAAAAAAGGATTGGCATACATTTCTGTCCTGACCGACCCTACAATGGGTGGAGTTTCGGCGAGTTTAGCAATGTTGGGCGATATTAATATTGCTGAGCCCAGAGCGCTTATTGGATTTGCTGGCCCCCGTGTTATTGAACAGACTGTTCGTGAGAAACTGCCAGAAGGCTTTCAAAGAAGTGAATTTCTTCTGGAAAAAGGTGCGCTTGATATGATCGTTGATCGACGAGAAATGAAGGACACTATTGGCCGCTTGATAGCAAAACTCCACTACGACCCGTCACAGGACGATCCTCCTGAACCTGAAGGTATTCCAGAAACAGTGGATGAGCCTTCTGAATAGTGCAAAACAAAAAAGCCCTAACACAATGGCTTTCTTACATCGAGAGTCAGCATGATAGTGCAATAGATTTAAGCCTTTCTCGTGTTAAGACGGTTTGGAACAGGTTAGACCTCGATTTAAGTGGTATAAGAGTCGTTTCCATAGCGGGTACAAATGGCAAAGGGACGACGACAGCATGTATTGAAGCGCTACTAAACGCGGCTGGATGTACTGTAGGTGTTTATTCTTCTCCGCATATGCAGATTTTCAATGAAAGAATAAAAGTACAGTCAAAAATGGCACCCGATCGTGACATATGCGATGCATTTCAACAAATAGAGGATGCGCGTAGTACCATATCACTGACTTATTTTGAATTTGCAACACTCGCTGCGTTGTCGATATTCGCAAAAAATAATGTTGATGTCATATTGCTTGAAGTTGGTCTTGGCGGTAGGTTAGATGCCACAAATATTATCGATGCGGATATCTCCGTCATTACCAGTATTGGTTATGATCATCAAGATTATTTAGGCGATACGCTTGAACAAATTGCGAATGAAAAAGCGGGCATTATAAAATCGACGAGTGAAGTGGTTTTTGGGATTGTACCGAGTGAGTTCGGACTAAATGAATCGGTTTTACAGGAAAACCGAACGACGATTGTGCCTAATATGTCAGAAGTAGACCATGCAACGGGCAGGGTGTCGTTACACAATGATTTAGATAGTGAACTATCGCAAAATTTAACCTTCAACATCGACAACTCTCAGGTTCCGTTTCAAAATATACCCATTGCTTTTGCCTGTTTTTTACACCTGATCCAAAAACTTCCTTCACATAGTGATTCAATGCGTACTATTATGAAAGACAAGCAAAAGGTTGAAGCAATCACTAATAAGGTGAGTTTACCAGGTCGTTATCAGCAGATTGCTACACAACCAAAAATAATACTAGATGTTGCGCACAATGCTCAGGCGACTCGATACCTTTGCGCGCGCTTGAAACAGGAAACATACGAACAAATTTTTATTGTCGTCGCAATGATGACTGATAAAAATATAGAAGCCAGCCTTTCTGAGTTACTCTTACTGAATGCGGCATGGATTTGTTGTGATTCGGTGCCGCCAAGGGGAGAGAATTCAGAGCGATTAGGACTGTTTTTGCAAAACAATAACCAACACGTAGTTCGCTTTACGTCGGTGGAGAAAGGTACACAGTACGCTATTGAACAAGCGAATAATGAAGATATGATTTGCGTCTGTGGTTCATTTGTCACTGTTGCATGTGCTTCCAACACGCTAAAACAACTGTAGAGTAAATGATGAGCGATACGTTAAAAAACCGGTTGATAGGCACAATAATTCTTGTGGCGCTGGTAGTTATTTTTCTACCTCAGTGGTTAGACGGTGAGAAACAAACATCAAAGCAAAGTTTTCTCGAGGTACCAGAACCACCTGAATCTATTGAGATAAATACAATTGATGAGGTTGACGTCGCAGCGCTCAAAGAAGCTGCTATCACACCTGAAATTATTGAGGATTTACGAGCAGATGATGCTGAAGTTGAACAATCCGTAGACCTATCTTCAACAACTGAAACAAGCCAATTAGAGCAACAAACGTTGAGCTTACAAGACGAACCCATTTCTGAGCCAGTAAAGAAAATAATCGTAGCGACGCCGGGGCCTGAGCAAGATATTGTAAAAGTGCCTAAAAGGCGAGGAGGCTGGGTAATTCAATTGGGTGTATTTGGTAATCAAGCCAATATTAATCGAGTTGTGAATCAAGTCTCTAGTGCAGGTTACCAAGTGTTTCAACAATCTGCTTTTACTGCCAATGGGCGTCTTACGCGAATATTAGTAGGACCAGACTTAGATAAACAAAAACTCGAAGAGCAAATACCAGAACTCAAAAAAATTACTGGACTGACAGGTAAGATCACCGAATATCAAGTTAGCGCTAGATAGGCATTTTTGATACTATTCGCGGCAAATAAAAAAAGCAGTCAGTGGAAAAAGGAAAAGAGCATGAACTGGTTTGATTTTGCAATACTAGGTGTTATTGCATTTTCAGCATTAATCAGCATTGTGCGTGGTTTTGTTAAAGAAGCGATATCACTGGCAATTTGGATCAGCGCGTTTTTTATCTCAAGACATTTTTATCCGTTATTAGCCAGTCATCTGACAAGTATCAATGACGAGCTGATAAAAAATGGTATCTCAATCGCCTTACTGTTTATCGGTACGCTAATAGCTGGCGCATTAATTAACTATTTGATATCGCAGTTGGTGAAGACGACTGGCTTAAGTGGCACTGACAAAGCAATTGGTGCGGTGTTCGGCGCGCTTAGAGGCGTTCTGATCGCCAGCGCTGTGCTGTTTTTTCTTGATACATTTACATCAGCGTCTTCCTCGGATTGGTGGCTGTCATCGCTCCTGGTTCCAGAGTTTGGCGTTGTAATTGAGTGGTTCTTTGAGTTTGTAGAACAAAACTCAAGCTTTATCCCGTCAACCTAAATAAAGGTGGTTTTATGTGCGGCATTGTTGGAATTGTAAGTAAAGAGCCTGTCAACCAGTCTCTTTATGACGCATTAATTGTTTTGCAGCACCGCGGTCAAGATGCAGCCGGCATTATGACTATCGAAAACAACATGTTTAACCTGCGCAAAGCAAATGGTCTGGTGAGAGATGTTTTTCATACTAGGCACATGAAAAGACTGACAGGTAACATTGGCATCGGGCATTGCCGCTATCCTACTGCAGGCAGTTCAAGTTCAGCGGAAGCTCAGCCGTTTTATGTTAATTCGCCTTATGGAATTGCGTTTGCACACAACGGTAATCTGACCAATTCCCATGCCCTACAGCAAGACGTTTTCCGCATTGCGCGCAGGCACATAAACACGACATCAGATTCAGAGATCCTGCTGAATATATTCGCACACGAACTTCAAAATACCGCTGCATTAAAAATTAAACCCGATGATATCTTCAAGGCAGTAAGCAAATTACACAAGAAAGTCAGTGGTGCATATGCCGTTGTCGCGGCAATAATTGGTCATGGCCTTGTGGCGTTTCGAGACCCTAATGGCATTAGACCGCTTGTGTTAGGCAAGAGACAAACAGAAAATGGTGATGAATTTATGGTCGCATCCGAAAGTGTCGCGCTGGATACTGTCGGCTTTAAATTTGTTCGCGATGTCGCGCCAGGAGAGGCGGTTTATGTGACAGAAGAAGGAAAATTGTTCACCAAACAATGTGCAAAGAAACCAGCCTGTCATCCGTGTATTTTCGAGTTTGTTTATTTCGCCAGACCGGATTCTTCCATTGACGGGATTTCAGTTTATGCATCTCGCGTAAATATGGGACGAAGACTAGGTGAAAAAATTAAAGCAGAATGGCATGACAAGAAGATAGATGTTGTCATACCTATACCAGAGACCTCCATGGACGTGGCGTTGCAGATTGCCACAACACTAGCCCTGCCTTATCGGCAAGGTTTTGTAAAAAATCGCTATATTGGCCGAACGTTTATTATGCCAGGTCAAAAAATGCGCAGGAAATCAGTAAGAAGAAAGCTAAATGCAATTGCATCTGAATTCAAAGGCAAAAACGTATTGCTTGTTGATGACTCGATTGTAAGAGGCACAACGTGTGAACAGATTATTGAGATGGCGCGCGAATCTGGCGCGAAAAAAGTCTATTTTGCTTCTGCGGCCCCGGAAATACGCTTTCCCAACGTTTATGGTATTGACATGCCATCGGCGGTTGAACTGATTGCTTATGGTAGAGAAATCGATCAAATTAAGGATTGCATAAAAGCAGATGGTTTGATTTTCCAAGACTTGGATGCACTTGTTTCCGCCGTCTCTGAAGAAAATAAAAACATTACGACGTTTGAAACATCCGTATTTGACGGGAAATATATTACCGGTGATGTCGACCAACACTATCTGGAACGCATTGATAAAGCGAGAGGAGAAGCTTCTAAGAAGATACCGCGCAAACAAGCTGAGCTAACGAATCTAGAAATGTATAACTTAGATAGCGAATAGCATTATTTTTTAATTGACACAAAAAAAGCAGGGTTTTCCCTGCTTTTTCAATTATATACTTTCGATTTTTCTTTTTAGGCGTGTACCGGGCCTAAGCCCATGCTCCAGAGGATAACACTTGATGCCATCAAAATGGACATCAATACTAGTCCAGCAGTCACAACGGAACTCGCGTAAATAAAGCCTTTTTCTTCAGGGATATTCAACATGATAGGCACTCCAGTGTAAAGCAAATACACGGAATAGGATAAACCTGCTAAAAATACCAACATCAAGAACCAAAGCTCAGGTAGGAAAGCACCGAATCCTGCCATAAACAAAGGAGTAGCAGTGTAAGCAGCAAGTTCCAATGCTTGTGTGAATGTTGGCTTAGCGTCAAATGACTTACCAATCTCAACCATCAACGCAGCCAGAGCTACAACGCCGAATACAAGCCCCATGTACATTCCAACGGCCATAAAAGCAGCGCTTTGTTTCGTTAAAAAGAGCGTCTCAGCTGTGGGGCCTGCGCCGATATCCCATCCAATAAGTGTTGATGCAATGTAGGCCATACCCGCTGGAATAAGAGAAATAACAAGAATGTGGCTCAACGCATAAATATAACTTTCACGTTTTTCACCAACGCTCTTCCATTCTTGTTTTGGTTGGGTATAAAACCCGAATAAATGATTTAATATCACAGAATTGCTCCTAATAAGCTTTCGCACAATAAAAGTAACACTTGGTTTGGCTCTCCAACTATGAGCAACTCCAAGTTAAAAAAAGTGACACTTTTTTGACAGTGTCAACATGAAATATAAGTCATTAACAGTGATTTAACAAGCAATAATCAGTTTATGACGAATTTAATATACGAAAAAATCTGTCAATTGATCACATTGTGACAAGAAACCCAACAAAAACAAATATGTTATCTTTTTGTATTTATTATGTTATTTAATATGTTGTTGCTAGTTTTGTGCAGTTTTGAAGAGAAAAGGAGCCACTGTGAAATTTTAAGTCCGAATCTTTTGAAACTATGAGTTCTTTTTCAATTGTTCCAAAAAAATCTATCCGTTCTGAGATATCACCGTCTGCGATTTCTTCTGCGAGTGAAAGATAATCTTGGTAATGACGTGCCTCGGAACGCAGTAGTGACATATAGAAGTTTGCGATGCGGTCATTCATATGAGGTGCAAGTTTAGCGAATCGTTCACAGGACCGAGCTTCAATGTACGCGCCGCAAATGAGTTTATCGATTAACGTATTTGGTTCATACGTAGCTACATGCCTGAGTAATCCCGATGCGTATCTACTCGATGAGATGTTTTCGAAACGAATATTATTTTCGTTGATTATTTCGAGCACTTGATAGAAGTGGTGTAGCTCTTCCTTAATCAATATCACCATTTTGTCAATTAAGCCTTCGCTATATGGTGCGCCAGATTTCGGCACCATAGATTTAGAAAGGGTGTTGAGTTTTGCTAAATCCTGCCAGTTTCCTAATTGCCTATATGCAAAGTCTTCGAATGGCTTTAACCATTGTAGAAGCGCATCTGCACTTTCTTTGTCAACGGCATATTTACGGATTAAAAACATCGCACTCTGCGCGGCTTTTAACTCGCATATAAGATGGTCGAGCAACACAATATGAAGATTTTCCGGTTTGCTTGCTTCTTTAACCCATGATTGAGGCGTTTCACATTGTAAAAACGCATGGATTGGATTTAGTAGTTCTTCCTGATTCAAGTTAATTTATCTCTTTTTGCTCAACACGTATTATATAAAAATAATGACATAACATAAGTGAGTCGTTTTGTGTCAATTATTTTTGGATTTTATCTAGATAATAGTCATATGTCGACGCTTGTCACGCAGGGGCAAAATGTCTTACCTCGAGAGACAGCGCGTTTGCTGTCGCAACGAGCACAGAACCCTGCGTGTACCAATCGCCAAGCACAATTCGTTTAACTTTTGTGTTGTCAATTAAGAATTCATGTACGTTGGGGCGGTGAGTATGCCCGTGAATGAATAGGTCGACGTTTTTATCCATCATCACTTTGTCTACTTCACTCTTGGTCACATCCATAATCTCTTCACTGAGATTTCCCTTGTTTTTCTTACTGGTTTCACGACCCCGTTGAGCCATTTTTTTTCTAAAACTCAACGGTGTTGCTAAGATTAATCGAGGCCACCACCAGCCTCGGGACTTCTTCCTGAATTTCATGTATTCAAGGTCACGCGTACATAGTTCATCTCCATGACTTATTAACACGCGTTTTCCATACAAGTCGATAATTGATTGTTCTGGTAAAATAGTAAATCCGGCTTCAGCTGCAAATGCTTGTCCGACAGCAAAATCACGATTACCGTGAATAAAGAATACGGGTATGTAACGGCTAACGCTGCGTATAATTGAGGCAATGTGCAAATTGAAAGGTGACCTGTCATCATCTCCAATCCAATATTCGAACAGGTCGCCCAGAATATAAAGCGCATCAGCGGATAGCGCTTCAGATGTCATAAACTGTTCAAAACACGTTGTAATTTCAGGCTGGGCTTCACTTAGATGAAGATCAGATATGAAAAAGGTGCAATTACTCAACTGATATCACAATTTCGTTGTTTAGGCGCGTTTATTCAGTAACGACAATCGCTTTTTCTATCACAACGGCTTCGTTAGGCACATCTTGATGAAATCCATGGTTGCCTGTGCTTACCATCTTAATTTTTTCCACAACATCCATTCCTTCAACTACTTCGGCAAATACACAGTAACCATATCCTTGCGCAGTTGCAGATTTGAAGTCAAGGAAACTATTCTCTGCGACATTGATAAAGAACTGTGCTGTGGCTGAATGAGGATCATTTGTACGCGCCATAGCGATGCTGCCTACCTTATTACTCAAGTCGTTATCAGCTTCATTTTCTACAGGCGGTTTGGTTTCTTTTTGCACCATATCTGCGGTAAAACCACCGCCTTGAATCATAAAATTTGAAATCACGCGATGAAAAACAGTGCCATCATAAAAGCCATCTTCCACGTAGGCTAAAAAGTTTTTGACAGTATTGGGTGCTTTTTCTTCAAATAGGCTAATTTTAATGTTGCCGTGATTAGTCTGTAGTTCAACCATTGATTTTCCTCGCCCTGAAACCTTATAGTTCTTTTAATATATACTGAATAGATTGACGATTATAGCATTGGTCTATGGTAACATTACGCAAAATTTTTACATTCTGATTTTTCAAAAACATGTCGCAATTAGCTATTTATAATACTCTGAGTAAACGCAAGGAAATTTTTAAGCCAATCGATCCGAAAAAGGTCGGGCTATATGTGTGTGGTATTACTGTTTATGATTTGTGTCACATGGGACATGCGCGAACATATCTAAGCTTTGATATTATTGTGAGATATTTAAAGCACAAAGGATTTGACGTCACTTATGTCAGAAATATTACGGATGTTGATGACAAGATCATTAAACGTGCTGCAGAAAATGGCGAATCTCCTGAACAGTTAACAACTCGAAATATCATAGAAATGCACAAGGATTTCGAGGCATTGAATCTACTGCCAGCCGATCTTGAACCCAAAGTGACAGAGCACATGCCTGAGATAATTGAACTTGTCCAGCGCCTGCTTGAGAAAGGCTATGCATATAAAGCTGAAAGTGGTGATGTTTTATTCTCGGTTGAAACATATGAAGATTACGGCAAGCTGAGCCGCCAGGATCTTGAACAACTTCAAGCGGGCATTCGGGTTGAAACCAGTGAAGATAAAGAATCGCCGCTTGATTTCGTACTTTGGAAAGCAGCTAAGCCGGGGGAACTGTCTTGGCAATCACCGTTCGGTGAAGGGCGGCCAGGTTGGCACATCGAATGTTCAGCTATGAATAACAAGCACCTCGGTGCGCATTTCGATATTCATGGCGGTGGGTCGGATTTGACTTTCCCACATCATGAAAATGAGATTGCACAATCGTGCTGTGCGTTTGATACACCATACGTTAACACCTGGATGCACACGGGTATGGTGCAGGTTGACAACGAGAAAATGTCGAAATCGCTTGGCAACTTCTTCACATTAAGAGACGTTATGGAGAAGCATGACGCCGAAACGCTTAGGTTCTTTCTAATGAGCGCGCATTATCGAAGTCAGTTAAGTTATTCACAGGACAATATTGACCAGGCGAGAGCCGGGCTAGAGCGACTTTATCTCTCGTTGCGAGATATAAATATTGAAACGACCGGAGATCTTAGCTACGGCGGCTATCTCGAGCGCTTTGAATCTGCTATGGATGATGATTTTAATATGCCGATGGCAATGTCTGTTTTGTTTGATTGCGCTAAAGCACTTAATAAGCAGCGCTCCGATAATAGTGAGGCAAGCAAATTAGCTTATGTGCTTAAAAACTTAGGCGCTATATTGGGGGTGCTGCAATCAGAACCTAATCAATACCTACAAGGTTCTGCTGAAGAAGATGATGCTTTCGCAGATAAGGTTGAGGCGTTAATTGTCAGGAGAAATGAGGCCAGAGCTGAAAAGAACTGGGGTGAGGCTGATGCGGCGAGGGATGAGCTTACCGCGTTAGGCGTTGCATTAGAGGACGGTCCTGACGGCACCACTTGGCGAAAAATTTAGCAGTAGTTAATTTGTGAATTCGAGTGATTCTGAGGGAATATCTAGGTACAAACGAATAGTCTTACCTCTTCGTTGAACGATAAGTTCAAGCGACGTTTCGGTTTTTAATAGATTTTGTATCTCTTGCATATCGTCGCTATCCATGATGTCTAGCCCATTTACCTTTTTTAATACATCATCTTCTTTTAATCCGGCTTGTGCGAACAAGCTTGGATTTAGTCCCTCGCTTACTATCATGCCATCCACGATAAACTGCGATGGTTTTAACGTGACAATATGTTCGAGTATTCTTGGGCGCGTACCAATTTCACTTGGGGTCATAGACAAAAATTCATCTTTACTTTTTTCAGTCTGTTGTTGCAACAGGTTAATTTCATCAAGTGCCAGTTCGAATAATTTGTCTTCATATTCCACAATGACGTGCCGCATTTGCACATTTAGTAAAAAAATATCATATTCAAATATTCTGCTGTTTAACTCATAACGCCGCACGTCGCCTTCGTATTCCAGAAGCGCTACTTGTTGAATTTCATCAGTGCCGAGTAGTTTTAGTGGAATTGGTAATAATGGTGCGTCTGCTTCTTCAGCCGTCGTTGGTTCATGTAGTGTTTTATTTTTTTCACTGGGATGCCCTGTGTTAAGCGTTAATTCGGTTAGTGTTTCAGGGGCGAACGTAGAAGTAAGATTTTGAGAGGGTTGTATATCTGTGCGTATTTTGCCAGTAAATGATGAGTAATCAGCATTGATAACGTAAAAAGACCAACCTATTACGATCAAAAAAAACGCTAAAAGAAAAATAGAAGTGAATTTGACTGACATTTTTAAAGATAATTCTCCTTACTCGAAAAGTTATCGTCTTCGTTACATGAATCTTGAAGGCTTTCCATTAGGAAATTGCAAGGTGCCTAACGCCAAATCCTGATAGGAAACATAGGATGAATCCTATTGCGCTGTAAAAATGAACCTTAATTAAAATGTGAACAAATAAACGAATTAAGAAAAGAATGTTTTGTTCAAATTTTACGTTCGCATTTTAAATGATAATTAGATATAGCAACGCATACCAAAAAAAATACAATTTACATCATAATAATCAGCAACTTGCCCTTCATGCGGATGTTGGCATGGCTCATGCCGCGTCATGAGATATACGCGTCTTTAAACATAGACGCACATGTAATTTACGATTGTATTTATCGGAGCAGTTAAATGAAGTCAGTCGCCAAAATAGCCTTTATTAGCGGTTTGTTGCTAGGGCCTACAAGCTACGGAATAAGCAAAGAACTAGTGCTTCAACAGGACCATCTCTCTCGCGAGGAAATACAGGGCGCAGAGAAACAAGTTAACATTCAAAACTCCTATATTTTACAGGGGAAAAGCGTCGAAGAATTATCGAACGCTGTCGTAAAAGTAGGCGGTAGTGTTCAACGCGAATTTCCGATTATTGATGCCATTTCGGCTGTATTGACACCGTCACAACTAGATGCTTTGTCACAACATAGTGAGATTAGTATTCAGGAAGACAATGATATCAAAACGATGTCGTCATTTAGAAACCAACGCAACTGGAATTACTCAGAAAACGATTCTACCAACAACCATATTGTTCAAATGGTCAACGCAGAAAAACTTCACCAGTGGGGCGCACTCGGTCAAGCGGTCACCATTGCAATAATTGATAGCGGCGTGAATCTTGGCGGTAAGCTAGGCAACAGCCTATTTAGAGACGTTAATGGGACGCCAAAGGTACCAAAAAAATACGACGCGATTACCCGTAAAGTAAGGTACACGTGGAATGATGACTTTAACGGGCATGGCACTCACGTCGCTAACATTATCGGTAACACCATGCGTTCCGACGGTTTCTTTAACGGCATTGCGCCCAATGCGAAATTGTTACCGATAAAAGCCTTTGATACTAATGGCAAAGGCCGTTATTCCACCGTGCTGGAAGCACTCAATTGGGTATACAACAATCACAAGAATTACAACATCAGAGTCGTCAATATGTCAATAGGCGCCCCTGCAAGAACCCGCTATTGGGAAGATCCAATTAACCGCGCTGTGAAAAAACTATGGGACAAAGGCGTTGTAATCGTTGCGTCTGCTGGAAACAACGGTAAAGCGAAAGGGATAACAGTGCCTGGGAATAATCCATACGTCATTACTGTGGGCGCCGCAGCAATTGATGGATTTGAGTGTCAAGCATTAACGTTTACAGGTAATCAGTCACACATATTGGTTGACCGCCATCCAGATTTACGCGTGCGGTCGGGAGCAATTAGTTTTTGGGTCAAACATACTAGCAACGGTAGAGAGCAAAATATTTTTTCGCAGGATGCCAATGGCTATGGCAATGGAGGTCATTTGAATATCAGGCTTGAGGCCTCTGGCAAACTTGATGTCCGCCACCAAAGCCGCAATGCAACGAGACACCTAAAATCAAACGGACCATTATCGCCCAATCAATGGCACCACGTAGTGTATAGTTTTGGCACACAGGGCATGCAACTTTTTGTAAATGGTAATCTTGAACAAAGTAATTCGAGCTTCAAAGAAGGCTTAAATCGAAATTTGGAAAATATCGTGATTGGTGCCAGTGCTGCAAGACGGGCTTCCACCAGCTCAAATACCCACCAACTTGAGAACTATTTTGCTGGTAACCTCGACGAGCTAAGAATTCACAATAAGCAACCATCGGTGGAAGAGGTTCATATGTGGGTGAGCAAAATCGCTACTGTTCCAAGATCACAGCTTGTAGCTGAATGGAATGCTAACCGATGTCCCACGAACGAAAATACGCTAGTTGAAGTGATTAGCGGGCGTGATGGTCGATTGGGCGCCGGAGCAGATTATGTCGAAGAAGGTCCATCAATGGAGTTTAGCGATGCCCGAATTGCAAGCTTTTCCTCACAAGGTCCAACGCTGGATGGCTTCATTAAGCCAGAAATCGTAGCACCGGGCACCAATATAGCGATCCGATTAGACAAAAATCCAGTTCAGCGCACGCTAAAGCAATACAAGAATGACAACCGATACACAGTTATCTCAGGAACATCGCAAGCCGCTGCTATTGTTTCTGGTGTTGCCGCTCTGGTTTTGACAATGGATTCAAGCGCAACGCCTGATCAAGTGAAATGCGCCATTATGGGGTCTGCGAAAATGGCACTCGATGATACAGGAAAGCCGATTTCACCATTCAAGCAGGGCGCTGGACTTGTTGATGCTTGGAATGCCGCAGCGGGAAGATTTATGGCACCGTCAGGATTTGGAGGTGGAACTACTAGCTGCGCAAATCAGGGACTTGACATCAAGGCAGATATCGCAGGTAAGAAACACTTTTTAGGTCCTGTTGGCAGAGATAATAAAGGCAATTTCTTTATTCGGCTTACCAATGGTCAGTTTCTAATTAACGGTGCACATTGGTCCAACGGTGACATGAGTTTAAATGGCGCACATTGGTCAAATGGAGATGTCAGCATGAACGGCGCTCACTGGTCAAACGGCGATATGGCGCTAAATGGCGCGCACTGGTCAAATGGTGATATGGCGTTAAACGGTGCGCATTGGTCCAACGGTGATATTAAAATGCTCGGAGCGCACTGGTCGAATGGTGATATGAGATTACTTGGTGCGCATTGGTCCAATGGCGACTTCGACGTAATGAATAATCGCAACATTAAAGCACTGGAAACGCAAGGCGATAACGGAAACTAAACGATTTGATTTGTCTGCAACTGTTGCGGTAGAGAAATTCCTCGGTAAACGCAACGTTATAAACAGGGTAATTAGAAGGTGATTGCAGAAGCAATCACCTTTTTAGTTTGTGTGCTAAAGCGCTGCCACATTCACATTAAGCCTCAAACGCTGACCAGGTTGTAAGTACTTTACACCGTGCAAATTATTCCAGTTAACGATTTGTTTAACACTAATGTTAAATTTATCCGCGATGCGCGACAGCGAATCACCTCTGCGTACGCGATAATCGATTCGCCGCTGTGTCATGTTGTTGGCAGTATTAGGTTTATAGACCGTTAATTCAGACCCGATTTTGAGGGTTTTGACTGACGAAATAGAGTTCCACCTAGATAAATCATGCACAGACACTCGGTAAGCTTTTGCAATATCCCATAATGTATCACCTGACTGAACAACGTGTTTGCCTGCCAAGGTAAGTTGTCCTGATTTCATGAAATCGAGTTTTTTTGCAATCTTTTGAGAAATACCACCGTCGTTAACGGCGCCTGCTGGTATCAAAAGATGTCTGCCGGCAATAATGGTAGAGTTGTCCAAGTCATTAAGTGTTTTTATTACGTCCACCGTTGTTGAGTATTTCTGTGCGATGCTGCCAAGATTATCGCCGCTTTGAATTCTGTGTCGTTTCCAAGTAACAAGTGTATCTGATGATGCTTGATCAAGAGAGGCTTTAAACGTTGGCACAGCGTTTATCGGAACAACGATGTCTACGATCTGATCGGGCGGTGTTGCCCATCGATTAAAGCCGGGATTCAATGCTCTAAACTCTTTTACAGATAACCCTGCAAATTCGGCGGCTTTGCTGAGTTCTATTTGCCGATTAATGCTAACGACATCTATGACAGGTAAATTCTCAATCTTTGGCCAGTTATAGTTATATTGTTTGGCGTTTTTTAATATGTCAGCAAGTGCAAGCAGTTTGGGAACGTAGGCCCTTGTTTCTTTGGGTAAATCAAGTGACCAGAAGTCAGTGGGTTTATTCTTGGCCTTGTTTCTTCTGATCGCTCTTTGGACCCGACCTTCTCCGCTGTTGTAGGCAGCGAGTGCATGCAGCCAGTTTCCATCAAAAAAGTCGTATAAGTATTGAATATAGCTAATCGCGCCTTCCGTTGCTTTAACAACATCTCGTCGCCCGTCGTACCACCAGTTTTGAGGCATACCAAATCGCTTGCCAGACTCTGGTATAAATTGCCACATTCCAGCGGCTCTGCCGTGAGAATACGCAAATGGATCAAATCCGCTCTCGACAATTGGAAGAAGAGCAATGTCGATGGGAATGTTATTTTTTTCAAGTTCTTGAACGATGTAATACAAAAACGGCGAAGCGCGACGAGAGACCCGCTCCATGTACCTGGGGTGTTTCAAATACCAGTTTTTTTGTGCGACCAGTCTCGGATGGTCTACCGAATCAAATTCTAGGTTATTCGCAATATAGGCCCATAAATTTCGTTCAATAGCGATGTCCTTTTGAGCCGGTATCGAGACGCTGACAGGCAGTTCAGGGACTAACTCTTCGTCCAATAGATGGACAACTTCATTGACACCCTTTTCGGGCGACTCGCAATTGCCATCACAGCTTTCCTCTAGCTCCTGAGTAGGTTGCGAAGTTGGGTCGGCGGTGATAATCGGTGTTTTTTGACATGCCGTTAATGAGAAAAAACTAATGAAGATAACAAAGGTTTTTGCGGTGATTGCCACTCTATTCATAGACGTCGTATGTGCCTCTACACGGATTAAAATGATTAATACTGATCTTTTGCCAAACGACAGGCGGCAAATACTTCCTCAGCCGTATTTCCTGTTAGTTCCATTTTCCGCGCAAGTGTAGCAACAAACGTTTTGTCATCACAGCGCAAAAAAGGATTAATCTCCTTTTGTGTGCGGATGTCAGTTGGTAACGTAGGCAGCTTTTTTTCACGCATATCTACTGCCCATTCTTTGTAATTACACAGCGCTTCATTGTCATTGTCGATATGCAAAGCAAAGGCCAAATTAGCGAGTGTATATTCATGCGTACAAAATACTTTTGTGTCATCGTGTAGTTGTTTTAGCTTACTTAAGCTGTGCCAGAACATCGTTGGCGTGCCTTCAAACATCCTACCGCACCCTGCAGAAAAGAGTGTGTCTCCACAAAACACCCATCTATCGTTGAAGTATGCGATATGGTCTAGGGTATGCCCTGGCACTTCAATGATATCCAAAGTCAATTTACCGTCGAAAAGCGAAATGTTATCGCCTTCTCCAATGTAGATGTTGATACCTTTGATCTTTTTATTGTTAGGGCCAAAAATTTGAAGTGCGGGGAATGTTGAAACTAGTTTTGCTATGCCACCTGTATGGTCGTGATGGTGATGCGTTATCAGGATGCTTGTGAGCGTCAGTTGATGCGTATTTAAAAATGCAAGTACTTCATTAGCATCCCCAGGGTCTACGACAACGCATTCTGTTTCATTGAATATCGCCCAAATATAATTGTCGGTAAAAGCGGGTATTGGGTGTATTTTCAGCATATCGATATATATCATTTTAAATTTGCTTCATTTTACATTATATTTTAAAAAAAGGGCGGTTGGACAGTGTCTTGATCACCAGAGAAGCTAAGCGAAAGATATCACCTTCCTATCCTGACTCTTGGGATAAATTGAGTCAGGGGCAGCGGGTGAAAAAAGAATTGGAGATCGTATTATCTCCGATTGTAGAGCGGATGTTTGGTTATTATTTGGTCAAGCTAGGCAGTCTCTCGAGCGAACTCACACTTGCGTCTTGTCCAATTAAACACAAGGTAAATATTGCTGAGCAACAAGGCGAAGCGCTACACATTTGCGGCAAATCATGTGAGCTGCCACTACAGAACAACAGTGTAGATGCATTTGTCGTGTTAGCAGAACTCGATTTTGCTATCGATCCCCATCAAATCATTCGAGAAATCAATCGCACAATAACCGCTGATGGCAAGGTTGTTATTGCTGGGTTTAATCCATATTCCCTCGCTGGCATTTTAAAATACTTCCCAATCAACAAAGGCAACATGCTGCATCAGGGAAGATTTTTTACTGCTGGCCGCATAAAAGACTGGTTGCAATTACTCGACTTTGAAATCGTGCAACACGAGCATCTTATCTATTCTTCGTTATTTGCAGATGACGGTATTTTTAAAGAAAGTCCTCGCATGAATGCAATCAATAGGAAATTAACACGGTTTTATAAATCGTATTTGCCGTGGTTTTCAAGCATGTATGTGATTGTTGCCAAAAAATCGACGATACCAATGTCAACCGTTAAGCCGATTTGGCAAATACACCCGACGTTCAAACCGCGACCGGCAGCCGCGGCGCTTAGAGGGCGAAACAGCCAAGCAAGAAATAAATAGCAATGACGTGAAATCACACATTACTTGCTTTCGATTTAGGCAATGCTTATCTTTCGCATTGACGTTTTACGTGGCTGCTGATTTTTAGTTGATTATAGGAACATGGGATTTTGAAAGTCGCTGTCAACCCATCCATTGGCGCTCTGCGAATTCATCCATGAATTCGAAGCTTTCAAAATCCCATGTTCCTATAATCAAATTCGTAATTTTTGCATCGGCAATGCAAAAGGTAAGCATCGCCTTCAGTTATTATTACTTAACGCGCATACCGGCGGTGGCACCTTCATCAGGCGATAAGACATACAATTCATTGCCGCCAGGGCCTGCAGCGAGCACCATTCCTTCAGATACGCCAAAGCGCATTTTTCTAGGAGCAAGGTTTGCCACCATTACTGTGTATTTGCCGACTAGCTGCTCAGGCGCGTAGGCGCTTTTGATGCCCGCAAACACTTGCCTTGTTTCATTACCGATATCTAGTTCTAAACGCAATAGTTTATCAGCTTTTTCAACATGCTCGGCGTTTACAATCTTGGCGACACGCAGGTCAATTTTGCTGAATTCGTCAAATGATATGACTGGTGCAATGGGTTCTATGTCGACAGTCTTCTCTTCTTCTGCGCTTTCTGACGCGGCTTGTGTGCCTTGTTGCACCTCTTTTAGCGACTCTTTGCTTGCTTCAATCAACGCTTCTACCTTTTTGTCGTCAACACGTTGCATAAGCGCTTTGAATTTGTTGATTGAATGATTGCGTTTAACCTCGTTAATCGCTTCCCAGCTGAATTCATCGTTTAAAAAAGACTGAATGTTTCTTGCAGTAACGGGTAACACTGGCGTCAGATAAATCGCAAGTACTCGGAATAAGTGCAGCCCCATTGAACATACGTCATGCGTCAATGTTTGTTTTTCAGGGGCTTTAATGGTGACCCACGGTGCCTGTGTATCGATATATTGATTGGCTTTATCAGCAAGCGCCATGATTTCGCGTATTGCTTTATTGTATTGACGTTTTTCGTACAACTGCGCGATTAGAGTCTCTTTTTCAGTAAACTCCGATAGGAGCGAGGGCGCTTCTATGTTATCTGACAGCTTGCCATCAAATTTCTTTGTAATAAAACCTGCACAACGCGATGCAATATTGACAAACTTACCAATAAGGTCTGAATTGACCTTCTGTACGAAATCATCAAAGTTAAGGTCGATATCTGCGACAGAGTCATTCAGCTTACTGGCGAAGTAATATCGCAGATACTCTGGGTTCAAATGGTCAAGGTATGTACTGGCCTTAATAAACGTACCGCGAGATTTACTCATCTTTGCGCCATTGACCGTGACAAAGCCATGGATATTTACACCTGTCGGTGTTCTTAGACCAGCTCCTTCAAGCATTGCGGGCCAAAACAGGCAGTGGAAATATGTAATGTCTTTACCTATAAAGTGATAAAGCTCAGTTTCTGTATCTTTTTGCCAGTATTCATCCGGGTCAAAGCCGCTTCGGTCAGCAAAATTTTTGAAGCTTGCCATATAGCCGACAGGGGCGTCGACCCATACATAGAAGAATTTATCCTTTGTTCCGGGTATTTCAAAACCAAAATAGGGGGCGTCTCGACTGATATCCCATTGCTGCAAACCCTGTTCAAACCACTCTTCTAGTTTATTTGCGATTTCGTCTGATATAGCCCCCGATTTAATCCAACCTTTGAGCATGTCATCGAATTTGGGTAGGTCAAAAAAGTAATGTTCTGAATTTTTTAAAATCGGTGTGGCACCGGATACAACAGAGCGTGGATTAATGATCTCGGTGGTGGCATAGGTAAAACCACAAACATCACAAGAATCTCCGTTTTGGTCTTTTGCGCCGCATTTAGGGCACTCGCCCTTGACGAACCTATCTGGCAGGAACATTTCTTTTTCAGGATCGTAAAGCTGACTAATCGTGCGAGTAGAAATGTATCCATTGTCTTTCAAGCGGTTGTATATGAACTCACAATACTCTCGATTTTCTTCGCTGTGTGTGACGTAATAGTTATCGTATTCAACGAGGAACGCGCGTAAATCACGATCGTGTTCTTCACGGGTTTGCGCCACCATTTGCTCCGGTGTAATACCCAGTTCTTGCGCTTTAAGCATAACAGGTGTGCCATGTGCGTCATCTGCACAGACGCTGTAGCAGCTATTGCCACGGAGTTTCTGAAAACGCGTCCAAATGTCCGTTTGTATATGTTCGAGAAGGTGACCTAAATGAATCGAGCCATTTGCATAAGGCAGGGCACTAGTGACCAAAATACGCCTTTTCGCTTGTTGCATACTATTACTTTTCCATTAAACCAAAGACGCAGATACTATTTTGTTTGGCGTATTGTTTGAATGCACTTTACTCAAATGCAGCCAAACACAATAGTAACTGCGTCTAACTAAATTCTAATTCCTTTGTGTGCAGAGCACAGAATACAAACGAATCTTCAGACAAAATTGGGACTAGCTTGTATAATAGGCGCAGATATTAGCCCAATTGATGACACATTGCACTTCATGTTTTTTAAAAAGAAACGTCAATCAATGACAGACAAAAATAACAGTTCTGAACAACGCGTCTTTGTAGATGCTATCGTTCAATTTTTGAGCGCAGAATTATGTATTGAAACAACGTCATTGATTGGCGTTGAGCAAAGCGAATCAGATGTAAAAATATCGCTTCCGGTTGCGTGCAAAAGTGCGCACCCACATCTCGTGGACGGGTTAAAAAAAGTCGAGTTAGTCAATCCAGACATGCGCGTAGTGTTTAATCAAAATATCCCCATCATGCATGCGCCAAAGGCATTGGTCCCGAACGTTAAAAATATTATTGCGGTTTCTTCTGGAAAAGGCGGCGTCGGGAAATCCGCAACCGCAATTAATCTTGCTTACGCTTTACATCATCAAGGTGCAAGGGTAGGGGTGTTAGATGCTGATATATATGGGCCTTCAGTACCGATTATGGTGGGGCAACAGCATAACTCGCCTGAGAGCCCCGATAACAAGTATATGATACCCATAGAAGCCAACGGTATTGTTACCAATTCAATTGGCTATCTTGTGAAGAATGATCATGCATCCATTTGGCGCGGTCCAATGGCGAGTAAAGCATTGCAGCAGTTGTTAAATGAAACGCGTTGGCCGCTTTTGGATTTTCTAATTGTTGATATGCCGCCTGGGACAGGTGATATACAGTTGACAATGGCGCAGCATCTTCCATTAACCGCATCGGTTATCGTGACCACTCCGCAGGACTTGGCGACGGCTGATGCCGAAAAAGGCATCGCGATGTATGAAAAATTAAACATTCCCATTCTTGGTTTAGTTGAAAATATGAGCGAATTTTTATGTCCTCATTGCCATCAAACAACCGATATTTTTTCTAGCGGGGGGGCGCTTCGACTCGCTGAACGCTATCAATATGAAGTATTGGCTAGTCTCAGTTTAGATCCGCTTATTCGGGAATCGACAGATAATGGCGTTGATATTATCGATCAGCATAGAGACGGTAATTCCGCACAAAAATACCTTGAGGCTGCGCAAAAATTATCAACAAACCTGATTAACCAGTTGGAGATATCAGAAGAAGCATTGGCGCAGCAAATGCGCATCGATATTACTCAGATAGATAAGTGATGCACTTGCATGATGATGTTTAACGGCGCATAATCTCGCGCAAATCGAATGAGCTAGGAAAACAATGCGTCTCTGCGACAAGGATATAGTAAAGCACATCAAACAAGGACTTATTTCGCTTGACCCGATGCCTGATTTGGAGCAAATAAGCGGTGTCACTGTTGATTTGACTTTGGGCAGTAAATTCCGAGTTTTCCAAGATCATGCAGCTCCGTTTATCGATTTAAGTGGTCCAAAATCTGAAGTGCAAGATGCGCTGGATAGGGTGATGGGGGATGAGATTGATATCGCTGCAGGTGAAGCGTTTTTTCTTCATCCAGGCGAGCTTGCATTGGCGATTACGAAGGAATCCGTTCAGTTACCCTCTAATATTGTCGGTTGGTTAGATGGTCGTTCATCCTTAGCAAGATTAGGCTTGATGGTGCACGTGACAGCTCACAGAATTGATCCAGGTTGGTCAGGTAACATTGTCTTAGAATTCTTTAACTCGGGAAAATTGCCGCTTGCACTTCGCGCCGGAATGAAAATTGGAGCGTTGAGTTTTGAGGTCTTAAGCGATCATTGCGAAAAACCGTACAACTCACGTCTGGATGCCAAATATCGCAACCAAGACGGTGCGATAGCGAGTCGGATAAGTAAAGACAGTAACGAATAATGTTTGTAAGTTAGACAGTAACTATTTTTAAGCGCAAAAAACCATAATGGGAGCTTTAAATATCTTGAGCGAATGCTTTATCCGCTTTTATTCTTGTTAGTGCTGATTTTAACGCAATGGTTCTCGTTTCTACAAAGTCTGCTGCACAGAGCAATTTGCTAAACCCAATTCGGTTTAGTTTTTCACGTTCTTTTTCACCTTTCACTATCATTAAGATTTGTTTGTCCAGCTCTTGTGCATCTTTTACAAGACTTTCGATTGTCAATGCAACTGTATCGTCAAAATAAGCAACGTCCGATAAATCAATGATGACGACTTGATAATCGCCCAGTGCACTTAATTCCCGTGAAAGCGCTTTTGAAACACCGAATATCATTGTCCCGCTTAAATAAAAATAGATAACACTGCCTTTGGCTTCGTTTAATAACGCGCGTTGCTCTTTGTCTAGTGGAAGTCTGCCGTCGACATCTTTAATCGCTGCAATGTTTTGGGCCTGAACACGACTCAGTTTTTCAATGGTAATAATATTGGCGATGAAAACACCAATACCTACAGCGACAACCAAATCGACAAATACCGTCAATAACAAAACAGCAAACATGATAAGACTTGTTTGTTTTGATACTCGATGCGAGCGTTTAATAAAGCTCCAGTCTAAAATATCAATCCCCACTTTTATCGCTATTCCCGCTAGCACTGCTATAGGGATCACTGAAATGAGTGTAGATGCGCCAAAAACAGCCACAATTAAAATAACGACTCTGGTTAGGCCTGATAATGCGGTTCTCGCACCGGTTTGGATGTTTACAACCGTTCCCATTGTCGCGCCTGCGCCCGGTAATCCGCCAAACAAACCAGAGAATAAATTGCCTAATCCTTGCCCGATAAGCTCTTTATTGGAGCGATGCTCGCTTCGCGTTAAGTTATCGGCGATAACCGACGTTAACATTGAATCTATGCAACCGAGCATGCCAAGCACGATACCGTCTAATACCATAGTTTGAAGTTGATCTTGGGTAAATGTTGGCATAACGAGCGTCGGTAGACTGATATCTATTTCACCGATTCTTCGTATGTCAGAATCGCTAAACAGTAAAACTGAAATAAATGAAATCAACACAAGTGCAATTAACTGCGGCGGTACGAAGTGCTTAATTTTTCTCGGTGTAAAGAATATGAGTAATAAAGTGGCGAGCGCCATTAGCGCTTGCAACGGATCTAAATTAGACAGTGTTTCGGGTAACGCTACAAAAGCGCCTGGAACGCCGCCAGTTGGCGATTCAGCACCTACGGCTGGCGCAAATTGCATGATAATAAGGATGCAGCCGATGCCAGACATAAAGCCGGATACAACCGAGTAGGGCATCAATGTTATAAATCTGCCTAGTTTTAGCAGGCCAAAAATGATTTGCGTTACGCCTGCAATCATGACAACGGTAAAAGCCATTGCAAGCCCGTTGTCTGGATATTTTGCTACCATCGATGTCACAACCGCAGCCATAATGACAGTCATGGGTCCCGTTGGTTCTGAAATAAGAGTAGGGGTACCACCAAACATTGAAGCAAAAAAGCCAATAATGATTGCGCCGTAAAGCCCAGCCTCTGGACCAGCGCCGGATGCAACACCAAATGCCAACGCGAGTGGAAGAGATACAATGGCGGCGGTCAGGCCGCCCATCACGTCGCCTTTTAGATTTGAGATTGTTATATAATTGAAGATTGAGGTGATTTTATGATTATTATTCACACGATGTTCCGAAGCTGAAAAATAGCTGACAAAATCTTAGTAAAATCCATATTCCTAATGTCTGGTCGCTATTGTTGAGGTTATTGCAGCCCAATGCAAGCATTGTTGACATAACCGTGTTATTAAAATAGTCTCAATTTTCTTTGCTAAAAGCGTGAATTCAAACTAAATTTTTAAACTATTAGCTGGCAAAATGCTTAAGTAAATCTAAATAAATTCAACAACCACACCAACCACTACAACGGAGTGCATTGAGTAAATGACATTATTTGGCGTCATTGCGGTTCTTTTAATTGGCATTTTAATTCCCCTGGCAGCAGAACGATTTGGGCGCACAGTTAACACCCTTTGCACGATGATCTCGCCTGCGATCGGCTTTATCTATGTGGTCAGTCTCGCACCCCGCGTATTGGGTGGAGAAACCATCGTTGAATACATTGACTGGATACCTGCAGTTGGGCTTACATTATCGGTACATCTTGATGGGTTAGCGCTTATGTTTGCACTGCTTATCTTGGGTATTGGATTGTTAATCATTCTTTATGCGCGCTATTACCTGTCTGCAAAAGAGGATGCAGGGCGATTTTACGCTTATCTCATCTTATTTATGACGGCAATGCTTTCAATTGTGCTATCCAACAATATTCTTCAAATGTGGATGGCATGGGAGCTCACCAGTATCAGTTCGTTTTTGCTTATCAGTTTCTGGAGTGCGAAATCTGATTCTCGCAAAGGCGCAAGAATGGCGCTAGCCGTCACGGGAGCAGGTGGGCTAGCGTTATTAGCAGGACTGCTGATAATCGCAGATATCGTTGGTAGTTATGAATTGGGTGTTATCCTAGCTAGCGGCGATACAATCATTAATCACCCGATGTATTCTGTAGCACTTATCCTAGTGCTTCTCGGTGCATTTACAAAATCTGCGCAGTTTCCGTTTCATTTCTGGCTACCTCATGCTATGGCAGCACCGACTCCTGTGAGTGCTTATTTGCACTCTGCCACCATGGTCAAAGCTGGCATATTTTTAATGGCGAGATTCTATCCCGTGCTGTCCGGCACTGAAATGTGGTTTTTGATTGTAACGACCGCTGGCTTAATCACGTTGCTTTTAGGCGCGTATGTGGCGCTATTTAAACATGATTTGAAAGGACTTCTGGCCTATTCCACAATCAGTCATTTGGGTCTTATCACACTATTGCTGGGACTGGACACCCAGTTAGCCGCTATCGCTGCCATTTTTCACATCATGAATCACGCTGTGTTCAAGGCCTCATTATTTATGGCTGCAGGTATCATTGATCACGAGTCTGGTACGCGCGATATGCGCAGGCTCAATGGCTTGTGGAAATACATGCCGCATACGGCCACGCTCGCAATGGTTGCGGCTGCTTCAATGGCCGGTGTGCCGTTGTTCAATGGGTTTTTATCAAAAGAGATGTTCTTTGCTGAGGCTATTCAGCAGGACGCTTATGGCTTTTTGTCGTGG
>DDLV01000030.1 GCA_002340325.1 Glaciecola sp. UBA2563 | reverse complement strand
ATATCACCAATATGGGCATTAATAAATAACCAATAACAAACATTAAGCGGTAGCTACTGCGATTTTTTATCACTTTTTAATGACTTACTTTTGGCAATTTTTACTAGTGTAATCAGTAATTAAGAGAACGACAAATTCATGTAGGAAAAAATATTGTATAGATGCGCAACTTTTTAAATAAGCAGAAGTATATGTTCGTCAACAGGGTCAGTTATTGAGTGCCACTCATTGATTGATTGTGTAAATCAACCGAATAACAGTCCTAACCAAACTAGAACATAATGAGGAACATCATGTTTAGAAAAATTACGATTCTACTGCTTGCCGTGATGGTGTATGCATGTAGCTCCGATAATGATAATGCTGAGCCAACGGTAAATACCTTCACGCCTACAGCCACCATCAACGTCACACTGACTGGCGATCAGCAAACACCTATTCTAGATACCAACAGCAGCGCGACTGCGTCTATTGAATATAACGACAATCAAAACCTAATTCGCGTCAGACTAAATACGGCAAACATTGCTAATTTTAATGGTGCACGATTAGTATTTGGCAACGTAGGTGAAAACGGCGACGTGCAGTTTAATATTCAAGCTGGTGAAGGGTCGGTCGCGGAGTTATTTTCTCGCATCAGTGGCACTCAGTTACAGCAGCTTATCGATGGTGAAATGTACATCGAAGCACTAACGACGGATAATCCGGCTGGCGATATTAGAGCACAAATCGTTAACGCTAATGTCACTGTGTTTGGATTTCAGCTAAATGGTTCACAGGAGGTACCCTCCGTCAGAACACAAGCAACAGGTGATGGTTATGTTGTTTATAACTCAACCACTCAGGCTTTTTATCTACGGGTGAATACCGCTGACTTAGATGACGCAACTATGGCGCATGTGCACACTGGAAGAGTTGGCAACAACGGACCTGTGCTTGTGGCGTTGGAAAGTGATACGCAAAATGTCTGGGAAACACCAAGTGATGCAGAATTAAGCACTGAATTATTTGGCGTCTTGGCAAATGGAGGTCATTACCTAAATGTTCACACAACCAGGATACCTTCAGGTGAAATTAGAGGGCAAATAGTTCCTAATAACTTCGATGTATTAACCTTTGCTCTAAATGGAGCTCAGGAAGTTCCATATGTAAAGTCGATGGCAAGTGGCTACGGTTACGCACTGGTCAACACCTCTACTTTTGATTTTGAAACGACAGTAGTGACGATGGGTGTTGAGGACGCTGTTGCTGCGCACATTCACACTGGACGAGTGGGGACAAACGGTCCTGTTTTAGTTGGATTAGAGCAATCCGAAAATGATGCCAATGTATGGTCAACACCAGCTGATACGGCGCTTGATGCAGATATACTTGCGGTTCTTCTCAGCGGTGGACATTATGTCAATGTGCATACGCCAGAAGTCGCCAGTGGTGAAATCAGAGGACAAATTACTACCGATAACCTCACAGTTGCCGCCTTTATGCTTGATGGTGCTCAGGAAGTTCCTTCTGTTCGAACCGAAGCGATGGGAAGTGGTTATGCGCTTATCAATAGTGACAATTTTGACCTTGAACTTAGAGTCCTAACACAAGGCGTCGACGATGCCGTTGCTGCACATATTCATACTGGACGAATTGGCATAAATGGTGGAGTTTTAGTCGGGCTCGAACAGGATGAGGAGAATGTTCAATTGTGGGCAACGCCCGCAGATACCGGCATAGATCAAGAGATCTTAAATGTATTGTTGAGCGGTGGCCATTATGTAAACGTTCATACCCCTGCAGTAGCAAGCGGCGAAATCAGAGGTCAAATACTTACACCAAACTATACACTTGGCACATTTGGGCTTGATGGTGCGCAAGAAGTACCTTCAATCATGACCGACGCTAATGGTGATGGTTACTTACTGATAGATGACTATATGCGCTCTGTCGAAGTGAGAGTAGTCACTACCGGCGTGGAAGATGCCGTAATGGGACATATTCATACTGGTCGAGTTGGTCTAAATGGCCCGGTTTTAGTAGGCCTTGAACAGTCTGCAGAAGATGTAAATGTTTGGGCAACACCCGAGGGCACTGTTGTAGAACAAGACATCTTGGATGTGCTTAAAAGTGGCGGACATTATGTGAATATTCATACCCCGTCTGTGCCAAGTGGAGAGATCCGAGGTCAGATTCTGACTAACCAATATGCACTAGTAACGTTTAACCTAGATGGACGACAAGAAGTGCCTGCTGTAATCACGGACGCTAGTGGCGATGGATATGCATTGGTAAACATGTATACCTTTGCTCTTGAAGTACAAGTGTTGACCGAAGGTGTTAGTGATGCAACTATGGCGCATATCCATACCGGAAGAGTCGGCTCCAATGGGCCAGTCCTTGTTGGCTTAGAACAAGCACAGGACGACCCTAACCGCTGGTCTACTGCGGCTGATACGGCAATCGACGCTGATATTTTAGCAGTACTTTTAGGTGGTGGTCACTATGTGAATGTACATACGCCTTCCATGCCTAGCGGTGAAATTCGTGGTCAAATACTCACCAACGACTACACATTATTTACGTTTGTACTTGGTGGAGATCAAGAAGTTCCGCCGGTAGAAACAGATGCGGATGGTGATGGCTACGTTCTTGTAAATCGTTATTCATTTGACTTAGATGTCGTAGTTATTACACGCGGTGTTGAAGATGCGAATGCCGCACACATCCATGTTGGTGAAGCTGGCACAAATGGTCCTGTGCTTGCCGGTTTACTGCAATCAGAAGACAACGTAAATATGTGGATGTCAGCGGAAGATTTAACGATTGATGCAGATATCCTAGAGATGCTTCTAAATGCGGGGCATTACATCAATGTGCATACACCTGCTAATCCGAGCGGTGAGATTCGAGGACAAATAGAATAACCACTGATTCAAGCGGTCAATAAAAAAGTGAGTTGTTTATACGCAACTCACTTTTTATTTTGCCCATTGAAGCTGGCAAACCCAGCAGGACATTAGATGCATGCATCACCTTTTTTGAGGAGAAAACATCCTAAATCAAGCGCTCCGCCTCCTTGGCGAGGCTGGTCTTGAAATGACTGGTTTTTCTAGATCTACTGTTGTCGTTAAGATGGCTTGTATCTTGATTGAGAGCGCTAAGTGCTCAACGAATTTGATACTTCTTTTTTCACCAATTTATCTTATCAAACTTCTTGGGCCCGAGTTTCAAACTTTTGCTGCAACCTCCGTAGACGCTATCGAAGCGCGAGCGAAACAGCACAAACCTGGCCGAATGACAAAGTAACGAACGTGGCTACGATGCACTAGGCACGACCTAAGTAAAACGTCCGGTAACCCGATAGTCAGAACGGGTATTCAATATCGAAATCTATAAATGCGAGAATTGCTACAAACACAACGTCAGATTAATATCGTGTATAATCGTTCTGGTCGTGATCAATAAAATACTCACCGACTTCGACCAAAAATCCCCCCCCGCCACGCTCATTAAACATGGTTACATCACCAATTCCAACAACACCTTGGAATAGAGAAGAGCAGGTTTGGTGCGAAGAGTAACTTGCTTTTCAGCTTCGTGATACGCGTTCAGATATCGCCAAGTATCTGCGTCGGACATGTTTGGTTTTATGCGCTTATTCCTAGTGTTCGCGTAGCGCCTGCCAAAATGACAGCAAATATTGAGTTTTTAAAACGTAAGATAGGCTAGCATCGGTTTAAACCCAATCTGCAATAACCTCAACTACATTGGCTAGCACCTGCCCTTTTGAATTTGTAAAGCGGTTGCAACGACCATACAGCGGTTTGTTTAATTGAACGCTGCCAAATTCTTCAGACAATGCCAAGTCGGGTGCTATTTTAAACAAGGATACGACTTCACAAGAATAATCAATGGCGTGATTTTTTAAAATGGTACCAAAGGGTATACTTGTCTGCAGGACTTCCGTTACAAAACTTCGATTGAATCGATTCATTGCAATCTGTATAGCAGCAATCACCGCTGTCTTATTAGTTGATTTCGTGTGGATTGAGACTTTACGAGAGTAAAAACACCCTTTTTGTGTGCTAGTAACGAGCTTGGTTTGCAATTCATCTTTTAAGTGTTCTTGTAGTCTATTTGTAAGCTGTTTTGGTTGTGTTAATAGTGCCTTAATCGGCCCGTGGAGTTCGTCTTCATCTATTTCTTTAAATACCAAAGAAGATGCATTTCTAAATCTCCAGATATCTGAAAGTGTCTCCATAGAAAAACTGCCTTTGTTATCCTGAGAGATGTCTTGGTCAGATAAAAAAGCATTTAAAACACTGGTTACTTCTGCTGCCTTATGTTTTTTTAACATGTCTACATGAGAACCATTGGTTTCAACAGTATGGATCCCCGATTTTATTAGCTTTTGCCATTGCAAGTACTTGTCAAAAAATCCAAATCTAAAGGGCTTTGGATTGTCTTTTGCTACGATCAATAATGTGTTATTGATGTTTTGAGGTCTGACCTTTTGACGATATACCGCTCGTGTTATTGCGAGATCTGAAACTTCTCGTTGTTGTTCTTTAATGTATCCTGCTCGCTTGAACATATGTTTGATTTTTGACATAACACTACGGCAGATATGTGCCCTTTTGATGTCATTAGGAGCATATGCATCAATTAGTGCAAACAGCGCTATCTCTCTCCCATTTGCTTTTAGTTTTTTTATCAGCTCATAACCAATTGTTCCGCCGATTGAGTAGCCAGCTATGGCAACAGGGCCAGTGGGATAAACTCTGTCGATTTCCGCGACACAAGTATCAACAAAATCTTCGATTGTGCTGAAATTGGCACCGCTTCCATCCTGTCCTAGATAAACAAATCCATAAACATCCCGGGTACGGCACATCTGTTCTGCTAGTGCTCTAAAAGCCAATGCATTACCGGGTAGGCCGGGAAGGCAAAACAATGGGAGAGCATCTCTATTTTGCAAATCTTTATATGAAGTTTCAAATTTGACCAGTGTTTTAGATTTATTGACATATAAAGATTGAGTGACCAGTTGGCTCATTTTTTCTGGTGTTGGTGCTTCAATCAATGCAGAGACATTAATTGAAATTGATAACACTTTTTCCAATTCAATCGCCAGCTCAACGCCATTAATCGAATCACCGCCAGCCTGGAAAAAATCGCTTTTATTATGCAGGTCATCTCGGCTCAATATGCGTTTGAAACATTCAAGTATTCGGTTTTGAATCACATTAAGTGGTGCAGAAGTCTGCTGTTCAACGTCATTAGTTTGGTCGGAAAAATCAAACGTTTTAAGTGATTTTCGGTCGATTTTTCCTGATGTATTCAAAGGTAGGGATTGCATTGAAACAATACGGGTAGGGATCATGAAAGGAGGAAGCTGAGACGACAGATACTCTCTCAATGCTGCAATGTCGGTTGAAGGTGAAAAAAAAGCGGCAATGAAAGGTTCTGTTGCTTCAGGCTCTATAAGTACAGCAGCTGCGTTCAATGCTAGCCCACTGTGTAATATAGTAGACTCTATTGCGGCGAGTTCGACTCTTTGCCCTCTAAGTTTTATCTGGTCATCAGAACGCCCAAGATGCACGTAGTTTCCATCATGTCGTCTTAAAGCTCGGTCGCCTGTAGCATACCTACGAACATTGGGTGTGTTGGTATTAAAAAATTTCTCTTTGGTTAAATCAGGTCGCTGCCAATAACCATTGGCAAAGTAAGCTCCTTCAGCGATGAGATCACCTTCGTTGCCATCAGGCACTTGCTTGCCATTTTCATCACAAATATAAAATTTGACATCATCGTAGGGAATACCAATAGGAACGCGTTCGTCTCTTATGACGGTATTACTGTTGATAAAAAATCGAGTTAAACAGCTTGTTTCACTAGAACCCATCCCATTGTACAAATCAAATACATCAGAAAATCGTGCTTGATATGCCAGTATATCACTGCGAAACAATGGTTCGCCTGCTAATTGAATACTGCGAATGGAAGATAGTTCAATTGGATCTTGGCACGCTTTCATCAATGCTCGGAATAAGGTGGGTGAACTGTAAAGCAGCGTTATGTGTTTTTCTTTTATCCATTTAATTATGTTTTTGAAAGACTGATTTTTTAAATCAAATGGGCAAAGCGTAGCACCGCTTTCAATCGCGCCAAAGATAGAAAATACAGAGGGAGTGTATGTACAGGGTAGAATTAATCCGATGTTATCGATTGAACATACGTCCAGATCGCCAATATAGTGTTTGACTGATCGCATCATACTCCGTTGATTATGTGCAATACCTTTGGGTTCTCCTGTTGTACCTGACGTACTTAATAGGTATGCATTATCATCAGGCGTTAACAGTTGGAATGCGTTAGTATCAATGTCAATATTTTTGGAAGACTCAATCAATTCGTCTACGAGTAAAACAGTTGTATTTGCGGTGACGGATGAAATGGCCTCTGCATGATATTTTTTCTCCGTAAGGAGAACAGAAGGTGTCATGTTTCGCAATACAATTTTAAGACGATCGCTTGGGAAGGAAACGTCTATTGGAGCATAGCACTTACCAGAGAAATGAACGCCAAGAATAGCAGTAATTAAGTTTTCTGAGTGATCCAACAAAAGTGCGACGGGTCTATCGTTTGAAGGATCATATTGCTTCAACAATAGAGCAATTTGGTTGAGTTGTTCAAGTAGCCCGGCGCAAGTAAGTGACATGCGCTTACCATCAATGGCGATTTTATTAGGCAATCGTGCAGCTCGAAGAGTTAGTCTATCTATCAAGTTGTTACAGTCTTTATCCAAGCCTATATCTTTAAAAAATTCAGTACTCATATTAATGTAAATTTTCTTATCTCTTTGTGGACTAAACGCCAATTGGAAAAGATAGTTGCGGTAAATTGAAAAAATTTTTAAAAATAACAACAGACGTGAAAAAGATTCTTTGATACGACCAAGTCGAACTTGCATTATGTCGCGATTCGTTGCATCCTTTGGGAAATCGGAACGCAGGTAACCTGAGTTGTAGTCCAAACAAACCATACGTAATTTATTGCAAATAACGAACGATTAATAATTAATTACTTTAAAAGTACTACGAAAAACGATTAACTGAATGATACCAACACTAAACCGATTCAATATACTCTCATGCTGCTGGCTCAAGCCAGTCGCGATTATGCGTATTTGCGGTTATCGAATGTAGTTAACACCACTCGAGCCGCAACCTCTCTTGCGGCGACAATCTAAAAAATTCTCTCTGCATATGTTCGGCTCTTTTTACTAACAAAAGGAGTATCACTATGTCTGTACCAGCAGCCTATATAACCGTGGTCCTTTTATGGGCGACCACCCCACTTGCTATCGTGTGGAGCATCGAGTCAATGCATCCAACGTTAGCTGTTCTACTTCGTATGGGACTAGCGTGCATCGTTGGTTGGGTAATAGTCTTGCTTCTTCGTATTGAATTTTCGTGGTGTCCCAAATCGCGGCACATATACACCTTATCAGCATTTGGCATTACCGCCGGTATGACATTAAGCTATGTAGCTGCTCAATATTTGAGTTCTGGTTTGATGTCATTAGTATTTGGGCTTTCGCCGATCGCGTCAGCATTTCTTAGCAGTAGGTTACTTGAAGAGAAAAGACTTCTTCCGTCGCAAAAGCTATCCATGCTGCTTGCTTTGATTGGTCTCCTAATCGTTTGCTATGAAAAGATCAACGTGAATGCAGATAGCTGGAAAGGTATAGGGCTGATGTTAATTTCGGTGGTGACTTTTAGCATAAGTGGCGTATTGATGAAGCGCGTTAACATTAGGCTAAATCCGCTGGTGAGTACTGTTGGTGCATTAACATATTCAATGCCCGTGTTTGTTGTTTTGTGGGTATTATTTGATGGAAGCTTGAACGTTGAGCAGTGGTCACATCAATCCGTAATGGCGATTGTATACTCTGCAATCATGGGGTCCTTGGTGGGGTTCTTTGCCTACTTTTATATATTGAACAAGCTATCGATGACAACGGTGGCGTTGGCGACCATCATTACGCCTCCGTTGGCAATCCTTGTTGGTGCACAATTGAATGATGAGTTAGTAACAATGGTATTTGTTGTTGGCACCTCGGTTATCTTGTTTGGATTGACTATTTTTCAGTTTGGTGAACGTTTTATAAAACGATTCAAGTGCTTTTATCAGTGGCAAAAACTAAAAAGAATAAGATCGTGAACAATAACAGCTGCTCATTCAAAAAGATTGGGCAGCATTTATGTCCTATCATAGCTGTTACTTTATGTTGATGGCGTCAAACTTGGCGAAGGGTTATTTTGCAATGAATAGAAAACTCAGATGGGGTGTACTTTCGACAGGCAATATCGCAACGTTAATGGTACAAGACTTGTTGAGATCACAAAACTCGGACGTAGTAGCAGTAGCGTCAAGAAGCAAAAGTAAGGCAGATGCATTTGCACATAAATTCGGCATTTCAAACTCATTCGGTTCTTACCAAGCTCTCTGTGATTGCAAAGAAGTGGATATCGTATATATCGGCACGCCGCACAGCGAGCATTTTGAAAACTGCATGATGGCACTCTATGCAAATAAGCACGTATTATGCGAAAAACCAATAACGCTGACTGTCGAGCAGGCTACGGAGTGTTATTCACTAGCAAAACAGAAAAATCTCTTTTTGATGGAAGCACTTTGGATGCGTTTCTTTCCTGTGATTAAAAAGGTTAAAGGTCTAATAGATAGCGAGAGTTTAGGCCGAGCAAAGAAATTTTCAGCAAACTTCTGCATTCATATTCCTTTTGATCCAGCGCATCGACTCTATGATAAATCCTTAGGTGGTGGCGCCTTGATGGATGTTGGTATCTATCCATTAACGTTAAGTCAGATTTTGTTTGGACAACCAGACACGATCAAGGGGACATGTGACATTGGTTCAACTGGCGTTGATTTCTCAAATGTCATTGAATCAACCTATGTTAACGGACCAACATGTGCAATACGTTCTTCAATCGTTAACGGTGAACCAAACATTGCAAGAATTGAATGTGAGCAGGGTACGATTAACATAGGCGATTGTTTCTTTTGTCCGACAAATGCGATTATTGAAAAGGAGGGTTGCGCATCAGAAGAAATTAGTCATTACCACGACACAAATGGCTATGAATTCGAAATTCAAGAAGTCGAAAACTGCATCTCTCAAGGTAGAATCGAAAGCGAGCTTTGGACAGCTAATGACAGCATTCTGAATATGATGTTAATGCAAGGACTTCGGCATCAGTGGGGGATAATTTATGCTGATGAGCTATTTTAATAACTTCGAAACCGATTTAGTTTTGCTTACTCTTTTGAATTTCAATAAGTTCTAACACAACCTCTTTGACAAACTTCTGGCAATCGACAGAGGTCGTTGGATCATATTGTCCACCATTAGTTATATTATTAGAAAGCACTCGGATACCGAGAAACGGGGTTTTATAAGCAAAAGATAATTTTGCTGCGGCAGAGGTCTCCATTTCTTCGACACTTGTACCAAAGTGCTGATGTAACCACGCGATGCGGTCAACTTCGTTATTCCAAAAATTACCGCTGCCTATCGTACCCTCTACCACTTTGCCTCGCTTATATGCTGCCTTCACAGAATGTGCAATTTCTAAGAGCTCTGGACTCCCTTGGTAATATCTAATTTTTTCCGCATCTCTGGCGCTCTCACCTTCTCCTGCACTTCCTTCTGAGGCCATAATATCCATTGGGATCCATTGCATCGGATCAGAGCCTTGGTTGTCGGTGAGTCTAGCGGTCTTAAAATTATTTGAGTTAACAGCTCTTGCGCCCAACACAATATCACCGACATTTAACGAGGGGTCGTGTCCTCCAGAGGTGCCTTGATTGATAATGGCGATAGGGCGGTATTTTTCAATACCTATTGCTGTTGCCGCTGCTGTATTTTCAAGACCTTTACCCGTTTGTGCAACCACCATAGGGTAACCTTCTAATGCGCCAGTGTAGAACGTTGTATTACCAGTCTTCTCAATTTGAACATCGCTCAATAACTCAACAAAGTAGTTAGCTTCTATTGGCATGGGTCCTTGGATCATTATTGGAGCGTTGGAGGCTCCCTCACTTATCAATGAAGCAGGTACCAAAACTGATTTGAACTTACTCTCTTCACTTAAAGCGGGAAAAACAAACAACAAAATCAGCACTGCAACGATATTTCTCATTTTTTCTCCAATAGTCCAACTTGCTATAATGATAAAAAGGCAACTCGTCCGCCTCGTTTGAATGGCATTTTTAAGAACGCTTTCAACATAGTCTACATCAAAGTAAATTCTCGGTCCCACTTTTGAGGGCGTGTAGCTTTCTCCTTAAATCATCAGGTAGCTATCCATATCTTATGATACGAACTTACGGGATGGAGTGAACTTCATTGATGCCAAAGTTATTATCATAACGGGAACAAAATGCACGCTGTAAAGCAGACCATTGTAGTAGACATCGCACCTGTTATAATGAAGCACGCGTGAACAATAAAGTAGCGTTTGATACTAGGTGTGAATTTCAATAGACCAAAAAATCCGGGTATCTTAATACTGATTTTCACGCGAATTCCTGTTGAATCTTCAGTAGGGACCAATAGAACTATTTTTTGAGAGAGTAATAATTATGGATATGAATAGCCTTTTACAATTGGGTGCGGAAGCGTTTAAAAAAAGCAGCCAAAGTGGCGATGCAGGCAGTGCACTTAATGCCGACACATTAACAAACGCACTGGCAAGTCTCACAGGTGGTAGCCCAGAAGGCGGTCTAGATATTGGTTCACTAGTGAGTCAAATGCAAAGTGGAGGTATGGCGGAATTGGCAGCGTCATTCCTCGGTGATGGTCAAAATGCGCAAATGAGTGCTAGCAATGTGACAGAGCTCCTTGGTTCAGACAAAATCGCAGCGTTTGCTTCCCAGTTGGGATTGAGTGAGTCTGAAGCTGCAGGCGGTTTAAGCGAAGCATTGCCAAATATGGTGGACAAAGCCAGTAACGGCGGTTCACTTCTTGATTCAATAGGCGGTGTAAGCGGTGCTATTGGCATTGCTAGTAAGTTATTTGGCCGATAGTACATATCATTGATAGTAGTAAATTAAAGAAGCCATCATCTGATGGCTTCTTTGTTACAGGCATTAAAGATAACAATTGGCGCTATGCGGTTTCAACAACATCCGTTAATTGCGGCCCAGCGGCAATAAGTGCCTTCCCTTCTTCGTTATCCGCGTACTGCGCAAAGTTGGCGACAAAGCGTTCTGCCAGATCAATTGCTTTTTCTGTCCATACTTCCGGATTTTCATAAGTTTCTCTAGGATCGAGGATACTTGTATCAGTTTCAGGAAGTTGCGTCGGGACTTCCAAATTAAAGATCGGTACAACGGCGGTTGGCATATCATTGATAGAACCATCTAAAATCGCATCAATGATGGCACGCGTATCTTTTATTGAAATGCGTTTGCCAGTGCCGTTCCAACCGGTGTTAACTAAGTAAGCTTTGGCATCCACGCTCTCCATTCGTGCGACCAATTCCTCTGCATATTTCACCGGATGCAAGGTCAAAAATGCTTTTCCAAAGCAAGCTGAGAACGTCGGTACGGGTTCAGTGATACCTCTCTCAGTACCTGCAAGTTTTGCAGTAAACCCACTTAAGAAATGATACTTGGTTTGTTCTGGTGTCAATATAGAGACAGGAGGTAATATACCAAACGCATCGGCAGTTAAGAAGATAACTTTTTTCGCATGTCCACCTCTTGAAACTGGCGTTACGATATTATCGATATGATGAATAGGGTAGGAAACTCTGCCATTTTCTGTGATTGAATGGTCGAAGTAATCAACCTTACCATTTTCATCCACCACCACGTTTTCAAGCAATGCATCTCGTTTAATCGCTCGATAAATATCGGGTTCACTTTCAGGATCTAAATCGATAGTTTTGGCATAACAACCACCTTCAAAATTGAAGATGCCGTCGTCATCCCAACCGTGCTCGTCATCACCAATCAAGCGACGTTTTGGATCTGCTGAAAGTGTCGTTTTACCCGTGCCTGAAAGTCCGAAGAAGATAGCGACATCGTCTTTTTCTCCCATATTGGCGGAACAGTGCATAGACGGCATATGATTTAGGGGAAGATAGTAGTTCATCATAGCGAACATACCTTTTTTCATTTCACCGCCATACCAAGTGCCACCGATAATTTGCATTTTTTCGGTCATATTAAAAATAGTAAAAACTTCGGAATTCAAACCGTGTTTTTCCCAATTTTCATTAGTGGTTTTCGAACCATTCATCACTACAAAATCAGGTTCACCGTAGGTAGTAAGTTCTTCGTCTGTAGGTCGCAGAAACATATTAGTTACAAAGTGAGCTTGCCACGCCACTTCAACAATAAATCTCACCTTCATCCGCACTTTAGGATTGGCACCGCAAAAAGTATCGACAACATAAAGCTTCTTGTTTGATAACTGGTTAGACACTTTAACCTTGAGCTCATCCCAAATTTCTTTAGAGACTGGTTTGTTGTCATTGTGTGAGCCTGAGCTGTCCCACCAAAGGTTTTCTTTACTTGTATCATCATAAACAATGTATTTATCTTTCGGAGAGCGGCCAGTGAATATACCTGTTCTCACAGCAACGGTTCCATTTTCAGTAACGACACCGCGTTCAAAACCCTCCAAGTTTGGATCGGTTTCTGCCGCAAATAGCTCATCATAGGAGGGGTTGTAGACTATTTCTTTGGTGCCAGTGATGCCATATTTCTCTAGATTCGGTGGAGCGATGTTACGTTTTTCAGTTGATATTGCCATAAGAGTATACTCCGTGTATTCATTAAACTAATAATGATTATATTCACCTAAAGTATGAGGAAATTGTTCTAGGTCAATATTTAGAAGTGACATTTCTCGCGGTGAGTTTTTTGTTGATCTAACGCAGTTTCTAGGAGAAAAGCGACGTTTGTCATTGTGCTTAAGCACAGTAGTTGCATTCTGACTTGTGGGTTGAACAAAACCTGGAAGGCATACGAGGTAAATCAGCGAAGCGTAGCTTTAGGCTAATGTTACAATGTATACTCTTTATACTAAAAAACTCTAACGTTAAACACTACGTAGGCGCTAAAAACATATATGCAATCAAGTAAAGTATGGGATGATTATTGGCAGTATCAAACGACATCGAATAGCTTTGCAAGCGAGTACGGCGATGGGGACGGTCCATACTCAGTCGTCTCCAAAACATGGCTGGAAGCCTTTTCAAGCATCGGCGCAGAAGACACCATTGTAGATTTGGGCAGCGGTAGCGGTGCGCTCTTAAATCTGCTCATTACGCAGAGTCCAGCAACCAAATTCCACAGATGGATAAATGTTGATTATGCAAACGTAAAACCGTTAGCAAACGCCGGCGCCAATGTTGAGTGGCAGAAAGCTAATTTTACGCGTCTTGATATCGAAGATGGCATGGTTGACCGAGTCTTTAGTATGTTTGGTTTTGAGTATGCCGATCCTAAAAAGGCATCGTTAGAACTGTTACGAGTGCTCAAAACAGACGGTGAGGCGGCATTAATGTGTCATCATCCTGATTCAATTATCACCAAGCAGTCAAAGATATCTATAGCGGCTCACAGAACCATAAGTAGTGACAAGATTTTTAAGCTACCTAAAAAAGTACAGTCTGGTGATATTGCCATGATTCGAAGGCACAGTCTGAATAGATTGATGTATCAATTAGATCACAGTCCCAAAGAGCAGGCTGATGATATAAAGCTCATTGGTAATAAAATTCATCAGGCATTGCATGCCAGTGAACAGCCACAGCAGGTCACTAGCTATTTGCAGCAAGTTGAGCAGAATCTGCGTCTTTACAGCGAGCGCTTGTCTCAACAAGTGGCGTCGACGCAAAGCTTCGACAAAATACGCAGATTTTTAGAAAACCAATCAGCTTGCAATGTCACATCAGATGAATTGACTTTTCAAGATGTCCCCATCGCGTATTTGCTTAACCTCAAAAAACAATAAACCACACACCTAGTTATTGCATTGCAGTTCTCCACTAATGCTTTTCGTTTAAGCGTTAATGCGCCTAGCGGAGGGATGTTGACAATGAAAAGTGTGCTCGTGCATGGATACACGAGCCCAAGCGCCCTGGGACGGTGCAAAGCGTCTTTTAAATGTCAGCATGCCGCAGCTAGATAGCTAGCTTAAACAAACAGCATTGCTCGAAAATTGGATTTATTATGATCCAGCGCAGTAGTTTACTTTCGGAAAGAGTATAAACTGATCTTATCCACCTAATTTTCTTGATGTTATAGAACCGATGTTTCTTCGGTTAATCTTGGTTTGGCTCGAATTGGCCTAAATGGACTTACCATGTTGCATATTAATCATCAGACACTTAACCGCAAAACTGTTTTAGCAACAGTGCTCTTATTCATCTCGATTGCGTATTGCGAACTAATTGGATTGAATGGATTAGGTCTAGACAAAGCACAGCAAATAACGACGTTTATATTGCTAATTTCCGCTGTGCTCTGGGTCTTCGAATGGGTGCCGCTATTTGTTGTTAGCTTTCTGATTCTTGCGCTTGAAATAGTATGGTTGTTACCCGCATTGAATCTCGAGCAAGCCGACCTGAAGGAGACGGTATTTTATGGCTCTTTTTTCTCCAACATCATTCTATTGTTTATAGGTGGATTTGTACTTTCATCGTTAATGCAAAAATACGGGTTAGACCTAAAGTTTGCACAGACAATTTTACGGAAAACAAAGGGCAAACCAGAAGCAACGCTGCTGGGAATAATTTTAGCTTGTTCGTTTTTGTCAATGTGGATCAGCAATACCGCTACGACAGCGATGATGTTAACCATTGTTTTTCCGTTATTGAGAAATATGCCAGAAAACCATGCGTTTAGAACGGCATTGATTTTGGCAATTCCATTTGCTTGCAATATTGGCGGCATCGGAACACCTATCGGAACACCGCCAAATGCGATAGCACTATCTTATTTAGGCCAAAAAGGTTTGCAAATCAGCTTCGCTCAGTGGATTGTATTCACATTGCCGTTCCTAGTTTTATTTCTACTATTTCTGTGGCGCTTGCTGCTGACACTCTATCCGCCCAATGGTATTACGCTTGAAATCAAAGTTAGAGAAACGTCGACATTTGGCATAAAGCACGTAGCTGCCATCAGCATATTTATGATTACTGCTCTGGGGTGGTTTTTTGGAAATGCACTTCAGTTGAAAACCGGCACGGTTGCACTGTTTCCTATTATTGCCTGTTTCTGGTTAAGACTGCTAGGTACTGCAGATTTTCGAAATTTACCATGGGATATCTTATATATAATTTCTGGTGGTTTGGCGCTCGGTGTTGCTTTAAACATTAGTGGACTGGGTGCGGTCCTTGTTAATGCGCTACCTCTAGATCAATCACCAACTGTATTGATTATTCTCGCCGCAGTGATCGCGGGTGTCATGTCAACAATAATGAGTAACACGGCAACCGCGGGTTTGGTTATTCCCTTGGTGATGTCTTTACAAATGGACAATAGCTTTATTCTTACTTTAGTGATTGCACTGGCAATGATGTGCTCTATGGCGATGGCGTTACCCGTTACCACGCCCCCCAATGCCATTGCGTTTAGCTCTCGCGCGATAAACACAAGAGATATGATAGTCACGGGCGGTATTATTACCCTAGTTGGATTTTTAATGGTGGTACTGTTTGGTAATTGGTATTGGCAATGGGCTATGTCGATTCTAGGCTTATTATAAAGGTTTTTTTGATTCATGAGTTGGGATGGCGGTTATGATGTTGTGCAAAAGATTTATGCTGTTCGAGGAAGCGATGCGGGTAGCTGCGGACATGTTTACATGTAAAAGACGCTGTGCAACATCCATGTTCGCTCGGGCGAGCGGGGTTCTCGACACGAAGTGGATGCGCTCGCACGCTTTTACATGCAAACATTCCTCCGCTTAATCGCTACTTCGCTCAAGCGAAAAGCATAGGGCAAAAGGTGAAACATTATGGAAATCAAAATTCAGCAGTGCAATAGTTGCGGTTCTCGCGACTTACGGAACATTCTGGTGCGCGACGAAAGTCAAAAGGTATTTGTACAATGTCGAAGTTGCGGCAAACTTGTAGCGAGATACGTATTAGCCCATGGTGGGTATCATCATGCGGGTAAAGATTTCGAGAGTTTTTTGCGATCCATCGAGCGTGACGGTGGGATCGAAAGTGCACGAGATTTGCCCTCGGCTTTTGAAAATGCGAAACAGCAACTGCATGAAGAATATGAAGCGTTAAAACCAAGGTTGCTTGAACGCTATGGTGATAATTTACCGTAAACGTTAAAACGTTTTATTGACGAATCATCGCGCGTGTCGTCAATCCTCGTTGTACAAAAGGATACGTTGCAATTTACACGAACCACGATTGTAAACGCCCTAATTAAATCATTTTTGCACTGCATAAGTGCGCGCCTCTAGAAGATGTTAATAAAACATATCGCTATGTTCATATGAAAAATTCTGATAATTAAATTGCCGTTACAACGTCAAAAAAATAAAAACGCCTATAATTCATAGATATAAAAAATATTGAGAGCGAGTTTGGATATGATACGCAAGTATTACATCCGATTTTTCGATGCATGGCATCAATTTTGATATAGGGGATGAAGTGCTTTGTTAATGCAAAGATCAACATACCCTTATTACAATTAAAATGGAGAATTATCATATGTCTATATATGAGCAAATTGGAGGAGCAGGCGCAGTAGACGCTGCTGTTGATATTTTTTACCGAAAAGTTCTTGTTGATGACAGAATTAGTGACTTTTTTGATACGGTGGATATGGATGGTCAACGCGCTAAACAAAAAGCGTTTTTGACGATGGCATTTGGTGGACCAAATGACTACACAGGCAAAGATATGCGCGAAGCACACAAAGGAATGAACCTTACTGAAGAGCATTTCAATGCAGTTGCTGAAAATCTAGTAGCAACATTAAAAGAGTTAAATGTTTCTGAAGACATCATCAATTCTATCGTTGAAGTGTGTTTGTCTGTCAAAGATGACGTGCTTAACGTCTAAACTATAACTACGATGGCCTAATCAAATGCCCAGTATTACATTCGGTGAATCAACCTTTGATACACAAGACGATGAGACTGTCCTAGACGCATTGCTACGCAATGGGCATGAGATTGCAAATGGGTGTAGGGCTGGCGTTTGTCAGTCTTGTCTCTTAATTGCAAAGGAAGTGGCGCTTCCCGCAAACGCTACGTCGGGATTGTCGGATTCTCAAAAAGCCATTGGTGCTTTTAAAAGCTGCTGTGTGGTGCCTTCTACAGACATAGAAGTGCAATCCGCAGACGGTGCTATTGAATCTCATAAAGCGACTATCGTTGAAAAAACTTCGCTCAATGATGCAGTTATCAGGGTTCGGTTACAGTCAGACGTAAATTACCGCGCTGGCCAGTATGTATCGCTTCAGAACGACGCGAAACTTATGCGAAGTTATTCGATAGCAAGCGTTAGCGGTACAGACAAATATCTTGAATTTCATATCAGACGATATCCGAATGGACAGTTCAGCAACTGGATTTATTCTGCAGCTAGCATTGGTTCTGAGTTGATACTTCAAGGGCCGTCAGGCACGTGTTTTTATACACCTACCGACGCACCATCGAATTTACTGATGCTTGCAAGCGGGACAGGACTAGCTCCGATGCACGGTATTATCCGAGACGCACTTTTACAACAGCATCAAGGTAACATTCATCTGATTATCGCGGCGAAAACCTCGGATGATTTTTATTACGTTGATGAGCTAAAAACGCTATCTGATGAGAATAGTAACTTTAGTTTTGAACGTGTTGCCTTACAGTCAACAGACGCGGATATTAAACAAGCCGACATTTATGAACATATCCGCAGCGATTATACACAATTAAAGGGCTATCGCGTATATATCTGCGGCGGCGAAAACTTTGTTAAAAAGTTAAAGAAACAGTGCTTTCTCGCCGGTGCCAACATGCAAGACATCTTTTCTGACAGCTTCTTGAGCTTTACGCCTAACTAACCTGAACTAGACATTTTGTCATTAGGCGTGACGCTCACTACATCATATTATCACAATTAATTTACAGATAATCGCAACAGTGATTCTAAGTTGGTGCAATACCAATATCTCAGTAAAGCAAAAAATAGTGCATGTAATTTTGTTGTAAGCAATAGTCGAAAATATTCGTCATGAGCACAATGATGAATAGAAACTTTCGCACAATTATTGAGCATTCAGTTTTATCTTATAAATACCACCAAAAAAACGAATAATATAGTGCAACAACCGCACTCACACAGCGCATAAATATTGATCTAAAACAAATATGTAAATTTAAGTAATTGATATATATGATAAATAAAGTTGGCTTGCATATTGCTAAATTGCTTTCAAAACAATAACAGTAGTTTGTCTCACTACTTCGCGAAAACGAGACAATCGGCCATTTCGGCTGGACACAACGACACAAGTAATAAGTTACAAATAATACGACACAACAAACGACACGCCGAATACGAAGCACAGCAGTCAAATGCTGAATGTAAAATGAATTTTCATGGTATGAATTATGGGTGCCGAGCAATTCTCTAACACAATTAGTGTGACGCAGGTATTGGATGCTCCGACATTGATCGTTATTGGAAACGGTCCTGTTGGTGTTCATTTCATTAATCAATTGATCAAATCCGGCTGGAAGGGCCGCATACAAGTGTTTGGTGAAGAGGCCGTTGCGCCATATAACCGAGTGATGCTTTCGTCTTTTTTAAGCGGAGACGCGTCATTTTCCGATATTCAAAATAGCATTTCACCGCATCAAAACTTAGTCGAATATTTACATTGCCGGATCACGGACATTAATCCTGATGCCCAAACTGTCACTGATCAATACGGCCAAGTGCATAACTATGACAAATTGGTAATCGCGACTGGCTCTAGACCTTACATCCCGAATATTCAAGGTGTAGAAAAAAACGGCGTGTACAAATTCCGCGATATGAAAGACACAACGGAATTGTTCGCAAGACAAGTCAAATCCAGACATTCCGTTATTATCGGCGGCGGATTGCTAGGATTAGAAACAGCGAGAGCAATGCTTCGGCATTCAACGAATGTTACGGTTGTGCAGCACACGGCTAATATCATGAATCGCCAACTCGATGAAGCGGGCGCTAAACGGCTTCAAGAATTTGCTGAGTCGCTAGGAATTGAATTTATCCTAAATCAATCGCTGAAATCCATAAATGGTAATGACAAAGTAACAGGAATAACGCTCAGCGAACTAGGCGATATTGAATGCGACACAGTGATTTTCGCAACCGGGATATCACCGGCAACAGAGCTCGCGAGCGAGGCCAGATTAAACATCAGAAAAGGTATACAAATTGATGAAAAGCTACAAACAAGCCATCGCAATATCTATGCGATTGGCGAGTGCGCAGATTTTAATAATCAAGTTTGGGGGATTGTTGCGCCCGGCCTAGCACAGGCAAATGTTCTGGCCGCAAATCTCACCGGCAAGGACAAAGTATATACAGGTGCCGTCAATGCTACTGAACTTAAAGTGGTAGGTTGCTCAGTATTATCTATCGGCACCGTAACAGACGAATTTTCATATCAGATTGGTAATAGCGTTATCTATGACAAAGGTGATGTTTATCGCCGTATATTTCTTCGTGGTAATAAAATTATAGGCGCTGTGTGCATAGGTGATTACGCCCATACAAAACAGCTGCAACAAGCCGTTGAAACAAACAAGTATCTATGGCCGTGGGACAAATGGCGCTTCGCTCGAGAGGGCAGTTTGTTTAGTAATGATGAGGCAAGTATAACCGACCTTCCAGCCAGCACCCTTATTTGTAATTGTCATCAAGTCGATCTTGGGACAATTAAGCAGTGCATGAAAGCATGCGAAAACTCAATCGAGTCCGTACAACAAGAAACCGGTGCGGGCACAATGTGTGGTACCTGCAAGCCACTGTTACAGGAACTAGCTGAAAAGCCTGTTGAGAAAGTTCCTGTCAAAAAATCGCTTTTAGCGTTTGGGATCATTGCTTTCATTTTATCGCTTGTAGTTCTCTTAATGCCTAAGATTTCGCCGGCGGTCTCTGTTATTGAACCCGGTTTAACGTGGCTTTGGACAGATAGCTTTGCTCGGCAAACGACCGGTTTCACCATGCTGGGTTTGACCGCTCTCACCGTATTTTTGAGCCTTCGAAAGCGCTGGAAAAAGTTTACCTTGTTAGGATTTGACGTTTGGCGAGTTATTCATCTAGCGGTGACTTCCCTTGCGCTTTTTATATTGTTTGCGCACACAGGGATTTCATTGGGTGATGGTATAAATCGGTGGCTAATCATTAATTTTCTATTGATTGCGCTTGTCGGGGGAATTTCAGCGGCAATGTCATCAGTTGAAGGCTACTACGCTACCACAACGATAAAACGATTTAAGAGATATTTGGTAAGTGCGCACATTATCGTATTTTGGCCACTCCCCGTGCTTTTGGCTTTTCACATTCTGAAAGTTTATTATTTTTGAGGTACTGAAGGATGCAGTTGTTTAACGCTTGGAAATGGAAGATTTGGATAGTGCTTGTATTTGGACTGTCTGGATACCTAGGCGCTCAATTATTCGTAAATGAAGACAAGCCAGACTTTCTCATCGGGCAAACCACGCATGGGCACTTTCAAATTGAAATGGAATGCGACGCATGTCATGGCAATGGCTTTGAAGGGGATGATGGCATGCAAGAAGCCTGTGTATCGTGCCACGCGGCTGAGCTTAAAGAATCACAAGATTCTCATCCTAAAAGCAAATTTACAGACCCCAGAAACGTCGGCGTACTTGAAAAGGTAGACGCGCGTTACTGTGTTGCATGTCATGTTGAGCATAACGAGGATATTGCTCATCCCATGGGTGTTACGCTGCCAGAAGACTTTTGTTTTCACTGTCATGAAGATATTGCAGAGGATAGAGTATCGCATGAAGGGATGGGATTTGAGACGTGCGCATCTTCAGGTTGTCACAATTTCCATGATAATCGCGCGCTCTACGAAGACTTTCTTGTGCAGCATGCTGGGGAGCCTTGGTTGAAGCCTGAAGGCAAAATGCTTGCGGTTGAAGTTGCTGAATTCTTGCAAAAGAATAAAAACCTCCCGGAAACGTTAGCGCCTTTGGACTATCCTGAGTCAACTGAAAGCCAAGATGCGTTTGTGCTTTGGGCAGAATCGGGGCATGCCAATAGTAATATTGGTTGTCAGGAGTGTCATGGAGATGCTCAGTCGTGGCAAGACAAGCCTACTATGGAAACCTGCGAAACTTGTCACGACACACAAGTCACGCAATTTTCGCAAGGCAAACACGGTATGCGCCTAGCGATGGGATTACCTGCGATGACGCCTGCTATATCCATGGAAGCGCATGGACGCTTGGCATTCGATGCTAAACACGCAGACACTGAACTCTCTTGTAACAGTTGCCACAACCCGCATTCTGTCAATCGAGTTGAAGCCGCTGTCGATGCTTGTTTGAGCTGTCATCAGGACGAGCACAGCGTTGCGTTTAACGATTCGCCTCATGGCGAAACATGGCAACAGGTCAAACAAGGTCACTTACCTATCGAAGAAGGTGTCAGCTGTGCGAGTTGTCATATGCCTAGAATCGAAATGGAAGTCTTAGGGCAAAACACAGTCGTCGTGCAACACAATCAAAATGCAACGCTTAGGCCGAACGAAAAAATGCTGCGACCTGTTTGCATGAATTGTCATGGTCTCGAATTCTCAACGGATGCTCTAGCGTCTTTTGAACTAATACACAACAACTTTAAAGGGCAGCCAATTAACCATATTCCAAGTACACAGATGGCCTTGGATAGACTTAAAAAAGATTAGGAGAAACAACCACATGAAACTTAAAGCTATAGCGTTAGTATCGGCAATTGCAGTTGGTGGACTGAGTGTATACGGCTGCGGAAGTGGTGAGCAAGCAGCACCAGGAATCAAGCCTGAGATATTCACTGATTCATTATTTGCAGTTATGAATTCAGACAGAACTAACTATACGAAATTGATCGTGCAACGTTTAGGGCCGAATAAAGGTGATTTTATAAAGCCAACTGAACATTGGGAAGACAACGAAATGGGTGCGCCATTACCTGCACAAATGTTCCGCCTTGGCGCAGAAGGTGTTGCTGAAGTCACTGATGATTTCACTTATTCACTGCAATCCCTATGGCCAATCAACAAACAAAATGCACCAAAAACGCCAATGGAAGAAGAAGGGTTACAGTTTATTATTGATAACCCAGGGCAAAACTTCTATGGCACTGAAAAACTAGGTGATGTGTCTTACTTCACGGCGGTATACCCGGACGTTGCAGTATCTCCAGCTTGCACAAGCTGTCACAACGATCACGTTGATACGCCTAAAACTGATTTTGAAATCGGTGATGTAATGGGCGGTGTTGTTATTCGTGTACCAGTAGGTGGTTAAATTTATGCACAAAACCACAAAGTGGTTGGCTGTGTTTTTCGTCTCAGGCACGCTATTCGCGTGCGCTGAGTCTGAAAAGGAGCAAGTGGCAGAGATTCAACCTCAAATTGAAAAAGAACCTCATGTTGGCATGCAAGTCTGGGAAGACACCTGTCGAGTTTGTCATTCTGTTGGTCTTGCTGGTTCACCAAAATTTGGTGATGCAGTAGCGTGGAATAAACGCCTAGAAAAACGCACAATGGATGAAATTTACCAGCACGCATTAGAAGGCTGGGGAGACATGCCAGCTCGCGGTGGTAATCCAGAACTTTCAGATCAACAAGTCAAAGACGCCGTTGATTACATGATTAGTCAAGTTCGTTAGAGCTGCTGCAATGCCGTTCATTTCTCAATGCCGCTAGCTGCGGCATGCTATAAATAAATTCCAGATAAGCAGCTGCATCCAGGACTCATTTTCCTCTGCCATGGCGAACAGTTCTGGTCTGGCAGTTCAATTCTTTAAATAAGAATCAAGCCAACCTCGAGATTTGATTTTTAGCAGCAACGCTTTGGATATAAAGTGCTAATCTTATGGTAAACAGTCCCACCGACCAACTCCTGAATCTAATAAGGCCACTATCATTTCATGAATTATATCGATTACGCGGTAGTCATTATTTATTTAGCTGTTTTGTTGTACATGGGATTTGCGCTTCGCAACCAGGAAACAAAAGACGACTATTTTCTAGGTGGACGTTCTCTTGGTTGGAAACCATTGACGCTCTCAGTCATGGCCACTCAACTGTCAGCAATTAGCTTTGTTTCTGCCCCAGCTTTTGTAGGATTGCGAGAAGGTGGGGGAATGCAGTGGCTGTCTTATGAATTAGGCGTCCCATTGGCAATGATTTTGGTTATGGGTACTATCTTGCCAACGCTCTACAAATCTGGCGTGGTAAGTATTTACGATTATCTTGAGATGCGATTTGGACGGTCAACAAGAATCTTGATCAGTGTCGTATTTCAATTTAGTCGGGCTTTTGCCACAGGCATCATGATTTATGCGGTATCGCTTATATTGCAAGGTACTATGGGCATTCAAGCATGGCAGGCTATCGTACTTACTGGTGTCATTACAGTGCTGTATTCGCTGCAAGGTGGTATGAAGGCTGTGGTCTATGGCGACGCAATCCAGATGGTCATTATTGTTCTTGGTACTATCGCGTGCATTGGATTTGGACTTTATCATCTCGGCGGAATTGACGTCTTGATGGCGGAAGCGCCCAAAGAGCGATTGACCGCTATTGATTTTGGTTCATTTGGTTTTAGTGGTGATAGTTTTGGATTTTTGCCAATGGTGTTTGGCGGGCTTGTTTTATATGCGTCGTATTATGGATGTGACCAAACGCAGGCGCAAAGAGCACTAGCATCAAGAAACGAAGGCGACCTTAAAAAGATGCTTATTGCGAATGGCGTCGTGCGATTCCCTATCACTCTCCTCTACTGTTTTTCGGGTCTAATTATCGGCACGCTCGCACTGCAGAATACCGAGTTCATGGCCAAGGTATCAGAAAAAAGTGCAGACTGGTTAATTCCTATTTTTATTTTGGTTTATCTTCCTCATGGACTTATTGGGATTTTAGTTGTCGCCATTCTTGCGGCCGCAATGTCCTCTTTGAGTTCGGCCATCAATTCACTCGCTGCGGTAAGTATAGAGGACTATTGTAGGGTTACTGAGAAGGAACTTTCATCCGAGAAGTATATGACTGCGGCGAAAGTAGTTGGGTTGATATGGGGAGCATTGACGTTAGTTCTATCACTTTTTGCCGGCAATATTGCCCCTACAATCATTGAAGCTATCAATAAGGTGGGTTCAATGTTCTACGGACCAATTCTCGCTGTGTTTTTACTGGCTGTTATCGATAAAAGACTCAGTGGTCGTCATGTCAATATTGGCATCATTTCAGGAGTTTTAGGCAATGGTATTCTATGGCTCGGTTTTCCTGAAGTCTTTTGGTTTTGGTGGAACTTTATTGGGTTTGTTGTTGCTGTTGTTGTAGCTTATACGGCGTTAATGGTATTGCCAGTAACAAACACCGAGGCGGAAAAGCAAGTTTCATTGACATTTCATTCAATTCTAACAATGCGGGATATCATAGTCTTGGTTGGTTTCTTTTTTGCAATGATAGCATTTTGTATGTTTATTCCTGTTTGGTTCTCATGAAGTGATAGAGTACGGACAGTATTGTAATAATTGGTTGGAAAGAGATTATGAGGGCAATTAGTGTTGGCGTCTTTGGTGAGGCGCTTATAGATTTAATACAGCAACCATCAGGTGAGTATCTTCCATTTGTTGGCGGATCACCATTTAATGTCGCTAGGAGTTTTGCGCGGCAAGGGCTGAATACGTCTTACTTATCGCCTATTTCAAATGATGAAATGGGAGGCCAAATATACAAGATGGCTTGTAATGAGAGTATCAAAATTCCCAACGGCAATCGATCACCCAAAGTAACATCGCTTGCACTCGTGTATAAGGATTCGAATGGCCAGCCCGACTATCAGTTATATCGAGAGGGCGTTGCTGATTTGGATGTAACCACAGAAGATTTATTGGAAAACGTACCTAACGACGTCGAACTGTTTCACACTGGTTCGTTGGCACTAGTACCAAAGATGCTACCGATTTTAAGCCCCGTGATTAAAACACTTAAAGCACGAGGGGTTCTCATAAGTATTGATATTAATATACGCAAAGGCGTTGAATTAAATCATGCCAGTTACATCGACGCTGTTAAACAGATAGTGGCGCTAGCAGATATCGTGAAAGTGAGTGATGAGGACCTTGAGTTGATGGGATTGAATCAAGCTCCTGAAATGCATGCGCTTGAACTTCAGCGTTCCACGACAAATGGCATTGTTATTCTTACAATGGGCAGTGGAGGTGTTCGACTACTAGCGGAAGAACTAGATATTCAGAAGGCAGTTTTCCTCCTCGTGCCTTTGGCGATACTGTTGGTGCTGGCGATACTTTTTTCTCCGCAATGTTGTCGAAAATGTTGAGAGATGATTATTCTCCCGGGAACCGAGATACTGAACGACTTAAAAGTGCTTTGAAGTTTGGTGTAATGGCAGCCACAATGAATGTTGAAAAAATCGGCTGCCATCCTCCGACAAAAGAGCAAGTAGAGGAGAGGCTAAATTAAGCCAAAAGTTTGTTTTCAGCAGTATTTGCTAAAAATTCTGCGAATAGTTTAATTATCAAATAAATCAAAAAAGTTTGCACAAAGTGCGTTCGAAAACGGTGTCTCTTCAGCATTCTCAGTTATCTCTTTAAAATGTGCTTCATTTTGCGTGTACTGCTCTTTGAACTGTCCTAGTCGTTCAACTAAGACCGCTTTATCCACTTCTGGATGGAATTGAAATGCCCAAAATGGCGCATCTTTCACTTTGAATGCATGTGGACATTTGTCTGTATAGGCGAGTAATTCACAATTATCAGGAAGCTGTGGTGCGCGTTCGCGATGCACACTCACAGCATAAAAAGGATTGGGCGTGTCAGCAAAGATTGGGTCTGAGGCAGCCGCTTTCGTTAACGTTATTGGAATAGAGCCCGTTTCGAAATCTTTTAAATCTCTGACAATTGAACCGCCCAATGCCAGCACGGCCAATTGGAAGCCAAAGCATGACGCGAAGACAGGTTTGCCTATTTGATGGCAGTACTTGAGCATTTCTACACAATGCGGAACAAATGGATAGTTCTGCGGCTCTAGCACGCTGGCTTCACTGGCACCTCCAACAATTAATGCATCGTAGTCATCTATGACCTGAGGTGTAAACTCGGGGGTATCAAAGACATTTAGTATTGTCATTTGCTCAGGTGACACCTTTGAAAATGATACAAAGCTGTCAAACTCTTCTTTTCTTACGCTTGGGTTGTCCCTGATCTGCAAAAGCAATACTTTTATTTCAAATCTCTTAAGTTTTGATTCAACTTCATTCGCCATTAAATTTGTTTCACACTTCAAAGGATCAAATGATCGCTATTACGAAAAGAATGAATTGATATCATGTAACCGTATCATCAGCAACATGCCATTTGGTCGATAGTGCATCTCAAGAAGTGAACATTTGTCATTTTCAATATATTAACCTCAACGCCTTCATTAGCTATTTCTTAGCTCTTCGCGGATGATTTCAGCGCCTAAATGGAGAGCCGACAATTTAGCGTTTGCAATGTTTTTCGACAAGGGTGCCATGCCGCAATTTGTGCAAGGATAGAGCTTATCAGCATCAACGAATTGTAGAGCTTTTCTCAAAGTGTCCGCCACTTCTTTAGGTGTCTCTATCGCATTTGTCGCCACATCTATAGCACCCACCATCACTTTTTTTCCTCTAATGAGCCCAATAAGTTCCATGGGAACGCGCGAATTTTGGCATTCCAACGACACCATATCGATGTTAGATCTCTGTAGTTTTGGAAAAATTGCTTCGTATTGCCTCCACTCTGATCCAAGTGTTTTCTTCCAAGCAGTGTTGGCTTTAATCCCGTATCCATAACAAATATGAACGCATGTTTGGCACTTTAGTCCTTCGATAGCCCTTTCTAGTGCAGCTATACCCCAATCGTTAACCTCATCGAAAAACACATTATAAGCAGGTTCGTCAAACTGGATGATATCAACACCTGCCGCTTCAAGTTCTTTTGCCTCTTGATTGAGTATGGATGCAAATTCCCACGCAAGCTTTTCTCTGCTTTTATAATGTGCATCATAGAGTGTATCAATCATGGTCATAGGCCCAGGCAGTGCCCACTTTATGGGTTGTTTTGTTTGTTGACGTAAGAATTTAGCATCATCGACAAAAACAGGTTTTGTACGCGCTACTTCACTCAACACTGTAGGCACGCTTGCGTCATACCGATTTCGAATTCTTACTGTTTTTTTCTGTTGAAAATCGACGCCACTGAGATGCTCGATAAAAGTCGTCACAAAGTGCTGGCGTGTTTGCTCGCCGTCACTGACGATATCAATTCCCGCTTGTCGCTGTTCGCGTAATGACAATAGCAAGGCGTCACGTTTGCCTTCATATAACTCATCATCTTGAAGCTTCCAAGGTGACCAAAGTGTTTCAGGACGAGCAAGCCAAGAGGGTTTTGGCAAGCTACCTGCCGTAGATGTGGGTAATAACGTTTGCATGATTAAGGCCTCTAAAAAGACAAAATAGGGTTGTAAAAAATTAAAGAGAAGAACTAGATGTCCATTCCCTTAAGATGGTTCGGTACGGCTTAATGAAGTGCTCTTCGGCAAATCTTCCTTGTTCAATCGCTAAGTGGTTGCGCTCATCACGATCATAAACAATCTGCGTTAGGGAGTGGTCTTTCTGTCTTAAGTTTGGTCGATAACGTTTACCAGCAGCAGAGTGCGCATTGTATATCTCAGGGCGATAGATTTTTTGAAAAGTTTCCATTGTACTAATCGTGCTTATCAGCTCTAGATTTGTGTAGTCGTTAAGCAGGTCACCAACATGGTAAAAAGCGAAAGGCGCTACACTGTTTTGGGGCATGAAGTAACGCACTTGCAGCCCCATCTTTTTGAAATACTGTTCTGTTAAAGAAGACTCGCTGGCTTTGTATTCAATACCAAGTGTTGGGTGATGGTTTTCTGTTTGATGATATGTTTTAGTATCAGACACACTCAAGCAGATTACCGGCGGTTTGCTAAAATTCTCGGTAAAGCATTTTGAGTGCAGGAAGGCTTGGAATAGTTTTCCATGTAGCTCTCCAAAATTATCCGGAATACTAAACGATTTCTGCCTTTTATTGTGCGCTTGCAACAACACGCTAAAATCGTAGTCCCGAACATAGGACGAGAAATTGTTCCCTACAATACCTTCAGTGAGTTTGTTTGTTTTGTTGTCCAAAATATTGGTTTTTAATACTTCAATAGTAGGAAAAGTTGTTCCGTTTCCTTCAACGTCAATATCAACCGAAACTATTTCCAATTGCAGAGAATAACGGTCAGCATTTGGATTATCCCAATGTGCTAGCGCATTAAACCGGTTATCGATCATTCTTAAAGCGTTTCGCAGATTTTCTTGTCGCTTCTCGCCTCTGGCAAGATTCGCAAAATTGGTGGTGAGTCGCGTATTGTCTGCTGGATGATAATTTTCATCGAAACAGATTCGATTGATGGTAAACGTGAACTCTTGTTTCATGGTCGTCTCTTAATCTGTTTGCTTGTAAGCGGTAATCATTGTGAACATATTCATCCACACCTAATTCGTTTGGATGGATAGACGTCTAAAAAAGATTATAAAGATGGGAATTAAAGAAAAATAATGATAATTTCACATCATTCTATGAAATAAATTCATAATTTATCACTAAGCTGACCGACGAGATCTTATGTTAGAACGTGTCCATTTAGAAATACTCGCAGCGATAAAAAAGCACGGAACGCTAACCAACGCAGCAGACTCACTTCACTTGTCTCAATCCGCATTAAGTCATAGTATCAAAAAACTAGAGGGGCAAATTGCTACCGAGATTTGGATCAAAGAGGGACGAACCTTAAGGTTGACATCGGCTGGGGAGCACATGCTAAAACTGGCTGAAAGAGTGTTACCGCAATTTGCTCACACCGAGCGTATTATTGGGCAGATGGCAAAAGGACAGTTAGGCTCACTTCGAATAGGTATGGAATGCCATCCTTGTTATCAATGGCTTCTAAGGGTTATTGAACCATTTCTTGAGAGATGGTCGACAGTTGATATTGATGTTAAACAGGAGTTTACATTCGGCGGAATGGCAGCATTGCACAATTACGAGATTGATATTCTGATTACTCCTGATCCAGTGTATAAACCCAAGGTTGAGTTTATTCCTGTTTTTGATTATGAACACATGCTTGTTGTGTCCGGTTCACATCATCTCGCCCAATTCCATAAAGTTGAGCCAGAACAGCTAGCAGGAGAAACGCTATTTAGTTACCCGGTTGAACCTTTGCGGTTGGACATCTTTAGCCAGTTTTTAAATCCTGCAAAATGCAGTGTCAAGAAACATAAAGTGATTGAAACAACTGAAATAATGATGCAAATGGTCGCTGCCGGTCGAGGAGTGTGCGCTTTGCCTGGTTGGCTGATTGATGAATACGCAGAATCGCTCGACATTAGGGCATTAACGTTCAGTAAAAAAGGCATTCACAAACAAATTCACGTAGGTGTTAGACACGGAGAAAAGCAGATTAAATTCTTTAGTGATTTTATCGAACTGGCCAAAAGCATAAGCGTGTAATAGTTTTCAAATCAGTGTGTTTGAAACTGCAAAACTGGTATATTATTACACTTAAATTGGTAGGGTGTTCAAATTTACAAAAGATGAAAAGAATGAATTTAAAAGCATTGATCACTATTTGTTTGATATTGTTATCCACTCAGGTGTATTCGCAGCATGCGCATGTTCATGGTCAGGGTAAAGTGCTTATCGCCCAAGACGGTGATGACTGGCAACTTCAATTTGTACTGCCAGCAGCGGATGTTTTAGGGTTTGAACATGTTCCAGAGACAATGGAGCAAAAGCAGGCGGTTGAGTCATTAAGTGGAAAAGTTGGCAATGTACCCAATCTCGTTTCAATAGACGGGAATTGTACGGTGGCGAATTCTGATGTGAGTATTCCTGAGTTGTTTACAGACTTTTCGAAAGTAGAAAAATCGAGTGGTCTGGCGTCAGCTAAACATGACCATGACCACGACACGCATGATCATGACCACCACAAGCATGACCACGATCACCACAAGCATGACCATGACCACGACCACCACAATGATGACCACAATCACCATAAGCATGACCATGACCACCATAAGCATGACCATGACCACGCTCACGAAGAAGTCCATAAAGATATTGAGGTCAACTACGTCGTTAGTTGCACCAACAATGTTGACTCGATGACATTTGCTATTTTCGATGTGTTTTCAAGCTTAGAAAAGCTGGATGCAAACTGGATCTCGAATAAATCCCAGGGCGCAAAGATGCTATCTCCAGACGATAATAGTGTTGTTTTTAACTAGGGTCTGACTAAAGATAATAGAAGGCCGGATTAAGGAAGAGCCATGCAAGAGAAGTTGACTGATGTCGCCGATAAGTCCGCCATCTTTTTATCTATTCTATGTTTAGTGCACTGTTTGTTCTTACCAATATTGGTGTTGATACTACCAGCAGTTTCTGCATTGGGTTTTTTTGCAGATGAGCACTTTCATCAATTGTTGATTTTCGTAATTATTCCAATCAGTTTTATTGCGCTGTTGTCTAGTTATATCCGTTTTAAAAATTGGAGTATTATTGGTTTTATTGTTTTTGGGGTAGCGTTGATTACGTTCGCTGCATTTTTAGGTCATGATTTGGTTGGTCACGTGGGTGAAGTAGTGCTTACCGTTATTGGCTCAATTTTTATTGCCTATGGGCATACGAAGAATCTTTCGCTAAGAAGACAATCATCCGTCGTCAATGACAACAACAAAGGCGTTGCTTAGTACTAATTAATCAGTGTTGCCGAAAATCATCAGGTTCGTCAAAATATTCATTAATCTCTGCGACTTTTATGATGTAGGCTGCTGTTCCGGCCGGATCTTCAAATAGTCCAAGTGACATTCTGCCTTTTAATTCATAAGCTTGTTCCAAACTGAAGTTTACGAGTCCACTTTCTAACTGTGCGTAGAGGATTTGATTGGGTGGTGGGGGTGGGAAATGGATGCATGCGCCAAAATACGGTACCAGGAACATATTGTTTATAGTGCCGTCCTCATGAAAATCTAACGGCACAATGAATCCAGAAATACGCACATTCGCACCATCAATGTCTGGGTTTGTATTTGTTGACACAGCCGCCGCTTTATAGTCCTCGTCATACGCTGCCTCTAATGATTTCAGCAGTTGAGAGGTGAACTCATCGACATTTTCTGGCTGTCGTTGCTGGTATTCGGACAATACTTCACGTTCTTTAAACGGGAGAAGTTCTTCCCATGTAAGCTTGTATAAATCAATTGAAGATATTTCACTGTAAAACGTCAAATCAGAGGTTGTATAAACGGCTTCAATCGATGCCAAATAATCTTGAATGACAGGGAATATTAACCTTGCGGTTTTGCCTAACTGAATACCGATAAAGATACACACAATAAACCCTATGGTTATGAGAAGTTTTTTCTTCATATTGTGTGAAAGGCGCCAATCGTACGCCGACGTTCTCCGTATTGTGATAATTAGACGTATAAAACCGAACAGCCAACGGCAAGTTCGTTAAATATTTCAAAGTGTTTATTCTGCAAGCACAGTCATCTTATGTACTTGAAAATAAGGCCGACCGTTCATTAACCCTTTTATCGCCAACTCGATTTGGTGTTCGCCGGATGACATGCTTTCAAAACTAAGCTCAAATGCACCAAACAACTTGTTCAGCGAAACGTTTTCGGCGGAAATAAGTTGGATATCTGTACCCGGAACAATCGATACTTCTATATTTTCATAAGCGCTCGGTTGATAATATCTAACTCGGATAGAGTTTTGTTCGGACGTTTTAACAGTGATTGAACTTGGATGAGTGAATTCTAGTTGTGGAGGTCTTATCGCTCGACTAAATTGATTGTTTCCCGACTGTTGGCCAAAAATTCCAAAGTTCAAACCGTGAAGTTGACATGCAACACATTGAACACTGAATAGTAACGTAATAGCGGTTATGAATGTTCTCATAGTCTTTGTTTCATCAATGTTTTATGAGTCGTAAGGCTCAATATTGTCAGCCGTCATACTGTATGCCGATGCCCCTAGGTCATTACCGTGAGATTCTATCCTTATATTACCCTCGAACCAGAACGGCATTGACAGAGTTGACAATACTACTCCTTCTGCCGCCTTCGCGTAAATAATTTGGTTTGGAGGCGGTGGCGGTAAATGCAAACATGCGCCGAAATAAGGCACAATGAAAAACTCAGTCACTCGCTGTTCTTCATCAGAAACGAGCGGCACGATAAATCCGGGTATTCGAATATCCACATTATCAAATTCGGGCATGACTTCTGTGGACTTTAAGGCTTCGTAAAATCGCTTTGCCGTTTCGTCTTCGTCGGTTTGCTGTTTGAAACTATCAAGATTGTCTTGAGCACTCCCTTCCTCAATGGATGCTAAAAAATCAGGAGGATTCATTAATGCTTCCAAGTCATCTTCAGGCATTAATTCAATCCATTCGATTGCTCTATACTCTGTTTGCGCATGTAAAAACGGTGACATGGTGATCATGCATAACATGAGAAGTGATTTGAAAACTGTTAATTGATGCATATAAACAACACGTTACTCTGTAAGGGCAAAAAATGAGACCAAAAATACTCGTGACTCGTAAACTAGTATATCACTAAGTGATGAATCCTAAAAAGTCGCACTATAATACAGCCTACACCCTTAATTTCACCTACGAGAATAGATAGATGTTACCGAATACAGTAACTGAACCATCCTCAAACTTTGCAGTTGAGATGAAAGGGGTAGTGCACACTTACAATAAAAAAAGGCCAGACGACGGCTTTATATTCGCTGATTGGCAACTGCGTGAAGCCGAACAGGTTTTTCTATATGGTAATTCCGGGTCAGGTAAATCAACACTATTGAATCTGTTATCTGGGATTCTGCAGCCGCAAGTCGGCTCAATTAATTTGTTTGGTACTGATATAGCGGCGCTATCTAATCGCGCTAGAGACCAATTTAGAGCAAACAATATTGGTGTGGTTTTTCAGCAGTTTAATCTTATTCCATATTTGAACATCGAACAGAATATTAAACTAGCGGCTTATTTTGGCAATGCTAGCACCAAAGAGAAAGGCGGTGTACAGACTAAAGAGCGAGTGGAAACACTGATGGATAGTTTACAATTATCCACGACGTTGATGCACCGAAAAGTGTCTGAATTAAGTGTTGGTCAACGACAGCGCGTTGCTATACTTCGTGCGTTTGCAAATTCACCTACTTTGTTACTTGTTGATGAGCCAACTTCTGCATTGGATGCATCTGCAAGGGATGCGTTTATGAAGCTGCTGCTTACTGTTAATGAATCACAAGGCTCAACCATGATATTTGTCAGTCATGATGAGGTATTGAAAAGTTATTTTAAGAAAAAGGTCGCTATGAGCGCCTTACTATCTGCAAATACGCCCGATAGGCAATCAGAATCTGAACAAATGGAAAAGTAGAATGCTGGCAGAGATTGCTTGGAATAGTCTTTTAAATCGCAAAAAAACCGTCTTCCTTACCTTTCTTTCGCTGTTAGTTAGTATCAGTGTTCTGATTAGTGTCGAGTACATCAGATCTCAAGCAAAAGAAAGTTTCAATCGAACGATATCCGGTGTTGATTTGATTGTCGGTGCACCAAGTGGTGAACTGAATTTGCTTCTCTATTCTGTTTTTAGAATGGGTAGCCCCACCAACAATATAAAGTATGAAAGCCTTGAGGTACTTAACAACAATGAAAACGTTGCATGGACAATACCGATTTCGCTAGGCGATTCGCATCGTGGCTATCGTGTCGTAGGCACAAATCAAAATTACTTTGAGCATTTTAAATACGGTAATAAACGCTCACTATCACTGCAACAAGGTGACTCCTTCGATGGTATGTTTGAGACAGTGCTGGGCGCCGATGTCGCGAAGCGTCTTGGCTATCAGCTAGGGGACGAAATAATCATCGCACACGGTATAGGAAATACCAGTTTTCAAATGCACGATAGAACGCCTTTTACCATTGTTGGAGTCTTAGCGCCAACGGGCACACCTGTTGATAAAACAGTTCATGTGAGTTTGGAAGCGATTGAAGCCATCCATCTCTCGCCTGGACAATTGGCTAGAGCGTTAAGTGGCGCATCGCCAAAACTACTACAACCAAAACAAATAACCTCTGTATTGCTTGGATTAAACAATAAATTTGCAACTTTCGGTTTGCAGCGTCAACTCAACAATTATGAGGGAGACAGGTTGATGGCGGTGCTTCCAGGCGTGGCCATGGCAAGGCTTTGGGAATTAATGGCCAATGTCGAAAACATGCTTAGGATCATAGGCATACTGGTGTTAATTGCATCTTTGTTTGGACTGGCGACAATGCTATTGGCAACGATGAACGAGAGAAAAGCGGAAATCGCCGTGCTCAGAGTCCTCGGGGCTTCGCCTTTTGTGATAATGTCGTTAGTACTGATCGAAGCAATTGCAATAAGTCTAGTTGCTTTGATGTTTTCGGTAGCGCTTGTGAGCTTACTTACCGTCACCATGGAGGGATGGCTATCTGAAAACTATGGTTTGTTTTTATCAAGTTCAGTGATTGGTCCTGAACTATTGGTGATAACAGCGCTGATTGTTATGGCTACGCTGATTGCCGCCTTGATACCAGCATTCGAAGCCTATCAACGTGCGTTACATTCGCAACTAAGCTCTAAGTAAACAGCAACCAGATAGATTCTGGATATAGGGACTTCAGTGTTTTTTTATACGATGAATGGTAATTAGCGCGCACTTGTAGATTGCTGAGCATTTTAATTCTGCCTATACTTTTGCATGTTCAAAATAGGCGTCTTTAGCCGATAACACGGACTGGTATAATTGGAGAAAAATAGGCGACTTGAATGAAGATGAAGTATCAGGCTTCTAAACTTGAAGAAAAAGTAGATTCTGCGCCAACGCTTATTGTGGTGGTGGATACTGAAGAAGAATTCGATTGGTCCAAACCACCAGACCGCAGTAAAACAAGCGTGACTCACATGGAGCAGTTGCACCTTACTCAAGATATTTGTCAGCAGTATGGGCTGAATCCTTGCTATGTTATTGACTATCCAATAGCATCAACGCAGCTTTCGATAGAGATACTTAAGGCCTACGCTAATCAAGGACAATGCGAGATTGGGGCACATTTACACCCTTGGGTGACACCCCCTATGGTTGAAGAGCTTTCTTTTAGAAATATGTACCCTGGCAACCTTGATTATGACGCTGAGCATGACAAGCTATCATGCTTAACTAACAAGATAGAAGAGAGCTTTGGTGAAAAGCCCGTTAGCTACAAAGCAGGCCGTTATGGGTTTGGTCCTAATACACTTGAAATAGTAACGAAGCTAGGATTCAAAGTTGACTTGTCATATTGTCCTCCCATTGACCATAGCGCAGATGGAGGCCCGGATTATAGTGCTTGTCACTCGAGGCCCTTCAAATTTGATAACTCTGAGTTAATCGGCATACCCATTACAGGCGCATTCACGGGTATTTTTGGTACGTTTTCAGATGACGTGTACAGGTTGTCACAAAAACTTGAGTTTGCCAAAGCACCGGGAATTCTTTCGAGACTAAATGTATTGGATAGATTGGTCTTGACGCCTGAAGGATATTCTTCGGACGAGCATATCAAATTGGTCAAGTTCTTGTTTAACCAAGGTCAGAGAATTTTCACATGGAGCTTTCATAGCCCGACAGTTGTCCCTGGCCATACCGACTATGTGCAAAATGCTAAGGAACAGCAGGAATATCTCGATAAATTTAAGAGGTTTTTTGATTTCTTTTTTAATGATTTAAATGGCGAGGCCTCGACGCCCTCACAAATACAATCCGCTATGGAGCATGCAAAATGATAGTACTGGGAATATCCCCACTAGACAAAGACTCAACCGTATCGATCGTCAAGGATGGCAAAGTGTTATTTGCGGCTGGCGAAGAGCGCTTTTCTAGAACTAAACAACAAGATGGGTTTCCCTACTTGGCGCTTGAGAAGGCGCTTGAATACACGCAGCTAACCACCGATGACCTTGACAAGGTTGCATATGCATTTCTAGATGCTGAACAGGAAGAAAAGATTTTTATGCAGAACCTTGAAGATGAAAAAGTCTTCTTGGATGAATTTGAAGAGCCTGATGTTTCTGATTTTATTAAAGAAGCAAAGACTAAGGTGACTGTGCGTGATGGGGCAATACACGGCTTACAAAATCCAAATGAAAAAATGGATAAGAGCATTTTGCATAAAGCGTTTTATTCAATTTCAGGCAAAACTGCGTCAATGTCCAAAAAAGCTGCGGTTGATGGTTCATTAGCTTGGGCAAAAATGGCCAAAGAAGGGCATCAAAAGTATCAAGAAGAACTGCTCGAAGGATTGTCAAAATTTGGGTTAGAAGAAAAGCTTGTCCGAATAGACCATCATTTGTCACATGCTGCAAATGCCTATTTTGCCAGTGGTTATGATAAAGCGTTGTGTATCACCCTTGATGGATACGGCACTGGATTAGCCGGCTCAGTCAGCATCGCAGAAAGCGGTAAGATAAAGCGTATTCACGGTGTGAAATATCCAAATTCACTTGGTACGATGTATGAACATGTCACCTCTAGTCTTGGGTTTAAGCCGAGCAGACATGAAGGTAAGATCGTTGGTTTGGCCTCTTATGGCGATCCAGATGTATTAACGCCGCTATTGATGGGTAGAATTCAACAACAAGATGGCGACTTTAAAATATACCAAGCTAACAACATTTATTTATCACGATTACTTGCGTCGGAATTTCCAAAAATTGACGTTGCTGCCGCGTACCAAAAAGCATTAGAGCTTGTCGCTCAAGAATTCGTAACTTATTGGGTGAATAAAACCGGTATTGATACCGTCGTGCTGTCTGGCGGGGTAACGGCAAACGTGAAGTTAAACCAACGTATTTTTGAAGTTGATGGCGTGAATCACATATTTGTTTATCCCAACATGGGCGATGGCGGTTGTGGAACTGGTGCAGCGCTATTTTTATCAAGCAAGGGTGTCAATCCGACAATACAATCGGCGTATTATGGGCCTGATTACAGTGACGACGAGATACAGGCAGTATTGGATGCCAACAACCTCGAATACACGCAGCCGCAAGAATATGCAAAAGAAGTGGCGTCTTTGATCCACAACGGTAATGTTGTCGCACGTTACAATGGACGAATGGAATATGGTCCTAGAGCATTAGGCAACCGCTCAATCATGTATCACGGCAGAGAGCCAGAAGTGAATCAATGGCTAAATACGCGGTTGGGTCGGACCGAATTCATGCCATTTGCACCTGTTACCCTTTATGAACATCGCGACGATTGTTATATCAACATGCTAGGCGCTGAACATACGTCGGAATTTATGACGATTACGTTTGATTGCACGGACAAGATGAAACAAGACTGTCCTGCTGCCGTGCATATTGATGGTACAGCCAGGCCACAATTGATCAAGCGTGATGTCAACGAGGGCTACTACGATATTTTATTTGAATATCACAAAATCAGTGGGATACCTAGCCTTATTAATACAAGCTTCAACATGCATGAAGAACCTATTGTATGTTCACCCGAAGATGCCGTAAGAGCATTCCTTGAAGGCAAACTCGATGTTCTGGCAATAGGTAGCTTTATTGTACGCCATCCTGAATCGTCAAAATAAGACTAGATGGATGCAGGTGACATACAAGTCAATGTTATAGATGACATTGACTATGAATGTCTTGCAAAGGATTGGCAGGCGCTACAACTTTGTGCTGATCATCGCTTTTTCCTATCATGGTATTGGATAAAAAGCTGGTTACATAGCTTCCCCATTAATCCTGTTCTATTAAAAGCCACCTTGAACAACAAGGTGGTTGGGCTTGCATTGTTTTGCAAGAACAACGAAAAAAAACTACGGTTCTTTAAAACAGACTGCTTAATCCTTCAGGAGTCTGGAGAGCCGGATTATGACCAACAGTGGATTGAGTACAATCAGTTTTTGCTGGATAAGGAGCACCGGCAAATCTGCTTTAATGCGATTATCGATGAGCTAGTAAGGCTACACGGTTGGGATGAGTTTCACATTGGTGTAGTTGAGTCGTCTACCGTTGCACAAATGCAGGACGCGTTAAAACTACCTTATCTCATCAAATGGCAAACGCGCGCCCATTGGATTGATTTGAATGAAATCAGAGACAAGCATGATAACTTTATTGCGTCTCTATCTCGAAATGCACGTTCTCAGATCAGAAGAAGCATTAAGCTTTACGAAAAACAATCACCGATAAAAATTCATCATGCTGATAATCTAGATAATGCACTTGCTTTATTTGACGAGTTAGCACCGCTGCATATCAAAAGATGGGGGAGCGGTTACCAGCAAAGTGGTTTTGCTAACCCATTATTCGTTAACTTTCACAAGAATCTGATATCGGATTGTTTTGATAAAGGCCGCATTGATATTATCAAAATTAGTACGCAAGAAGCTCCAATAGCGTATTTTTACAACTTCATTTATCAAAACAGAGTGTATTTTTATCTAAGTGCCCTGACGTATTCTAGTGATAATAAGCTAAAACCTGGTTTAGTTGGCCATGCGTTGTGTATCCAACACTACCTCGACAAAGGACTAGAGCTATATGATTTAATGGGCGGCGGAGAAGATTATAAAGACCGATTGTCGACCTACCATGACGATTATTATCGCGTAGCTTTTCAGCGTCCAAGGATAATCACCAAGGTAGAGTCGTTGTTGAAGAGGATAAAAAACGCACTGTAGCGCTTTTTTATTCTGAAACCCCTTGTGAGTCTCTTTTTTTGAAACAATCTCTACCAATCACTCGCTCAATTCATCATTCCCATCAATCAAGAAATGCTCGCTTACTGAGCCTGATAGTCTTGCCTTAAGAAATGGTTGATAGTCGGGATCTTCCATGAATACCTTCCCAGCTTCTTTATTTGGCCATTCAATCACCACAAACGCAGCAGGATTGTCACCTACCCCTTCAAGTCTCTCGTAATTAGTAGAACGTGCTAGATATTTACCGCCATGTTTTTCTACAATCCCGCCAACTGATTGCACATAATCGGGGATCCAGTCTTCATCAGTCGGTGTTGAACTTATGATTGAATAAAATGACATACGCTTTATTGTTCTTTAGTTGTATACACATAGGCGTTTTGATTATGTCTACAATGCCATATCGTCTCAAACGATTAAAATTTAGTTCAATCTTTAGCGAATCTATTCTGTAGACGGAATCTTAAGTAATTTATGAAGCGTTAAAAAATTTTCCAATTTATTGTGTACTCTATAAATAGAGTATCGTCATCAGCGCCCGAAGCCCGTAAAAACTCTCTAGGGCGCGAATATGTGACCAGTAGTTCCATGTTTAATCTTTGGCTGAGTTGATATGAAATACTTGTTGAGTAGGCAAGATTTACTTCTCTAGATGAATTGTCATTAGGCGCAGCTATGATATTCCCAGGTGGTCCATAAACCCCATCTTCGGTTTCTAAACGCTTGTAAAAATTAATGTCAAAAGCCATACGTAGTTGTTCATTAGGATTCACGATTAAGTAAATATGCGCATTAAAAAAATTGGATGGTCCTAATATGGCTGCGCCCGAAAAGTAGTCTCCACGTGGGAATAATGCATCGAAGGTTTCGAGTTTCCCATCTCCATTTGATGTGTCACCAGAGGCTATGTTTGCCGAAAAAAGAAGTTCTGGTTGGTAAGCAGTATCGAATCGAAAACCGGTTTTTGTTCCAAACGTCCAAGCTTCTATTTTTTCTTGTCCGTGACGGCCAGTTTGCACAACACCTTCCCAGTCCCAATACCATCGTTTAAGTTCTCCGAAGTACCGAAAGCCAAATGAATGTCTAAGTTGATTCTCGACGCCTTCCACTGTGCGTCGATTATCTCGATTGGTGTATAAGTAATAAAGATCCAAGCCGGTAGATGCGTTTCCACCCCAACCTAGATTCTCTAAGTCAAGCGTATGGTAGGTGCCGGCTAATCGGTTTTCGTGTCGTGCATCATCATTGAAGACGCCGTTAGGTTTTACCCTAATTAACTCTAATCCAAACCAACTAGATTTCCAATGTTCTGATAAATGCCAGTCAGCACTAATCCCCTGCCAAGCGCGTCTGACATTTGTTCCTTCTCTCCATCCAATTAGTCTTTGAGAGCCCAAGAATATTGTTTGACGTCCCAACCTAACATCTAGGTTTTCTGTTTTGTAAGAAACGAACGCAGAATAGAGGTCTAAGTTATTGCGTTCAACAGGGCTTTCATCAACGCCTTCTTGCAGAGCACTCAATAGTCCACCAGTCACCGACCATTGTTGATTAAATTCGTAGCGAGTTTCACCAATTACCCTTTGCGTCCAAAAGAAACCAGCTTCGCCACTTGATGAATCAAACTCGACAGCATCCAGATAAGTTAGTCTCTCTTTCACATCTAAACTGGTTTGCCAATAAGAGGAAAAGGCTGTAAAGGAAATAAAAGCGAGACAAACAGTAATGTATTTCATTAATTTTTATTGTGAGATAGAAACTGACAGTAGGATCGCACTGCCAGATAGTAATGAACAAACCATTATTTCTTAAAAGCGCGTTTAGAAGTTCTAATGCATTTAAAATGCAGTTTCACCAATCCGGTATAAGGAGTTGATTTAGCGCGGCTTAATCTATGATGGAGATTAAATCGTTTGTTGGAAGATGCAATTGTGCCTATTTTTACACGCAAATTTGCACAATGGTATTTAGTAAATGGGATATCCATATCTCTCTAAACTAGTTCGGGTGTTAACGTTATCTCTCATATTGGCCCCTACTTCTTTAATGGCAGATAAGACGGATTGGAGTTACTCCGTGGATTACATAAGAGGAGAAGGCGATGTAGAGGGAATAAAACTGGCAGTACAATACCATACGGATTACTTAAAGAAATTCAGTGAATATGCAGAGCTTTATGTTGAATCAAGTATTAATTTTTGGGAGTATGGAAGAACAAATGAACGAGATACTAACTTTGTTTTAGCGATGTCGCCTGTCATTCTTCATCCAATTGGAGAAGTGGCATCGAGGAATATTTACGTAGAGTTTGGTATCGGTATCTCACTATTATCAGACACGCAGTTCGCGGGTAAAGATGTTGGTAGTCATTATCAGTTTGAGGACAGGCTCGGGCTTGTGATGAAACTAGGGAAAAAACAAAGAGACAGGCTCGCATTGAGATATTTCCATTATTCCAATGCTGGTTTATCCGACCCCAATCCCGGTTTAGACTTCATTTCTCTTTCCTATTTACGCTTTTTTTAAGTCAAGCTGATTTAGTCTGCGAATTGACATGTTATTAATTAATCGCTTTAGCATATCTATTCTGATTAAGAAGTTATTATCGTTTGAACGGTATTAAGGTAAAGGTTAGCTCTAAATAGAGAGTGCCAAAATGGAACGGAGCATTCTAAATAACAAATCTATCTCACGTGTTCTTGTCATACTCTACGTAAATGAAAAATAAACAATCGCACTCAAAAGAGCACTCAATATGGCAACGACCCCATCACCACCTTGACAAAGAGGGCACCCATCAAAGTGTTCACTGGGTTGAGTTGTTTGATGATCTTATACATGTTGTTTTAATTTGTATGCTTGGAAATTTTTTGACGGATAACTTGCCCGTCTCTGGTTTTCTAGTCTTTGCCGGTTTATTTATCGCCATTTGGTATTCTTAGGCAGATGCCAGCGTCTTTAATTCACTTTATGTGAGCACAGATTTAAAGCATCGATTTATCATGGCAACCCAAATTGTTACTGTGATGTTTATGGCGGGCGCTATACCCCATGTTCTTACTAACGGCTGGGTTTATTTCGCATTTGCCTACGGTATAAATCGTTTAATAATAACAATGATCCCAATTATTCCGCATGTTCCAGCAATGGTAGGCAACCTCATATGGGGCCTCGCATTGACATCTCAGATAATAATTCCCTTTATGAAACTTCATCGAACGAAACGTCTGTAATTTTACTTTTTTTGCTGTATTTAGTTTCTCTGAACTGATGATTTAGATTAACTAATTCTTAATCATTCTGTTTGCTGAACATACTTGACATACACGTTGGACACTACCATATTTTAATTGCCGTAGCCCTTACAAACGGGCCGGAGCGTTTTCAATAACCAGTAATTTTTCATATGTTTCAAATTAAAAATCTATGCATAATTTCTGCGAATTACTTTTGTAAAAGCCTCTTTTTTCTGACCATTCTTTTTTTAATCCTTAATACAGAAGCTAACGCGAAAACCGAATATTCTGTAAAGCCTTGCACACCCGCTTGGAATCAATTTGCTGGGGCATCAAGTATATCTAGCACTATCCACTCATCAGTAAGAGCGAGCGATGGATTGATATATCTTGGAGGGAGAGATGGCCTATACCGTATTCAGGGTGAATACATTAATACTTGGTTACCTGACTTCACCAATAGCGCCTCAATTCCTTCAGGTAAAGTAAAAGCTTTGGAGGTGGATCATCAATACCTTTGGATAGGAACTAATTCTGGCATCGCGCGACTAAATACCGCAAATGGGGTCATGGAGCGCAACGACACACTGAATAAAGCAACAGGTTTTTCACCAGTTAATGCCATCTCTGTTGCTGATAACTATCTCTATGTGGCTAATAAAAACGGTGGGTTTGTTGCCAAGTTATCAAACGATATTAATAAAATCGAAATTGTAAGGAAGTACAACAATACGAATGAGTTGACGGATTTTTTAATGGTATCCGATGGACTGTTGGCGACTGGCCAGGATGGATTATGGCTAATGCGAGGTATCGAGCAACCTGAAAGGATCGCGTTCGATGCGAAGAACCTTAGAGACGTTCACCAACTGGGTAAAGAATTATGGATAGTTACGCCTGACCAATTGTTTCGTGGGACAGAATCATTGGAAACATGGCGCGAATACACAAGAAGCTCTTTATCTGGCCTGCCTGACTCAGATTTTACAACACTTACATCGGATACCTTAGGTCGATTATGGATTGGTGCGTCAAAAGAAATATCTAGATGGGATCTTAATGAAGAACACCCGGCAGCTTGTCGCCGGAGTTTGATGGGGTCGAATCGAGACCAAGATATTTCCGTTGCGCATCTATCAGGAGATTTTGGCGACTATATTTTTCTTGGCTCGCATGGCAGAGGTGCCGCAATTGCGCCAATCAATTCAGGGGTGAGATTGGTTGTGCCGGGTGGCCACTACGACTCTGGCTTACCTGCAAATTCAATATGGAGTCATCTGATCGACAATGAAGGAAGATTTATCGCCGGCACTTCTCGAGGATTATTCAAAGAGACAGCAAAAGGCTCAGGGCTTTTTGATTCGGTTGCAGAGAGCATATTAGGTAATTTACGGATTTATTCAATCGCGGAAACTGAGCCTGGGAAACTTTGGATAGGGACTGCTAAAGGGCTTTTTTTTAAGGTAGGAGATACGCAAGTTAAACAAATCTCCATACTTTCCAATCAAGATGGACAACTCGTCCACCCCGCTATTTTTTCAATTAAAAGCAAGGATCAAGATTTATACCTCGCCACTTCCCATGGCCTTATTGTACTTGAGCAGGATACTATTAAAACGAAAGTGTTTTTTAAAACAAAGCAGACTGTACAGTCTATTTTTGAAGTCCCTGAAATTCAAATTCCTATTACCAGAGTGTGGTCAATGGATTTTATTGGTGACCGAACATTTATCGCCGGAAGTGATGGCATTGCAGAAGTTGATGTGCAATCAGCCAATATAGTGGCTTCATCCAAAGACAATAATGAATCAATTCGCCAACCAATCGGTTATGTTTATAATGTGACTGTAGTGGACGAAAATAGACTATTTCTAGGTACTGAGGCCGGCCTTGTTGAAACTGATTTTGATTTTTCAGAATTTCACAAAATAGATGATGTCAATGGGTTTCGCTTATTATCTGTTATGAGTAGTGGTAAAGACAGTGCAGGTAATATCTGGATGGGCGTTGCAAACTCTGGCTTATTTAGATATGAACCGAACACAGATAAATGGAGCCACTTAACTCAATCAGATGGGCTAATTACGAACGGTGTTAGTCAACTAGGATTGTCATTTTCACGCGATGGTCTATTGGCCGTATCAAATGGTACGGGCGCCTCTATCATTGATTTGAAAAGTGTCGGACTTGGTCCGAATATACCATTAAATATCCGGGCTTTGGATAGTGTAAGGAAGCATCTCTTCTCTTCTAATGAGACACTTCAGATTGGACCTGATAATCGAGACTTGAATTTGAGCTTTTTAGCAACAGAGCTAATTGAGCACGGTCTGCACAATATAAGTTATGAAATGTGGAGTGATAGTGAGAGCATTCGGACTTCACAAATTCCTCTAAATGAGTCGTTGTCGTTCATAAATTTAGCACCCGGTAACTATAAGTTTTCAGCCATTGTAGAATCAACCTCCGGTGCAGTATCCGCCCCTTTGCGTTTTAGCATTATAGTGAAGCCTTATTGGTGGGAGACTTCGCTTTTTTATGGCGTGATAATTGTCTTAATAGCACTCTCAGTCTTGATACTTTATCAACGACGCTTGAAAAATCTCGAGCAACGAATTGATATAATAGGGGAAGAGCGAAAGAGAATTGCGCAAGAGTTGCACGATACATCATTACAAGAGATTTTTGGCTTAAAGATGATCAGTCGTTCGTTATTAGGAAGTTTATCAGCGTCTGACAAAAGTGAAGATGCCTTGCAGTTCACTTCACTCATTGACAAAGCTATAGCATCACTTAGAAAGAGCGTTGCGTCACTCGATAGCTTAACTACCATTCCATCGCTATCTATTGCAATTGAGCAGCTGAAAAAACAAATCTATGTCCCTTGTACGCTGACACTCAATACCAAAGAAATTGGCACATTCTGGCATATGAAACACCAACGACGATTTTTTGTTTTCAGAGTAATACGCGAAAGTGTCATTAATTCAATAAAGCATGCAGATGCTGAGAAAATTGACGTAACCCTTAAGTGGACACCATTCGCCTTGTTTGTTTCCATTGAAGACGATGGCAAGGGTTTTGATATGAATTCAATTAAGTACTCAGACACCTATGGATTGAACTCAATCATCTGTATGGCAAAGTCTGCAAAGACCAAACTTGAAATCACATCAAAGGTAAACGCAGGTACAAAACTACAACTGCGGATACCAAGATTTTTCATTTAGGTGCGTTTGCAGAATAACTAACCGTTAGGCTAGGGGCAACGTGCACTTTTGCAGCTATCATGTCAGCGGACTGAATTTTATAGTGAAAGACTAAGTACTCGTGGAAAATAGAAAAACTAGCGTATTAATTGCAGACGACCACCCTGTTGTTAGGCAGGGAATGGCAGCAATTGTCAAGCAAATCGATTCTTTTTATTGTATAGGTCAAGCTGGAGGCGCTAGGGAAGCGACCAAAAAATGGAAGGAGCTTAAACCGGATATCGGCTTGTTTGATCTTCGAATGCCCGATGGAGATGCTGTAAGCGCGATTACCAACATTCTCGAATTTGATTCATCAGCTAAGATACTCGTTATAAGTTCGTTTGATGCCGACGAAGAAATTTACCGCGTTATGAAGTCTGGCGCACGCGGATACATGTTAAAAGATAGCGAACCTGAATTAATTGTAAATGCATTAAAATCTGTTAATGCTGGTGTGAAACACCTGCCTTCACATATCGCAGGCAAACTAGCAGATAGGATAACCCACACCAATTTATCTCCTCGAGAAACTGAAATTTTGTCACTGGCTGCAACGGGCAAAACAAATTCAGCAATCGCTGACCGATTGTGCATTTCTTTATCTACTATCAAATTTCATTTAAACAACATCTATTCGAAACTAGAGGTTTCGTCAAGAACTGCCGCAATTGCGCTTGCGGTAAAGAGAGGCGTTATCTCAATTGACTAACCCTATCCAAAGGTACAGGTAAAAAAACCAACCTTTTACCGTTATTGTCGTTGATTATTTTTTGCAAAATATGGGAAGTGGAAAAACTAATTAACCGATTATTTGAGAGGGTATTATGGTTGCACGAAGAAGACTTCCATCCTTGGTAGCACTAAGAGCATTTGAGGCCGTTGCAAGAGTCGGCTCCATGAAAGAAGCATCAAACGAGCTAAATGTTACTCCAGGGGCAATAAGCCAGTTGATAAGAAAACTGGAGGACGAACTTTCCATTTGCTTGTTTGAAAGAAAAAACAGAGAAATCAAGTTGACTGAGGAAGGGAAGCAACTTAAAAGCGGTGCTGTTGATGCTTTTAATATGTTAAAGGAAACAGTTTGTAGTCTAGGCGAGGAATCAAATAGAAATACTATATCCGTAGCGTGCAACCGAATTATTGCAAACAACTGGTTATCACCAAGGATGTCAGGTCTTCTTAAGTTGAATCTATCGTCAGATTTAAAGATGGTAAGCTTGGGGCAATCAAAGCAACATATATCCGCAAATCCGGACATTGTGTTAACTATTGAGCCAAGAAATGATGATGCGTTTGAGTATGCGTGTGTCGGTTGTGAATCATTCTCTGTTATGGCGTCACCCTCTTATTTACAACATTTTGGCGACAGCATCGAACAGCTACTGTCAAACGCAACACTGCTAAAATATGAGTTAGAGGGTGATCACATTACGTCAAAATGGGAAGAGGTTTTTCACATCACTGGGCATGAAAGCGAGCGCTGTCAAGAAATAGACTTTGGATTGGAATTTGACCAAGCAATGACAGCCGCTGTATCTGGAGCAGGTCTTATTTTAGCACCCATTAATCTAGTCTCTAGCGATATTGCCAGTGGTAGACTTGTAATGCCTTTAGAGCTCACGTTACGTTCGAACATTCATTATTGGTTGGGCCATACTAAAGCGTTATCCGATAACCACGATGTAGCCTTGATGAGGTCATGGTTTAAAAATAGCTTACGCGATTCATTCGAATTGGATGATGTTGAGAAAAGTCCTGCAATAGCTGAAATGCCCCAGTTTTTACCAAAAAGGCTTGCCAGCGTGATCATGTCAGAGGCAAAAGAAATAAACAATTATCAACAAGCCATATAAGTCTTTTTTACCTATTCATTTGATTAAAGTCCGAGGGGCGATATTTGAAATATAAAAGTATTTTAATTGGGCTCTCCACCTAAATTAACGCGAAACTCTTTTGGTTTAAGTTGCTTGGTTCCTCTTTAAGGAAAAGTTTTTGATGGCATTCCGTCAAAATAGACAAGGCAACGCTTTCAGGCAGGCGACCGCCGATATTAATACCGATGGGGCCATTTACTTCTCTGGCATAGATGGAATGTTCTAAACTTGCTAATGCTAACACTTCTTTTTTTCTATGAAGAGGACCCAGCAGGCCGATGTATTGAGCATTAGTTTTAATTATACTTTTCAGCGCTTGCGCGTCATGTCTTAAACTATGGGTCATAATGATGATGGCATTTACTCTTTGTTGAACTATGAAGTTTTCCATATTTACTGAGGGATCTAGAATCGTGTCAACTGACAAAAAGTGCTCTCTTCTAGCATTGGCTGGACGAGGATCCCAAAGTGAAACTTCCCAGCCCAATTGCTTTGCTATACTCGCCAGTGGTCTTGCGTCATAGCCACCGCCACAAATCATTAAATGAGGTTGTGGATTCAAATCACTTACCAGCCATTTTTGCCCAAATTTGGACTTTAAATGGCTGACTGTGTCATGAAAAGTCTCTTTTGCTTTATCTACGACACGAAAAGTGCAAATTGGCTTTTCGTCAGCATTACTGATCAATTGTTCGTAGACAACATGTTTTTTGTTTTTAAGCGCAAGATAGACTTTATCTAGCTCCAGGTAATTGTTGGTCGATACTACTGGCTGCAAAATAATATATACTGTGCCGCCGCATCCGATGCCGAGTTGAAAGGAAATATCGTCTTCATCATTGCCATCATAACAAAGGATTTGAGGTTTTTTGTTGTACATAGTCTTTTTAGCATGGTAAAAAATATCAGACTCTAGACATCCGCCGCTTAATAGCCCAAGTTGATCACCGTCGCTTGAAAAGAGCATCATCGCCCCTGCTTTTCTGTAACTGGACCCTTCAGTTTTATACACAGTCCCTAAAACCCACTCGCAATCATCACGTTTAGGTAACCATTCTGCTAATATGCTTTGCAATGAAAAATTCATGTTTCCCTTCGTTTAGCGTGCTCTCATCTTGTTAAAATGTACGTTGGTAAATTTGTACTGGTTTAATGTAAAAAAGCCGCACGGAGCGGCTTGTTATAAATTACCGCTGATACTATTTCGCTGCTACTGGATCAAGAGTTTCACCATGGTCAACTCGCTCTGGAGCGTTATGCACCATTGTATATGCATAATCAACACCCATCCCATATGCACCGGAGTGTTCTTGAACCAATGCTATAACGTCGTCATAGGTTTCTCTATGAGCCCAATCACGTTGCCATTCAAGCAGCACTTGCTGCCAGGTCACGGGAACAACACCCGCTTGCACCATTCTGTCCATCGCAAAATCATGAGCAGCTTGTGATGTGCCGCCTGATGCGTCTGCAACCATATAGATTTCATATCCTGCATCATGCATAGCAGATAGTGCAAATGTGCAGTTACAGACTTCGGTCCACAGTCCGGAGACAATGACTTTATTACGCCCATTAACCTCTAGTGCATCTCTGACTTTCTGGTCATCCCACGAATTCATAGACGTCCTTTCTAATAAAGGTGCATCCGGAAAAACGGCCAGTAGTTCAGGGTATGTATGTCCGGAAAAACTCTTAGTTTCTACAGTAGTAATTGTTGTCGGGATACTAAAAATCTTGGCAGCTTTGGCCAAACCTACCGTATTGTTTTTGAGCGTTTGTCGGTCGATTGATTGCACGCCAAATGCCATTTGAGGTTGATGGTCAATAAATATTAACTGAGAATTTTGTGGGGTGAGCACTTCTAGCTTTTCTTTCGTCATTATCTTTACTCTTTGATTGTAATTAACATAGTCCAAACGCGCATTCCACAAGGTACTTAACGCGCATATCTATTTGCATGTTAAACGCACAAAAACTATAGATTGTATTTCCAGACTCACAACGGATTTATTATTAAGTATAAGTTTAGAAGAACTAAACAACATTCTTGACATCACGGCGCTAGGCTGATTCACCATATGATGGATTAAAAGAGCTGATATGCCAGCTTGAGTGTTATTTTGTTCAACGCGAAGAAAAAAGAACGTTAGCGTTTGAGTTAGATTAGTTTTTCTATTCTTTGAATTTAATTTTTATCGTTTGTCCGCTCAGACAATCACGACTAATTTTTAGGTATTTATGAATGTAGTTGATATCAATGCAGTCTTTCGACTTTTCTGTCTACGCCTGAATCGCCCCGCAGAAGAGGTGCTGACAACTACCAAGTCTCATACAGTACCTAAGGATTAAACTATGATCAGTTTTAAGATAAATGGTAAGACAATTGAAACGGATGCCGACCCCGACACGTTATTACTTGTGTATCTGCGAGAGATTGCGGGGCTGACAGGCACAAAATATGGGTGCGGGGCGGCAATGTGTGGAGCTTGCATGGTGCATTTAGATGGGCAGCCTATGTTCTCGTGTCAACTGAGTATCTCAGCGGTGCAAGGTCGAAACATCAAAACCATCGAGGGAATGAGCGAAAACGGAGAACATCCACTTCAAAAAGCATGGGTCGAGGAACAGGTGCCTCAATGCGGCTATTGCCAATCAGGACAAATTATGAGGGCTGCGGCGTTGCTAGAAAGCAATCCATCGCCTACTGAAGAAGAAATTAAAAGCTGGATGAACACAAATCTCTGTCGTTGCAGCACTTATAACCGAATCGTGAAAGCGGTTCAGCGCGCCTCTAGGGAGATGTCATCATGAGCGATACAATAAACATCTCAAGACGCTTCTTTTTAAAAGCAGGTTCAGCCGCTGCAGTTGTTATGGCAACAGGTGGGGTGCGCATGTTGGCTTATGCAAAAGAAGACAATACTGAAGTGTTTGCAGGATGGGTAGAAGTTACACCCGACAACAAAGTGCATATTCTTTTTCCTTCTACTGAAATGGGGCAGGGCAGCAATACGGCACTCCCTCAAATTTTAGCGGATGAACTGAATGCTGACTGGGATCAAGTCGAGATCAAGCAGCTTAATAAAGACGATAGACGATTTGGAAACCCTGCTTTTGGTAATATCCTTTACACGGCTGGTAGTTCTGGCGTTTATGCATATTTTACTATTCTCAGAGAAGCAGGAGCGCATCTTCGAGATATGATGAGACAACGAGTAGCTGATGAGTGGAGTGTTAATTTCAATTCCGTAATTGCCGAAAATAATTACATCAAGCATTCCTCAAGCGGCAGACAAATGTCATTTGGTAAAGCCATCTCCTTACCGGATTTTTCAACAACTGCGCTACGAAGCCCCGTCGTGTTGAAAGAAAAAAGCGATTACACATTAATTGGTAAAAGTATTCCGCGAAGAGATATTCCAGACAAAGCAACGGGAAGAGCAATGTTTGCGATTGATGTACGCGTACCTGATATGCTTTATGCATCAGTCATACGCAGTCCCGTTGAAGGTGAAACTGTGGAATCGTTAAATGATGAAAAAGCGCGTGGCGCAAGAGACGTCGTGGATGTCATAACATTGCCCGATGGTGTTGCTGTCATCGCTAAGACTATGCATGCATCCTTTGTTGGTCGATTTTCCCTTGAAGTTACGTGGACTGAAACTTCTAAATATAGAAAATACAGCAGCGAAAGTACTATTGCTGAATACCGACAAATAGCAAGAAGCGAGGAAGCCGGCGCTGAATGGCGAGCCGTGGGCGATGTTAAATCAGCGCTCAAAAATGCGGATGCAACATTGGATGCTATGTATACCTCTGACTATGCCTACCATGCTCAATTAGAGCCGATGGCTTGCGTGGCGAGCGTTGATGATGATGGAAAAGGCGCAGAAATTTGGGCGGGAACACAGACACAAAGCTGGACAACACATACTGCTAAAGAAGTATTAGGCACAACCGAAGACAGGATAAAGCTCAATATGATGCAGATGGGCGGCGGTTTTGGTCGCCGCACAGAACTGATGCAAAACTATGTTCGCGATGTGTTATTGTGTTCGAAAGCCGTTAAAAAGCCTGTAAAAGTTGTATGGCTTCGCCCTGATGATTTGAAACATGGTGCGTTTAGGCCAGCAGCTGCACAATATATGCAAGCTGGGTTCAACAGTGATAATGCAATGACAGCGTTCTATCACCGAGTTGCAACACCATCCGTGATTGCTTATTTCAATCCTATTCGCTGGGGACAGGTTAAACCCAATGATGTTGTTTCGATGCGTGGTGCAGAGAATAAATTTTATGACTTTGATAATTTTACTGCCGAACATGTGATTACAGAGCGACATGCTCGCATATTGCCATGGAGAGGCATTGGTGCAGCATACACGAGCTTTGCGGCTGAAGCGTTTATTGATGAAGTAGCAGCAAAATCAGGTGTTTCTCCCTATGACTTGAGGATGAAACTGCTGCGAAACAATCCTCGCGGTACTCATTTGCTTAAAAAAGTATCAGAGATGGCGAACAAAGTGCCGTTGAAAGAAGGTAGAGGTAGAGGCATTGCATTCGCGGGATACGGGGATACACAATCTGCCGGAATAGTGGAAATATCTGTCAACGAATCGGCAGGAACCATAAAAGTGCATCATGTTTGGATAGCGGTAGATGCTGGCAAAATCATATCGCCAGATAATGCCCACAATCAGATAGAAGGCGGTGTGCTGTGGGGCGTGAGTGCATCACTGTATGAACGCATTACGATCACCAATGGGCTGGTCGACCAGGAAAACTACTTTAATTACCCTATATTGCGTCATGATATGGCGCCGAAGATAGAAGTCTACATAGCCAAAAACGATTTCAAGCCTAAACAAGTAGGTGAAGCGGGCAATCCTATGGTCGCACCAGCAATTTCGAATGCACTTTTTAATATTACTGGTCGACGAATCAGGCATCTACCTTTCACATCAGATAATGTGAAAAAAGCGTTAAGTTAAATAATAGTGCAGCTTTCGAAAGTAAAATCTTAAGGGTGACGAATACACGGTCTTAATAGGACAAAAATGGTTTTCCGTTCGAGTCAGAGTATAAAGGAAAAGAAATGAAATTATTAATAGGCTTAGCACTTGGTTTTAGTATCGGTGCACTTTGCAATATCTTTTTGGTGCCCGTTCCTGCTCCGCCAGTAATTGAAGGCGCATTGTTAGTTGTTGCTATGACATTGGGTTATGGTTTGGTTGATAAAAAAATGTCGATTAAAGCAACCTCCTCGCACCAGTGCGGTGGACCAACCGGTCAAATGCAACAACTGAAGGATGAAAAAAATGCTTAGTTTAGTCATTGGGTTATCACTCGGGTTTGGCATTGGTGCGGGTTGCAGGTACTTGGATATTCCAGTACCCGCACCTCCAAGAATTGAAGGCGCTCTTTTAGTTGTAGCAATGACTTTAGGATTTATCGCTGCAGGGCATTTTGCAGCATAAACTAGCGCTAGGCTGAAATTTAATATTAAATTTAAACATTTTAGGAGCTGGTGTGGAAGCTGCTATTAAACCCACGTCGATGTGGTCACCATTAAAAAATCCAACGTATGCCGTTTTGTTTATTGCGACAGTTTTGTCAAATATTGGTACTTGGATGCATGAAGTTGGCGCTTCGTGGAAAATGACCGAGATGACACAAGACCCAGCAATGGTGGCGCTTATTCAAACTGCCGTTGCTTTACCCATCTTTTTTTTCGCATTACCAGCAGGCGCCATCGCCGATATTTTTAATCGACGACGGTTGCTTATTGCAATAAATACTTGTGCACTGGTTTGTGCATTCTTACTCGCCGTAATTATGCAAAGTGGTGGTATAACACCGCTCTTGTTGCTTGCCTTTACTTTTGCACTGGGTGTCTGCGCAGCATTTATAGCACCAGCATGGCAAGCCATTGTGCCTTCACTCGTTGGAAAGGAACAACTATCCGCTGCAGTTTCCCTGAACGGCGTTGGTATTAACATTAGTCGAGCCATTGGTCCGGCACTTGCGGGCGCGCTAATAGTATCAGTGAGTCTTGAGGCACCCTTCTGGGTCAATGCCATCAGCTACATTTTTATTATAGGAGCGCTGATATGGTGGAAGCCTAATGAAGAAGTGCATTCCGGACTACCAAAAGAGCACATTCTTCCAGCGATGATTTCTGGCGTTAAATACGCTAAACATAGTAAACCATTGATCTCAACACTTGTGAGAGCTGCCGCTTTTTTCATTGCAGCTTCTGCTTTTTGGGCGTTACTCCCTATCATTGTAAATCAAGGTCTAAATGCACCTGCTAGTGTTTTTGGAATAGCAACAGGGCTCGTTGGAGCCGGGGCTTTGTTTGGCGCTGTATTTTTACCTAAGTTAAAAGCCAAATTTCATCCAAGCTCACTCTTGTTCGGTGTTTCTATCCTTGACGCAACTTTGTTTGCTGTTTTCGCATTGACTTTTAATGTCACTGTGTTGTTGATTGTTTGTTTTTTGTTCGGTAGTGCATGGATTATTGCGCTGGCTAACCTTAATGTGTCCGCACAAACTGCTTTGCCAAATTGGGTGAGAGCAAGGGGCCTGGCAATTTTTCTGACTATATTTTTTGGAGCCATGAGTCTAGGTTCACTTATATGGGGGAATGTCGCTTCTCACTTGCCTCTGACGTATACACTCTTTATAGCAAGCGGCGTGTTGGTGATAGGCGCACTACTCACCACTAAGTTCAAACTTAACTTGGGTAGTGACAAAGACTTAGAACCAGATTTGCATTGGCCAACACCAAAGACTGACGACAGTGTTTTGAATCAAGAAAATGTGAATGACGCAAGCCCAGTTCTGATTACTATCGAATACAAGATTGATAAAACCCACAGAGCAGATTTTTTGAGCAGAATAGGACAGCTAGGAGAAGCGAGAAAGAGAAATGGCGCTTATCAATGGGGAGTGATGCAAGACACAGAAAATGCAGAAACATTTGTGGAATATTTCTTTGAGTCGTCGTGGCTTCATCATCTGCATCATCATGAAAGAACATCTGGGGATGACAAGAAAGTGCAGCAAGAAGTTAATGTTATGCACAAGGGTGAAAATCCACCACAAGTGCGTCATATGGTGGGTGCAAGCTACCGAAAGCAGCATTGATATTTGTCTCACGAACGCAATGTATTTGCCATTCATAATGGCTTTATAGCTTGTTGCGATTCTTAACAAACATTGAAAGACGTCAGTAATGTGAGCCAAAAATAGTAGAGGTTTTCTGTTTATGTATGATTTTAATAATTTAAAAAAACTTAAGAACATTGGTGAATCAGCACCTGAAAGTATGCAAGCATTTAAAGCTTTTGATGAACTAGCTCTAAAAGAGGGAGCAATCCCCAAAAAGTACAAAGAACTAATTGCGCTTGCTGTCGCTTTAACGACTCAGTGTAGCTACTGTTTAGAAGTACACCGAAAGGCGGCGATAAAAGCAGGCGCTACAAATGAAGAGTTGGCCGAAACTGTATTCATAGCCTCAGCGTTGAGGGCAGGCGCTGCTTTGACGCATGGTACGCACTTGTTTATGGACAAATAAACCAAAAAAGGTGGAAGAACGAATACGGTTCCTTCAGGCACCACTAGAGACTTGTGCATCAGGTGAATTGTCGTAAGAGGCATCTGCGATGAAGTTGGATGAGACCGACTGCTCAAACTCCATTTCAAGCCACTCTCGTAGTCTAGCGACTTTTCTATTTTTATTGTAATCCTTGCGTGGTGAAATTTGATACCTAAAGTTAGTTTTCAGTTGGTGTTTAAAAAGACGCTTTAATTTTCCGTTAACAATATCCATCGAAGCGAGAACTTGGCTCGCTAGAACCAAACCAGCGCCTGCTGCAGCAGCATCGATTGCTTGTTCAACATACTCTCCAAAATAAATATTTCGATTTACATCCGGTGAGGGTAATTTCTGCTTGTGAAACCAGTCTTCCCAAGTGGGAGCCTTATTGTCTGACAGGTTAATATCCGTGCAAAGTAAAGGTACTCCCAATACATCGCTTGGAGATTCAATTTCATGCTTATTAATAAACTCCGGTGAACCTAATACTGTCATATTTTCTTCGCCTAACCAATTCCCGTCCAGGATGGTATCGTCAACTTTTCTCAAGTTTATGAAAAGGTCTATATCCTGGATATCACTTTCTATTAAATTTCTGCTTGATAAAATTTTTATGTCGATTTCAGGTTGAATCTCCAAGAAATTATTAATTCTTGGTACAAGCCACTTCGCAGCAAACGATCTATCACATGCAATGTTTATCTTATTTCTGTCCATATTCAGCTGAGTTGCATCTACAGCAGTGTAGATTTTTGTGAATCCTTCATTCAACCCATTTTTAAGCTTCCTACCTTCTTTGGTAAGCGTAAACCCTCTATTAACTCTTTTCAGTAATTTGACTTCCAATTGGTCTTCCAATTTTCTGACTAACTGGCTTATCGCGCCTGGTGTCACGTGTAATTCCTTTGAGGCAAGTTTCATCGACCCGTTTCTGGCAACAGCCTCGTAGGCTCGTAGTGCTAATAAAGACGGAAGTCGAGAATTTCCCATAACAATCCTTTGATTATTTCTTACACTTTAAAGGTGGCAGAAAATGGTTTGATTGCAATGACTTCGTGTGAAGACACACTGTATCTGCATAAGCGACAAACATTTAGGTATAAATAAAATCTAAGATTGCATTATGAGAACAAAAAAAGTGGATAAACTAGCAGCAATGAAAGCGTTTGCTATGGTTGCGAAAACGTTGAATTTTGCAGAGGCATCAAGACAACTGAGCTTGTCGAGATCACAGGTTAATAAACTAGTCATCGGTCTAGAAGATGATCTTGGCGTTTCGCTTTTTAGTCGAACGACCAGGAAAGTTACCTTGACTGCAACGGGCAGATCCTATTTGGAAAGAGTCCAGCAGATTTTATCTGATATTCAAGAAACCGAATCTCTTGTGCGTGATGATCAAGAATCGCCATCGGGCTCAATAAAAATAAATGCACCAATGTCATTCGGGACAATGCATCTTAGTAATGCAATCATAGAATTTCTTAAGCTATATCCAAATATCAATGTTCATATGCTGTTATCTGATGATTTGATTGATCCAGTTTCAAATGGATTTGATATGACGATTCGTATCGCAAAATCTACAGACAGTATTTCATTAATTGAACATCAAATTGTTGAAGCAAAAAGGATAATCTGCGCTTCTCCTTCATTTCTGGAAAAGCAGCCAATCAGAGGAAACATTGAACAACTAAAGGACTTACCTTGCTTGCACTATGGAAACCTGCCATCGGGCACTACCTGGAAGTTATCAGGGCCAGAAGGAGAAAAGAACATTCGGGTCAATGGTTCGTTTTGTTCAAACAACGCAGAAGTGCTAAAAGATGCTTGCGCAGCCGGACTTGGGTTAGCGCTTCTTCCGACCTTTATCGCAGGGAAAGAAATCCAAAGTGGTCAGCTTAAACAAGTCTTTTCAGACTACAAAGCTCCAGAAATACACTTAAATTTGTTATATCCTCCTAATCGACATCTATCCGCGAGAAATAAGCTTTTTGTAAAGTTCATATTGCAAAAATTCGGTGATAAACCTTATTGGGATCTTTAATACAACCCAACGAATTTGTGTGTTTTCAGAAGACGTTCATATCGTGTTAAATGCATTTTATATGTTTCTTTTTAGCTAATAGAAATGCGTTATCTTATGTCCTACGTTCCGTAGTTATCTACTTAAGCTTTTCTAAACCGTGACCTTATTTTAAATCCTTTGTGCAACTTGTTGCCTTGCCTATATTTATCTGAAATTTGCTTATGAAATTTATTTCTTAAGTAATAGTGTGACGTGACAAAAACGAGAGGAAATGATGATATGTCTACCGCAACATTGATACTACACAATGGGATAATCACCACGATGGACCCTAAAGCACCTGAAGTTTCCGCAATCGCATTAAAAGATGAAAAAGTACTAGAAACAGGGAGTGATAAGGAAATATTGCGATTAAGAGATACAAATACAATAGTTGTCGATCTGCACGGAAGACGGGTTATTCCAGGTCTAATTGATTCACATACTCACATTATTCGCCAGGGTAATAATTATGCGATGGAAGTAAGATGGGACCATGTTAAGTCACTTGCTGAAGCATTGGAGATGTTGCGTCAACAGGCGTTACGCACTCCAGCAGGACAATGGATACGCGTGGTCGGAGGTTGGACACCAGATCAGTTTATCGAAAAACGATTACCGACCTTAAAGGAAATAAATGCAATAAGTGCGGACGTGCCGATTTATGTACTGCATTTATATGATCGCTGTTGGATGAATAAAGCAGCCCTACGGGCACTTGGTATAGATCAGCATTATTATGAACCTTTCGTAGCCGGCAGGCTTGAACGAGATGATAATGGCGTACCTACAGGGCTTGCATTGGCGCGTCCGAACGCTCAACCATTATATGCATTACTAGATATGGCGCCGAAACTTGATTTTGAAAAGCAAATTTTATCTACAAAGCACTATTTTAGATCACTTAATGGTTTGGGATTAACGTCGGCGTTGGACTGTGCAGGAGGGTTCCTAAATTATCCTGATGATTATGGCGTTATGGGTGAGTTACATAAGCGAAAAGAATTAACGGTCCGGATTGGATACCAACTTTTCGCTCAACGCCCATTATTCGAACTTGAAGACTTTAGGCGATGGAATGACGTAGTTAAGCCTGATGATGGTGACGAGTTCTTTAAGTGCATTGGCGCCGGTGAAATGCTTGTGGCATCTGCTTACGACTTCGAAGACTTTTATTATCCCCGTCCCGAATTGCCACAACGTATGGAAGGCGATCTAGAGCCTGTTCTGGAGTTTCTATTCGACAATGAATGGCCAATTCGTTTTCATTGCACCTACGAAGAGAGTGCGCATCGAATTTTGGACGTCGTTGAGCGAGTTGGTCGTGACAGAGGCCTTGAAGAGCGCCAATGGATATTTGACCACGGTGAAACAATCACTGAAGCGACGATGGAACGCGTACAACGCCTTGGAGGTGGGATTAGCTACCAAAACCGAGTTGCGTTTCAAACTGACGCATATAAACGGCTTTATGGCGACAAAGCATTAAAGGAGGTTATGCCAGTTAGAAAAATGATTGAAAGCGGAGTACCTCTGGCAGCTGGAACAGACGCCACTCGTGTATCGAGTTATAACCCGTGGCTTTGCATACATTGGTTAGTAAGCGGAAAAGGAAGGGGAGGTGACATTATGTGGCAAGACCATAATCGACTTACTCGTTCGGAAGCTTTGCAACACTGGACGGTTAATGGAGCCTGGTTCTCTCGAGAACAAGGACAGAAAGGTGCACTGATTGCGGGACAACTAGCTGACTTGGCAGTACTTGACAGAGACTATTTCACTTGCCCGGAGGATGATATCACAGAGATTACCGCTGATTTAACGGTAGTCCACGGTGAGGTCGTTTTTGCAAAGGATTCATTTGAAGACTATGCACCTAAACCTCTACAGGAGCTTCCAGACTGGTCACCTGTAAATGTATTTGGTGCGCCAGGGTTTGTTCAAGGAATGTAGAACAAAATAATGCGTTATTTAATAATATCTTTGCAGGTTTGTTTGAACGAGATGTTGTCGAGACATCGCAAAAACTCAACAAGCTAAATCCCAATCTCTCCCACTAACTGGTCTGCTTCAATTTAATGAAGCAGGCCTCACTAATCCGGGTATCTTGCTTTTATTCGCGGTAAAGAAAAGGCCATCATCTCAAAGCAATCAAATAATTGATTAATACTTAGGCGAGAATTCCCTACTTAGGGCTATTGTTTACTCAAATAATGACATATAGCCATACCCAACGATAAGGGCGGGAATTGCAGAATAAAAAGTTGCAATAATGGCTGCTTTAGGTGCCAAAGCTATTGCGGGGAAAAGCGCATCTCCGTCATTACTAATGGCATTAGCTAGTTGCGCTGAAAATGGTAAGAGGTTTTGTAGATAGAGTCCAGTAGTCATTATTTGTGGGCCACATCCAGGCAATAGACCGACTAGAACAGCCAATACAACCGCAGCCTCACCATCCACCAAGAAAGCAGTATTTTCATCAATTCCTAGCGCATACATTGACAATTCAAATGCTAAGAATGCAACAACAACCCAGCTGGTCACAAATTGTGTATCCATAGCAACCTTTTGAAAGACGCCAGCCCTAAAGATGCTCTGTTCCTCAGAAGTAACTTGCTGATAGTTTTGACCCTTTGAGGATAAACCCCACAAGGCAAGGGTGATAAAACCAAGTACGGCACCAACTGTCTCAATGGAACCATCTGCAACACCCAGAAATTGATTTATATCGACTTGAAATGCGCCCAAAGCACCGATGAGTAACGCCGGTATCAGGAGAATTTGCCAGAATTTTATCGATAAACGATTTATAAAAAACAAGTCAGTTTGAGGTTCTTCACATGTTGATGACACCGCAGCAGAGGTTTGTCGGAGTTGCAAAAACTTATCACCATGTATGAAGTTAACTGCGAAACCAGTGATCACTCCGGTAAAACCACATATTGCCATAGCCAATAAAGCATCATAAGGTCGTTGAGCCAGTAAAAGAAACGCAGCGTCTCCCATAGTAGCGGTCAATACCGCTACAATTGCGCCAAAGCTTACTTTTCCCTTGGTATATTGTGTTATGACGATTATAGCTCCACCACAGCCTGGTAGCATGCCAAGGGCGCCAGCGATAAAAATACCGTAGATTGAATGATGACTTGCTGTTTTTGCGTAATTACTTGTCCCCAAAATGTGCGCTACAAAATAATAGACTGCAAGTGTTGCGGCGACGAATACGCTAACTTCAAAAAAAGCGTCGGCAAGAACACTAATTACTATTTTTAGCATAGGTTCGTAAGCCGCCATGGCGATAATAAAAACTGGCAACAGTAGGCGCCAAAAGCGAAACATTGGCTTGGCCGATCTATCAGTATCAAAGCCCGTTGTATTATGTTTGTCTATTGACAGGCGTTGACTATTTGTCGCCTTTGATAGCGGTTCTTTTGTTGTTGAAGACAGTGGTGGCATGATCAAACTCGTTTATTAAAGACTAAAGCTCAGCAAAAAGATGCTTGAATGATTTAACACATGTTCCCGTTAAAACCGGGTGTATTGTGTTTAACAAACATTCCTTTTCATTGTATTAATGATAGGTCATCACCTTTTAATGACACGGTTGAGAGCCCCATTTTATAGGGATTTATAATGCAATTAGAGTTTAGAAAAACTTAACTGAATGCGTGGTTTTTCAGATTTAGACAAGCGAGGGTTCTGTCAGCAAAAACATGCCGAGTCCAATCGTAAACGCGAAGCTTCCCCAAAGTGTGTGTTCTATCACGACGACGGGGGTTGATTTACTCGCGCTGTATCGATAACCAAACACAATACCTGCAAACCACGTGAGCACTACTGCAATCCAGTTTCCATACACAATATGCGCGAGGCCGAAGAAAAAGCTGCTGGAAAATACACGCAAGTGTTTAGACGGGATAATTTTTTTATAACGATGGAAGTAAAAGGTTCGAAATATGATTTCTTGGGGAATTACCGAAACCAATGGATATATGAGAAGGGTTATTAACCAGAATGTAGGATCTTGCATTGGAAGCGAAAGAAAAATATCCGGTGCGATGAGATAAATACCTGCCGAAAATACAAACGCTACGGGAAGAAATAACTTCAGTGCATTTATAAAATGAGGGACTAGTTCGTTGACTCGATAGAGTTTTTTTCGTTTGAAATTTTTGTCATTGAGCAGCAAAAGCAGGCATATCAAGCCTGCACAGAACAAGGTAGGCATTAACCAAGTGTCAATATCTGCGACACCCACCCAGAAGATAAGTGGCGCAAAGAGGAAAACAATGACTAGCTCAATCCAATGCTTCAACATAGCTTCCTTTTTTATGACAGTTTTATTACAACTACCTTTATATCTTAGGATTGGATTGAAATTAACAACGTCAAACAAAAGTCTTAAATAAGAAACGCCACAGGGTTAGGTAATTAAACGATTTTCTTGTTGCTGGCACGAGAAGGATGGCAGAGAGTGCCAAGTTGCCCATTGATAATGACAACAGCTTGTTACCCTTGCAAGCGCCCTCGGTACATTACCGCATAACAATCGGGCCACAACAGGGGCAAAAGATATTTCAGTTGCTAAGGGTACCAGCGAGAGATGATAAGCACTTCGGTCTGCTGTTGAGTACGAATGGATTTAGTTTCCACGCAGCAACATTTGTAGATGCGCATCAACCCAAGCAACTTGAAAAGTTGTGCCGTTATATCGCACTTCCAGACAATAGTGAGGATCGCATAGCATTCACCGAGGGAGAAAAAATAAGGAATGAACTCAAGACACCGTTCTCAGACGGAATCTTGCATATATTTTTGAGCCAATCGATTTTACCGCAAACTCGCCGCTCTCGTCCCGATACCAAGACTGAATCTCATCCGGTTATATGACGTGTTTGTTCCAAATAGCAGTGTCAGAGCCGAGATTACTCCATCAAAGCGGGGAGGAAACACCCCAAAACTGGCCGAAGGAGAAAGTAAAGACAACTACAAAGCTCCAGAAATACACTTAAATTTGTTATATCCTCCTAATCGACATCTATCCGCGAGAAATAAGCTTTTTGTAAAGTTCATATTGCAAAAATTCGGTGATAAACCTTATTGGGATCTTTA
>DDLV01000071.1 GCA_002340325.1 Glaciecola sp. UBA2563 | reverse complement strand
AGCATGCCTTCACTTGACTTTATGCTGTAGCCGCCACTGTCGTACGTTATACCTTTCCCTACCAATGCAAATTCAACGGCTTCATCTTCATTGGGGTTATAGTCTAATTCGAGCATAACTGGGGGGCGCTCGCTACCACGCCCCACTTCGTAAATACCTGAAAAACCGTGCTCCAATAATTCCTCGCCTTCAATAATACGACTTTTAGTACTTGCTCCGCTTATGTTTTCTATCCAATTTGCTGACATCTCCGCTAATGTTCGGGGACTCAACGCCTCTGGTGAAAGATTAACGAGTGTTCGCACGAACGTGAGTGCAGAGATATGCGCGTCGAGCCACTCTGCATCTTCTTGATTCAACGCTTTTGAAAAAAGAATTGTTCGACCGCTATCAGGTAGTAACGTGGCTTGCGCAAATGCATATTGATTTTCTCGTGGCCAGTCGCCGGTAAGCTCAAAGGACGTTAAGCCAAGTCCAGTTAGTTTTCGACCGGCTCGTTGTATTGCCTTCTGAGCGACTTTAGTGTTATTTGGCACAGAGATTTGAAAACCACCTTCAATTGGATTTAGTGACTCATGTAAAGCCCCTTGAAGCGAAGATGATGTATTGAGCATTATTTTTAGCATGCATTTGAGCCTTTCTGTCGATATCTATTCTAATCAATCTGGTAAAAATCATTCAGATTTGATGCAAATGTAAAACAAAGTATTGATGGCGGGCAACTAAATGGTGAAAAACTGCAAAAAAAGATTGCATTTTTTTTTAAATTGACCATATTACCCAGCTTAATTTTTTAAGAGACTGCGGCATGTATTCTTGCGCAAGAATGTTTTGTCGATAAAGGCGATGATAAACGGCTAAATCGACAAAAAATCACTAGCACTTGGCGGCAATACTTTTAGGCGAATAACATAAGGCAGTGTTGTGACTCCGCACTTAACCTTATCATAAAGTAAAGAGAAAAAATTATGTCGAACGCGAAAAACAAAGCAGTTGGCCTATTGGCACTGGCGGGATTGGAAGCCTATCAAGAATCTCCCGATGAGGAGTATATGAATGAGGCTCAGCTAGCGCATTTTCGGAAAATTTTATCTGCCTGGAGAACGCAGCTGCGCGAAGAGGTCGATCGCACGGTGAATCATATGCAAGACGAAGCTGCGAATTTCCCTGATCCTGTAGACCGTGCGGCACAAGAGGAAGAATTTAGCTTAGAACTCCGCACTCGAGACCGCGAGAGAAAACTCATTAAAAAAATCGAAAAAACGATCAAGCGTATCGATGAAGATGATTTTGGATTTTGCGACTCCTGCGGTATCGAAATCGGTATTAAGCGTTTAGAGGCGAGACCTACAGCTGATATGTGTATCGATTGTAAAACGATGGCAGAAATAAAGGAAAAACAACTTCAAGGTTAAAACTCCAAGACCTATAGTCACTTTCAGACGTGTAAATAACCAATCTCTGTGCCCGGAATCAATGTTAATATGTCAATACGGGCACTCATATAATCTACCAATCATTTCATGAAGCAGCGTTTTGAGGCCACAAGGTTTGCGCCATCCCCCACTGGTCCATTACATTTTGGTTCACTTGTTTGCGCCGTCGCATCGTTTATCCTTGCGCGCCAATACAATGCAAAATGGCTAATTCGTATTGAAGATGTCGATACACAACGTTGTAAACACAAATTTATTGAATCAATCATAAACTGCTTGCATGCCCATGGTATGAGAGAAGACGATGCTATCGTTTTACAAAGCGAACGAGACGCCATATATGATCATTATCTACAAACCCTAAGTAAGAAAGGACTCATCTATGCCTGCGATTGCTCAAGGAAAATGGTAAAATCGCGCGCTGATTATTATGATGGCTTTTGTCGGCAACGAAATCTTAAGTCTAAAGGAAATGCACTGAGGTTTAAGAACCTGAGTTGCCAGCAATCATTTATAGACATGCATTATGGCAAGCAACAAACGTCGATGCAGGTCGCAGAAGAAGATCCAGTATTAAGACGTGCGGATAAGCAGTACAATTACAACTTGGCCGTAATCGCAGATGACATAGAACAAGGTGTTGACCTTGTTGTGAGAGGCGCAGATTTGCTCGATCAGACGCCATTGCATCAGCAACTCTTTACGCATTTAGAATCAAAGGTACCTACATTTTTTCATATTCCAATTGCAGTACACAGCGCAGGTGTAAAGTATGCTAAGCAATCATACTCATCCGCTATTGAAAATGATAAATCGCATCAAAACATTGTCTCCTGTCTTATTTTTTTAGGGTTCAAGCATGAAGAAATTCCGATGAATACTGACGTTTCGGATTTGTTAGCGTGGGCAGTCAATCATTGGCAACCCGATAAGTTAACGCGCAGTAAAGAAATTGCTGTTAATCTGTCAAATGGCGTATACTCGCTATAACAGTCTCAACCGGCATGATAGAAAATCTTTTGCAAACCCAAAAGCTTACACCTGTAGTGTACCCAAAATCGCAACACCCATTGCGACGAGAACAAATCCCAAAACACGTTACACAAATCATCGAAACACTGAATGAAGCTGAATTTGAGGGATATGTCGTGGGCGGGTGCGTTCGAGATAAGCTTTTTGGAATGTCACCGAAAGATTTTGATGTTGTAACAGACGCTCGACCAGAACAGATAAAACAGTTATTTAAGAACTGTCGTCTTATAGGGCGACGTTTTCGACTCGCACACTTGCGCTATGGCAGAGAAATAATAGAAGTAGCAACATTTCGCGGGCATCACAGTGAAACTTCACCCGAATCGCAAAAGTGTGATTCTGGAATGTTGATGCGGGATAATGTGTTTGGGTGCATAGAAGAAGACGCGGCGCGCAGAGATTTTGAAATGAACGCCATGTATTTCAATCCAATCACCGAAGAAATTCTCGATTTTGCGAATGGCATGGAGGCCATCAATGAACGCAGGATTAGAATGATCGGGGAGCCAGATGAGAGAATATCCGAAGATCCGGTTAGGATGCTCAGGGCAATTCGCTTCTGTGCAAAATTGGGATGCGATGTCGACCCTGAACTTGATCGCGCAATAAAATCTCAAGCACACCTCATATCAAATGTCGCACCCGCAAGATTATTCGAAGAAATAAACAAACTATTGATCTCTGGCAGAGGAAAATTGACCTTGCCGTTACTTGTGGAATTTAATTTGATGATGCATTTATTTCCACTATGGCAACATCATCAAGACAGCCAATCGACTAAAGAATGGCAAATCACCTACAAAATGTTGTCGAACACAGACGAACGGTTAAAAAACAATCAAAAGATTACACCTGCATTTTTGTATGCAACAGTATTGTGGTATCAAATTGAAGACCGCGCATTGCAGTTGTCCCAAGAGGGCGGGTTGAGTTACTATGATGCGCTGAATATCGCCAGTATTGATATGTTACACGCACAATTGAAACGCGTAATGATACCCAGGCGGTTTTCGATAGTAATGAGAGAAATTTGGTCGTTACAGTACCGCCTAAAAAATCGCAGCGGTCGTCGCCCATTTCAATTGCTTACTCACGCTCGCTTTAGAGCAGCTTATGATTTTCTACTATTACGTGCATATGTAGAGGGCGGCGAATTACAAGAAATTGCAGACTGGTGGACGACGTTTCAGACGGCGTCTAATACGGACAGAAAAACGATGTTATTGCCGCAAAAAAACAAACGCAGAAGACGCACAAAAAAACGCAGTGCTTAGAGGTATATACCAATGTTGGAACACACAGTATTCATTGGATTGGGCAGCAACATAAACTCACCAAAGCAACAAGTTATCCAAGCATTACAGGAAATTCACACGTCAAAAGAGATTTTTGTTCAAGCTTGTTCGCACCTATATGAAAGTGTCCCCATGGGGCCACAAGACCAGCCAAATTTTATTAATGCAGTGTGCAAAGCAGCAACGTCGCTATCTCCTTCAGGATTATTGGATAAGTTGCAGGAAATAGAGTCGCTACACAACAGGGTAAGAACTGCAGAAAAATGGGGGCCGAGAACCCTTGATTTGGACGTGTTAATGTATAACCAAGAGAAAATCAGTAACGAGCGTCTGATATTGCCTCACTATGGTATGCACGAACGTGAGTTTGTGTTGATCCCGATGTTTGAAATACAACCTGATTTGATTATGCCTGACGGTAGAGCACTTGCCGCATGGATAAGTCAATGCGAACTATCCGGGTTGAAACGACATAATGATAGTGTCGATTACAAATCAATAGCAGCGTAAACCACAATCAATTGTCTAAATCAGTATCGTGGAAGCATTTGATAGAAGGAAGAATTCACCATGAAACCAATCACAATTTCCAGTTTGCAAGCGATGAAATCGGAAGGGAAGAAATTCGCTTGTTTGACGGCTTATGATGCAAGTTTTGCAAAGCTGTTCGATCAACAGGGTATTGACGTTTTGCTTATCGGCGATTCTCTTGGCATGGTATTAAAAGGACAAAAAGATACGCTCGCAGTAACGACAGATGAAATAGCCTACCATGTTGCCAGTGTAGCAGCTGGGACTGAAAATGCGTTTATTATGGCGGATATGCCATTTATGAGCTATGCCACCATAGAAGATGCATTTGTTAATGCAAAGAAATTAATGGCTGCTGGTGCCAGCATGGTCAAGCTAGAAGGCGGTGAATGGCTGAGCGAAACAATTAATGAATTGTTACAACGAGGGATCCCTGTCTGTGCACACGTTGGTTTAACACCACAAATGGTGCATGTTTTTGGCGGTTTTAAAGTGCAGGGCAGACAGCAATCGCAAGCTGATAAAATTGTCAAAAGCGCACTATCACTTGAGGCAGCTGGCGCGCAGATTCTGCTGATGGAGTGCGTGCCGGAGAGCCTAGCGCAGAAAGTGACAGAATCGCTCGAGATACCCACTATTGGTATTGGTGCTGGCAAGCACACAGATGGTCAAATTTTAGTTATGCATGACTTGATGGGAGTCAGTGCGAATTATATGCCCAAGTTCACAAAGAACTTTCTCGCAGAAACAAACTCAATTGCAGAAGCAGTTCAAAAGTACAAAGATGATGTAGCTAGCGGCACTTTCCCTGATAAAGAGCATAGTTTTAGCTAGGTGATAGTATGGAAACGATAACTGAGATAATTAAATTAAGAGAATTACGCCGAACTTGGCAAATATCAGGGGAGAAAATTTCGTTTGTTCCCACTATGGGTAATTTGCATGCTGGACATTTAAAGCTCGTCGAGGAAGCAAAAAAATACGCGACCAAAGTTGTTGTCTCAATATTTGTCAATCCACTTCAGTTTGGCCCTGATGAAGATTTAGACGCGTACCCGAGAACGCTCAAAGAAGATGCAGAAAAACTAGAAGCACTAGGGGTAGACCTTCTGTTTTTACCAAATGCAGAGGATATTTACCCAAGGGGATTGGAACAACAAACCTTCGTTGAGGTACCCGGTATCTCCTACATGATATGCGGGGCCAGTCGCCCAGGACATTTTCGCGGTGTGGCAACGATTGTGTCGAAACTTTTCAATATGGTGCAGCCAAATTCCGCTTTTTTTGGGAAAAAAGACTTTCAGCAACTGCAAGTTATCAAAGCGATGGTGACGGATTTATCCATGAATCTAAAAATTTACGGTGTTGATACTGAGCGGGCAGAAGATGGTTTAGCCCTAAGTTCTCGTAACGGCTATCTATCAGAGGAACAGAGAAAAATCGCACCGGTGTTATATCAACAGATCAAGGCGCTCGCTTCACTGCTTGAATCGGGCAGACGAGATTTCAGTACCATTATCAGAGAGGCAAAGCAAAACTTGGCCGAAGCTGGATTCAAAGTAGACTATATAGAATTGCGAGCTGCCGAGTCACTCATGCCACCAAGTCACGAGGACACAAACCTGGTAATACTGGCGGCAGCTTTTTTAGGAAAAACTCGCCTGATTGATAATCATGAAGTAATGCTCTAATCGCATAACAATTGAGCGGCGTACTTTGCAAAGTAAGTGAGTATGCCGTCAGCACCAGCGCGTTTAAACGCTATCAGCGATTCAAGTGTTACTTTATCTCTATCCAACCAGCCATTTTCAAACGCCGCGCAGTGCATTGCATATTCGCCACTGACTTGATATGCAAACGTTGGCACGCAAAATTCATCCTTACACGCTTTTACAATGTCCAAATACGGCATGCCCGGTTTAACCATAACCATATCAGCACCCTCTTCAATATCAAGTGCTATCTCACGCATCGCTTCATCGGCATTTGCAGGATCCATTTGATAACTCTTTTTATCGCCGCCTTTTAAGTTAGACGCTGAACCTACGGCATCTCTAAAAGGACCATAATAACTAGATGCGTATTTTGCCGCATAGGACATAATACAGGTCTGACGCAGTCCCTGACGCTCTAGCTCTTCTCTGATAGCGCCCACACGCCCATCCATCATATCAGAAGGCGCGACGATATCTGTTCCCACTTGAGCATGCGATATTGCCTGTTTCACCAAGACTTCAATCGTCTCGTCATTTAGCACATACCCGTTGTCATCAATAAGGCCATCTTGACCATGAGAGGTAAAGGGATCGAGTGCAACATCGGAGATAATAACAATATCTTCGGCAAATCGTTGTTTAAGCCGGTCAATAGTAGTTTGTATGAGTCCTTCCTGATTAAATGCTTCGTCTGCTGTTAGACTCTTTTTTGCCAACGGTGTGACGGGAAATAGTGCAAATGTTCGCAAACCCAAGGTGAGACAATCACTGATTTCAGTCTCCAGGAGGTCCGCACTAAACCTTTGAATACCTGGCATTGAATCTACATTTTCAGTCTGGTTTTGGCCTTCAACAACAAACATTGGATAGATCAAATCTGCGGTTGAAATGCTGTTCTCACACACGAGGTAGCGCAATGCTTCAGTCCGACGAACCCTTCTTAACCTTGTACTTAATTGCATAAACGTTTTTTTAATATTGGTTTTTTAACTAGAACCGTATTATGCGTTAGGTGAGAACAATTTGCGATAGCTGAAAAGAATCAAGAGATATCAACGTCATGGGTATAAGCTGATTTTCAAAGACATACAAACGCGCTCAGAAGGCCTGTGCAACCACCGAATTACGTCCAGTTTCTTTTGCTTGGTACAATAACTTGTCGGCGAACGCGACAATTGCTTCACGTTCCTCTTCGGTGTCCAATATTTTCGTCGTCAAACCAATACTCACTGTGAAAGTAATCGTATTGGATTCAAATTTGACCTCCATGCTTTCCACTGCACAACGCACCTGTTCCATTAATCTCGTGGCGCCGGATAAATCGGTATCAGGCAAAATAACAACAAATTCTTCTCCGCCATATCGACAAATAACGTCGGCGGGTCTTTTGATATTTTCTTTAAGCACGTTAGCAAATTGCACAAGGCACTCGTCACCCGCAAGGTGCCCAAACTCATCGTTTATTCGTTTAAAATAATCGATATCAAACATAGCGATAGCAAGCGATGTTCTCTCGCGACGGCTACGACGCGCCTCTGCCAAGAATCGCTTGTCGAAAAAACGCCTATTCATCACTTCTGTCAGCGTATCAATAGACGACAGGCGTTCTAATTCTTTATTGACATCAGACAACTCTCGCAGCGCAATTTCAAGCTCCAGCGTTCGCTCTTCAACCTTGTATTCCAACTCTCGCTGGAACTCTTCATTTGATAGCGTTTCGGACTGTTGGTCATATTCGTCTCTTAAATCGCTCTCTACAGTATCTTGTGCTGCGGGATTGATGAAGTAATGCCCTTGAAGATTGAGCGCCAAAACTAACGAAAGCATTAATGCTTGTGTCACAATCCCAAGCATAAGGAAGTGCAAGTCGGTGACTGCGAAATCGTAAAATCCATAGTTATCAATGAGTATCAACGCAATACTCGTCAACACGGCAGCCCAAGAGAGGCTGTAATACGTTGATTTTGAGTTAGCGCTAGTACTACTTTGTAAAAAGCGCAGGTAGAATCCTGCGCAAGATAAAATGAGTAGAATGGCCGCGCCAAGTGCGCCAATCATCATAATAGAAAACGTTTTGGGAAATACCGCGAAGAAAACGGCAAAACCTATCATGATATACTTACACACATCCAGTAGTCTGTAAATACGATGTAATTGCTGGTCAAAGTCTAAAACACGTAGTGAAAAATCAATCAGAAGCGCAATGGCAAATCCGATAAAAAATGCTGATGCACGGGCTTGCATCCAAGCATTTTCAGGCCACAGATAACGAAATAGCGTACCATGTAACGATAAGATCGCGATCGTTATAAAAAATATATAACCGGCATATATTATCGGTTTAAGATCCTGTGTTGGCAAATACATGATTGTACTGACTAACATAATCGCCAGCATACACCCCATAAAAGTGCCTAAAACGAGCTTTTCCGACCCCTCATATTCAATAAAGTCAATGCTATCCCATAATCTTGCCTGTACGTTAAGCGTGCCTTCTGATTCGATGCGAAGTAGCATTATTTGTTGAGATGAGCTTGATGGCACAGGAAACACAAAAGATTCGTGTCGAATTGGGCGTTCGCCAAATGCTTTGCTGTCTCCTAACTGATACGAAGAGATGACCTGTTGATTAGTGTTATTGATAAACCAAATTTCGATACTGTCTAGCGCACTATTTTCAATTTCAACAATTCTTTCATTGGATTTTCCACGCGCAGGCAGGATGGCTTTAAACCAGTATGCGTCTTCAAAAAAGCCAAATGCTTTCTGATCGAATGCTTTAAAAGCACTGGTCTGCTCTGCAATGACTTGTTCGACACTGAGTGAGTTTGATGATTCGGTAAGATACTGTTTTTGTAGTGTAACGCTTCTGGTAGCGTTTGTTGCTGATGAAAGTATTGCAAAGACAAGTAGCAAAAAAACAACACAAAAAGATCCGAACAACAAGTAGCTGTTGTTGAAAGGAATGTTATGTGTGTTGAGTACGTCCTTCATTATTACAAAAAAGAGCTAGCGCGTTTTTCTCTGTTGTCATCTTGATAATATCGGCATCAACACTAATTAATTCAGCAATTTCTTTAATTATATGGGTGAGGTATTTAGGGTGATTGTTTGCACTGCGAGGTCTAATCGTCTTTGGAAACAAATAGGGGGCATCTGTTTCAACGAGGAGTCTTTCAAGAGGTATTCTTGATACACATTGCCTTAAGTCACTCCCTCTTTTGGCATCACATAACCAACCCGTTATGCCAATATAGCAACCTAATTCCAAGTAACTATCTAATTCTCTTTTCCCCCCGGTAAAACAATGAACAATTTTAAATTTGACGTTACTGCCATACTTTTTTAGTAGTTCAAGTTGCGTTTGCCAAGCATCTCTTTCATGTAAATAAAGACCTTTGCCGGTTTCGTTTGCAAGCTTGAGCTGCTGGATGAACGCTAACTGTTGCTGCTGTGGACTAGAATAATTTCGATTAAAATCCAACCCGCATTCACCAACCGCAACGCAGTATTTATCGGATAAAAGTTTCTTTAGTTCAGTATAGTGCTGAGGTGACCAAGCGCTTGCATAGTGCGGATGCACACCCGCCGTGAATCGCAAGATAAACTCGTCAGAATTATGTTCGTGGCAGAACCTTTGCGCTTCAATGCTCTCGTCTAATGTACTTGCTATGATTAGCAGGCCAGAAAGACCAGCAGTAATAGATTCTTGAATAGTCTGCACTTCATGCAAACGCTCACTTAGTAGATTAACGCCACAGTCAAACAAGCGTATTTACAACCGTCGTTAGCCTCAAATTGCTATTATGCAATCCGAATTCATTCGTTTTCTGAAACCTGCTCATCAAGTTCATCATCATTCTTGCCTGAATAAATAGATCCAATAACAATACCCACTTCATACAACAACCACATTGGTATGGCCAAAAGTATCTGAGAGATGATATCAGGTGGGGTTAGCAACATACCGACACAAAACACACCAATGATAACAAACGGTCTCTTTTTGCGAAGTCCTTCGGCCGTTGTCATTCCCGTCCAGCACATTAGAACAATGGCAACTGGGACTTCAAAGGCTACCCCGAAAGCAAAAAATAGCTTAAGAACAAAGTTTAGGTAGCTAGCTATGTCGGTACTAACAGCGACACCTTCTGGCGCGACACTATTGAAAAACAAAAATGCAACGGGGAATACGACATAATACGCGAACGCCATTCCAGCGTAGAATAACAGGGTAGAACTTATGAGCAGCGGCGCAACCAAACGTTTCTCATTTTGGTATAACCCCGGCGCAATGAACGCCCAAACTTGATACAAAACAGCGGGAATCGCCACGAAAAACGCCAAAACCATTGTGAGTTTGAATGGCGCTAAAAACGGTGAAGCAACATCAGTTGCAATCATGCTAGCACCATCTGGCATTGCTTCTATTAGAGGTTTTGCAACGTAGGCGTATATTTCCTGAGCAAAGAAAAACATTGGGATAAATGCAATCAAAACCGCGAGCGCAGACTTTAACAGACGACTTCGCAATTCAATTAGATGAGAGACTAAACTATTTTCCTGCGCCATTATCTTTTGTGTCGCTCGACTTCAATGAGTCCTCTGATTTATCAGATATTTGCTTTGTGGTCTCCGATACGGATGGAGTGACCGTAGACGATGCTGGTTGCGAGGATGTTGTGGATTTTTCGTTTTTATAAGGCTCTTGAACAGATGCTGCTGCTGCCTTTAACTCTTCGACGCTTCGCTTTACGTCGTTGCCGATCTCATTCATACCGGCCTGCTCAGCTTTCTTTAAATGTTCGTGTAATTCACTAACCTTTAACTGATGTGCAACTTCCTGCTTAAAACCGTTTGCGACGTTTTTAATGTCTTTCACAGTCTTAACAGTAGACCGGATTGCACCCGGCATCCGCTCTGGTCCAAGAACCAAAAGCGAAACTAAACCGATAAGCAGAAGCTCCCAGAATCCAATATCGAACATAGTTAATCTTTGATTTTGTCTTTGTGATGTCCGGTCAAGTCTTCACTCGCTGCGCCTGTGTGCTTGTCCTCAACAGAATCGAAATCAGCGTCTTTTTTATCCTTTACCTCATCCTCATTGACCGCGTTTTTAAATCCGCGCAATGCAGTACCCAAATCAGTGCCTAAATTACGCAGTTTCTTGGTGCCAAAAAGCAGCACCACGATAACTAATATGACTAGAATTTCCCAAAAACCAAACGACATAGCGTCTCCAAATACATTGTGTTGTGTATGTTTTATACCATCACGGTCGGTATATTATACTCCGAATGCGCAGAATATCATGCGAATGAAACTAAAACAGTATACCGATTTATTCATTCGTCTCTCGGATCGGTCATCTCCGCAGCTTTGTCTTGGCGATGTATCTGCCAGAATTGCATCAGGTTTGAATGTTGGGAAATATCATACAACTCACGAAAAACGGCCCAATCTAGTAGGCAATAGAGACAAATCTCTGGATATCCCCAACCTTCAAATTTCCCCTCGACTATTGCGCTATCCAGTGAAGCGAATCCGATATCCAATCTTTCATATTGAAGCTTGAAAATTAGACTCGATCTATCGGATGAATCCAGCCCAGATCTGGATGACATCAATATCGTAACAAGCGAATCGTTGACTGCATTGATAGTGGTGACTAAATTCTCTTGCGCCCAAGACAGTGGTTGCCAATTAAATTTCTGTTGTAGATATCGAAATATGACCCCAGAATCATATAACACAACATCATCATCGATAAGCATCGGGATTTTCATGCTGGGGTTTTGTTTCATTACTTGCTGACGGATTTCGTCGTCGTAAATATCGGCAAGAATAAAATCGTGAGTGACATTGCACAAGAGAAGGCGCACACGACGAACGAATGGAGACGGAATGGAACCGTAAAGTTTTAGCATATGCTGTTACCCGCGAATAATATTGAACTGGGCTGAGTTAAATACTGAAACTCGCTCCACAACCACATGTTGTGGTTGCATTGGGATTATTGACCAAGAATCTTGACCCTTCCAAACCTTCTGTATAGTCAACTACACCGCCAACAAGGTATTGAAGACTCATTGGATCAACAACCAGTGTAACTGCATCTTTTTCTATCGTCATATCACCGTCATTGACTTTTTCATCAAAAGTGAAACCGTACTGGAATCCAGAGCAGCCGCCGCCTGTAACATAAACACGTAGTTTAAGGTCTGGATTTTCCTCTTCTGCAATCAGTGTTTTAACTTTTTTAGCTGCCGCATCGCTGAATTCGATCGGCATGGCAGTTTCGACTGACATTATTACTTTCTCTCTATAAATATTTTTGAAATTATCTGATACCCGACTAGTTTAATCAAGTATTGTCTGTTTTCGATACGACTTCTTCCCATTTAAGTGTTGTAGAATAGCTATAACGTTTCTTCTTTAATTTATAGACATCTGTTGTAATTTCAAATCTATCGGGGATAAACGTTTGCGGCAGAACGAAGGGAATATCTTTTTGCTGAAAGTATCTAAACGCATAGTCAAATGACTGTGAAGCTTGACTGATTTGGCTCAATGGATAACTTTTGAATTTCCCATTACTCAACCCAATCAACGTAATCGTTAGCTTACCGGAAACTACGTCTTTAAACTTTCTGTTTTGTATCAATACGAGATTAAGTTGATAAGCATTGTCGTTGAGCGTTTCGGTTACTTCCGCATGCTCTACAAAAAAACCATCTTTATCAGCAGCGGGTGTCATTACACGTTGATAAAATTCGACTTGTCGTTCTAGTTCAGACTCTCGCTTTATCGCTTGCTCAAGCATTGTCTGAGTATCTCTTAGACTTATTGTTGATATGTCTAATGCAATTTTCTGTTGATTGTAACTTTCAATTAATGCCTGATTTTCTTTTACTAGGTTGGCAGAAGATTGCGACAAGATATTCATTTGTTTTACGTTCTTGTGCGAAAAATATGACGCGCTAATAAAGCCAATACAAAACATAATTGCCGCTAAAACAAACCAGGAAGCCTGTTTAACAAAAAAATTAACTCTCTGTTTATTATCGTCTTTTGACAACAAATACTCTCCTCGAGGGACGCGGTGTGGTAGTATGCAAATAATCTTTTTCAGAGTTTTAAGCAATTATCGTGCTCAACAAAAAAACTAGTAGCCTGTCAACGTTGATACAGAGCATAAGGGAAACACTTTCGATGCCAACTGTTTCTCTACAGCTTTGTCTGGTTGGTCTAGTTGCTGGTTTTATCGCTGCATGCGTCATTATCGTATTTCGCAGCTTACTGCATTTGTGGCATCAGTTCATGTTAGGTGAAATGGGGGATTACCAGGCACTTGAGCCAATAGTGCGCTTATTCTTGCCAGTGTGCGCCGTAATTTTGGTGTTAGGCGTTGCATTATTGACGGGGTTTAAACACTACAGGCTGGGAATACCCTTCGTTATTCATAGACTTAAACTTTATTATGGTCATATCCCTTTTCGCTCATCTATCAATCAGTTTTTTGGTGGAATACTAGCATTAGGCAGCGGATTTGTAGTGGGTAAGGAAGGACCCACGGTTCATTTAGCCGCTGCTGCAGGCCACTACATAGGTCGCTGGATGAGATTGCCTTTCAACTCATTACGAATAATTGCCGGATGTGGCGTTGCTGCAGGTATTGCAGCAGCATTCAACACACCGTTCGCAGCGGTTATATTTGTTATGGAGGTCGTTTTAAGAGACTACAAAGTCCATGTGTTTTTGCCTGTGATGTTGGCAGCAGCCTGTGGCTCTGTGTTGACCAGAAGCGTATATGGTGACGTGTATGCCCTGTCTTTTCTAACGTTTGAACCGGTCACTGGCTGGGAGCTTCTTTTTCTTGTTGCGTTTGGCTTTATTGTCGGTTGCGTTGCTTCACTGTTTAACTACCAGCTCATGTTTCTGATGCGATTGTTTAGGCCGGTAAACATGGTTTTTCGTCTATTATTGGCGGCAGCGCTAACGGGTATCGTTGGGTATATCTTTCCCCAAGCATTGGGCGGAGATTTCGTAAACATTGCCCCGTTGTTTGAATCGGAGCTGGTTTTTGAGGGGCTTCTGGCATTGTTTGCAGCTAAATTAATACTTGCTAGCGTTGCCATAGCGCTTGGCGTCCCCGGTGGCATAATAGGCGCCGTAATGATCATCGGTATGCTGCTTGGATTGGTGTTGGTCACTCCCTTATCAGCAATGACGTATACCAGCTCGCCCACTACTTATGCAGTTTTAGGACTGGCAGGTTTATTAGCGAGTGTATTATTTGCACCAATGGCCGCCTTATCCGCAGCAATGGAACTAGCCGCAGACTCCCGTGTCGTGTTGCCCGCAATTATCGTCATTGTCACAGCATGTATTACCTCTAAACAGCTCTTCAAAAATAGCTCAATATTTATTCAACAACTTGATTTTCAGGGCTTGCCATATACAACATCTGCGGTGCGAGACTGGCTTCAACAGACCGGTGTGTTATCACTGATCAACGAGAAATTTACATTGACGATTAACCAAAGTTCAGAAGCATTAGTTGAGCTGCTCTCGAATGAGCATGATAAGTTGTTAATTCATCAACACTATCCGACAGATGGTGGTGATACAAAGTACGAATGGGTTAGAATAAGCGTGAATCGCAGTGATGACGACACAGTGTTAGACAAACAACCCGTTTTTATTCTGACGCAACAACACACATTAGCAGACGTTCACGACGCTTTGCACAAAAGACGACAAGGCGCCGTTGTCATTATTGATCAGCTGTTAGACAAAGATAAGTTGTTTGTCAGTATTAATGAGGTGAATGAACAAACACATCACGTTCAGAATCTGAATAAGTGCCTAATTAGAGGGGTCATCACGTGGAATATGCTAAACGGATATCTGTTGAAACGACAGCATACTATGTAGCGATATTGGAATGAGACTTACAATGATCACATTTTGCAATTCCAATCCCAATCTGGTTATAGCTAATCATGTTTATAGGAAACAGCTTTGAATATTTTATGGCTTACTGCATTTCACGTCTTTTTTATGGTGGCTTGGATGGCAGGTATCTTCTACCTACCTAGATTATTTGTTTATCACGCAGAAGCAACTGAGCAAGTGGTTAAAGATACCTTCAATGTAATGCAACGCAGACTCTGGTGGTTTGTCACACCGTTTGCAGTGCTCACGTTTGTATTTGGCGTGCTGATTATAAAAAGCTATGGCAGTGAATGGTTAAAGGCAAGTCCTTGGCTCCATGTAAAGATAACGCTCGCGATGCTGTTTTATGCCTATCATGGCTATTTATATTATTTACATATGCGCTTCGTAAAAGGTATTAATACAAAGTCTCCTCGGTTTTATCGCTTTTTAAACGAAGTACCTGTGCTCGTTTTACTTGCTATCATAATTTTAGCTGTTGTGAAACCAAGCTTTAGTTAAAGCTTAAGAGTTGTCGGTCTTCTGCTGGTTGCAACATATATCCGTTCCCCTTGTCGGTCAGTAACATTTCATAGCGGAAGCCCTTATCGATCTTGTTTCTCAATCGGCACATATGAACATCAATGACGTTTGTTTGCGGATCAAAATTGTAATTCCATACTTTTTCTAACAGCATGGTGCGGGTAAGGCACTGGCCCGAGTGTTTCATTAGCATCTCAAGCAACTTAAATTCCTTTGGAAGTAAATTAATGACTTGACCTTCTCTGGTTGCTTGTCTTTGGATTAAATCTAAGGTCAAATCGCCGACTTTAAGAACGGTGATACTTGATGCATTCTGTGTACTTCTGTTCACCAATATATCAATCCTTACACGCAACTCGTCAAAGGAAAATGGTTTCACTAAATAGTCATTTGCGCCTGAGCGAAGTGCCTCCACCTTTTTGTCTACAGAGTAAATTGCACTTAGCACAATAACAGGTAAAGTGCATTGCTGCTGCCGGAGTTTTGCAAGGATCTGCATGCCGTCCACATCTGGCAACATAAGATCAAGAATGATAATGTCATACACTCTCATTGATAAAGATGCCAGTGCCTTCTCTCCGTGACTAAAAGCAAACACCTTGTGTTTAAATGCTTCAAACCTTGCATTGATTTCCGCGGCGATTTGTTCATCGTCTTCAATAATCATAATATTCATCACGCTAACCTCTATTTTTCACGATGATACTATTGGGTTGAGGCAAAGAGCCTACCCGATGTAATTGCGTCATTCATTTGTTCTATGACCGCATCGATACCTTGTTTCCTAATGATTGGGGAGTATTGACTCTGCTTGCTCGATACCATGCTAATTCCTTCTGCCACTATGTCATATACCTGCCACTTACTGGCCGTTCGATTGTGTCTAACCTTAAAAGCGATATTAATATCGGGGCCTTCTCCACCTGTAATTTTCGCTCTTACAGTCACCATTTTTTTGTTTGAAAAGTCGGTCTCGGGCAAAAACTCAATCGCTTGATCTGTATAGGCGTTGAGCACAGATGCATAATTGACAACTAAGTACTTCTCGAAAACATTTATATATTGCATAAGCTTTTCTTGCGGAATTGAACGAAACTGACTTCCCAGTACCTTAAATGCCGCAAATTTATGGTCAGTAAATGGCATTAGTTCCTCTCGAACAATGCTACTGACTGATGAAAGATTCTCCTCATCCCTAACATCTGCGTTTTGCAGCCGCGCAAATAATGTTGTCGTCACTCGTTTCACTTCGTTATATGGATTGCCCATAGCAGCTTGCTCAATTGAGTAAGCATTGAAGGTGAATAAAAAACACAGCAAAACTGTTATGAAACGCATGATTAAATTTGTCCTGTACGATGTAAGTGATAACTCAATTGTTTAATGGAGTTGTAAAATTCTACTGGTGATTTTAAACGGGTAGGTATAAACTGCCTGTGAACGCAACATGAACAAAAGTTTAAAGCGAAATTCTTGTCAATGCCTATTCTGCTCTAATGATGTAGCCAGCGCCTTTAACTGTTTCGATTATCGATGAGTCGAACCCTTCGTCCATCTTTCTTCTAAGTCTTCCAACATGAACATCTATCACATTGGTCATGGGATCAAAGTTATAATCCCAAATATGTTCTAGCATCATTGTCCGCGTAACAACTTGTCCTTTGTGCGCCAGAAGATACTCTAGAATTTTGTACTCTCGAGGTTTAAGTTCGATATTCTTGCCGCCTCTGCTGACCTTTCGGCCTAGTAAATCCATTTCGAGATCTCTTTCTTTTAGTATGGTTTCTTCAGATGCTTTATCATTAGCTCGTCGAACCAGTGCTTCGACTCTGGCAATAAGTTCCTCGAACGAGAAAGGTTTAACAAGGTAGTCATCACACCCGGCTCTAAGCCCTCTAACTTTATCTTGCACTGCTCCCAGCGCGCTTAAGATTAAGACAGGCGTTTTATTGCCTTCCAATCGCAACGTTTGCAGGATGGTCATGCCGTCTATGTAAGGCAACATTCTATCCAGAATGATCGCGTCATACGTTTCTGTCGAGGCATAGAATATTCCGTCTTTGCCATCAGACGCCGTATCCACAGTGTGGCCTGATTCACTCAATCCTTTTTTGATGTAATTGACTGTTGAAGTATCATCTTCAATCACCAAAATTCTGATGAGGAAATCCTCCTTTAATACTGTTTATGGGCGTATTGATACCCCAAAAATAGCACCTTCGGTGCTACTTAAGATATAGTGTGTTGTATATGAATACGCAAGCACTCTGCTATGTAGACTTGGATTAATCTAATTTAATTTATTCTAGGGGCTGTTGACCTTTGTTCATTTTTTGAGCTGACTCCTATAATGGGCTAGTTCAAGGCGTCGATGGTGCAGTTTGGCAATCCAAATAAGCCAGCGAGAACACAGAAATAGGTCATTATAGGTGACAGCCCTACGGGCAGCGGCCATTTAGCCGGCATACTGCCCACAAATTCGCTCATTTGGCACCACCAAACCACACTCATTTGAGGTTGTCTGACGGCTAAATGACCTGCTGCTCAAATAATGAACAAAGATCAACAGCCCCTGTACAGTGTTTATCTTAATTTACGAAAAGCGCTCAACTTCATCTAAACTCAACTTCGTCGCTTCGCTTTCTAATAAGACTGGAATGCCATCTTTAATGTCAAACGCTAAGCGGTCGAATTTACACACAAGTTGACTGCCGTTCTCTTTTGTCACTAGCACCAGTTTTCCCTTACACAAAGGGCATGCAACAATATCAAGTAGTCTTTTGTCAAAGGACATGTTCTTTTCCTGTGTTATGCGTCTGCATTGATCGTTTATTTACGTTTTGGTCAACATAATCAAACACCTGCGTTGGTACCTCCGCGCTTATCTGTAAATACCAGCAGTTCTCTCCTGCAAGTTCCTTGCATTTAATAGCATCTTTTTCCGTCATCACTATTGTACCTTGATAAGTGAGGTCCTGAGGCAGATATACATAATGATCCGGAAATCCTTTGGTATTATCAGGGACTATATTTAATGAAGCAAGCGTACTAAAAAATCGCTTGGGATGGCCTATGCCAGCGATGGCGAGAACGTTGACACTAGAAAAATACTGACATCCTTCTGCTATAGATAATGTTTCACCCGTCTTAACGTTTCTAAATACAGTTGGCTGAATTACAAAATTGTGGATCTGCGTTGATATCGAGTTCAAACATGAAGGTGTTTTATTACCATTTACTAGTACCAAATCGACAGTATTTAAGCGCCAAATATTTTCTCTAAGTGGCCCAATTGGCAACAGATAACCGTTACCCACACCCCGTTCATCCATCACGCAGAGTTCTACGTCACGGCCGAGCGCATAATGCTGCAAACCATCGTCGCAAATGATGACATCAGCATCTACCGAATCTTCGATGAACTTAAGGCCGCGCGCTCTTTTAGGATCAATGATGATAGGGATGTCATAACGACGCTTAATCATCGCTGGTTCATCGCCGACAACCGCGGCTGCATCATCAGACCCAACAAGATAAGGATGTTTATCGCAATTACCACCATACCCTCGTGACAGGACTGCAGGCTGCCTTCCAAGACGCAAAAAATGCTCAATCATGGCTGCTACAATTGGCGTTTTACCATTACCTCCCATCGTGATATTACCGATCACAATCACGGGAATTTGACTCTTGTATATGCTTAACACACCTATGCGATACAGTATTCTTCGAGCCGCTGACAAAACCGCAAACAAAAGCATCAATGGTAATAGTAGCCATTGCCAAGAAGGAGGTTTGTACATGCCACTTGCTAAAAATTTCATATTAATAGCGGTACTTACTTTGATTCACTAGAAAATTGAAGTGCATGTAACTGAGCGTATATACCATTGCTTTTTAATAGCTCTGCATGCGTGCCTTTCTCGACAATTTCTCCTTGTTCCATCACCAAAATGCAATTGGCATTCTCAATGGTCGACAGTCGGTGAGCGACGACAATGGACGTTCTTGTCTTTTGTAACTGTTCTAACGCGCTTTGGATTGATTTCTCTGACTCTGTATCAAGCGCGGATGTTGCTTCATCGAGAATGAGTATAGGTGCGTCTGATAGGATAGCTCTGGCAATTGCGATACGTTGTCGTTGACCGCCCGACAGCATTAAGCCATTTTCTCCGATGAGCGTATCGAAACCCTGTTCTTGCATCTCCACAAAAGAAGTGACATTTGCGATATCGGCAGCTTCCAATATTTGACTTCGTGTCACAGAGTCCTGTTTGCCATATGCGATATTATTGGCAATTGTGTCATTGAATAACTGCACTTGCTGGGATACCAACGCAAACTGTCTGCGCAATGAACGCAAGCTGAGTTCGTTTATATTCATATCATCGAGGTATATTGTGCCGGCATTTGGTTCATAAAAACGCGTTAACAAACTGGAAAGCGTTGATTTGCCGCTTCCAGAACGCCCAACAAGCGCTATTGTTTGCCCCGGTAATGCCTCAAAGCAGATGTCTTTTAGGGCCGGTGTTGTTTTTCCGGTATAGGTAAAATTAACCTTATCAAATCTGACCTTGCCTATAGCTCTATCCATAGTTTTTGTGCCAGTATCTCTTTCGCTATCTTGGTCAAGAATTGCAAACACACTTGCACAAGCCGTCATGCCTTTTTGAAATTCGGTATTTACTGTCGTGAGTTGTTTAAGTGGTTTTAACAGCATGACCATGCACACCACCACATTGAGAAAGACACCTGGCGTAAGTTCTTTGATAAAATCCGGAATGCTGCTGACAAATAGGACAACTGCTAGGGCAATTGACGCTATGACTTGTATCGTTGATACGCTTAAAATTTGCGCGCTCACCAGCTTCATCGTTTGTTGTCTGTTGTGATTATTCTTTTCTTCAAAACGATCAGACTCTAACTTCTGTCCATCGAACATCAACACGACTTTATGTCCTTTAACCGCTTGTTCGATACTTGTCGTCAGTGAGCCCATTGCTGCTTGAATTGCTCTACTGACTTGGCGAAACCTTTTGCTGACAACCGATACAATAATACCAACGAGAGGACCAATCAGTAAAAAAATCAAGGACAGTTGCCACGAGTGGTAAAACATGACAGCAAGAAGTCCAATGACAAACATGCCTTCTCTGACGAGCGTGAGTAATGCTCTGCCTGCGGCATTTCGCACTTGCTCAGTGTCATACAGGATCTTTGACATTAAACTACCAGTAGAATGATTATCGTGAAAAGAAATAGGTAGATGAATATATTTATCAAACAACTCTTGTCGCATACGCATAACGACTTTTGTACCTAAATATTCTAAAGAATAGGTACCTAAAAAGTTAAAAACCCCTCGCAGCAAGAATAACGGGACAATCGCATAAGCCGCTATTCGCAAATAGTCATAATCACCTGTTTGCAGTGAATCATCTACTAAGGGTTGAAGCTGCGCGAAAAAGAAAGTATCAACGGCGGCATACCCAATCATGCCAACAATCGCCACTATCGTTAAAAGTTTATGTGGCCAGACGTAAGCAAGAAAGCGTTTTATCGTCGCTTGATCTTTTATTGGAACTTCGTCGACAGAATTACTCAATACCGCAATTACCTTTATTTTTCATATCGTTGCAAGGGACTATTTTTTGTAATACCAGCGATTATACAGGTCTTCCCGCATGGTAGATAACTTTATTTCATCGCCCCTCCACGTCACTTTTAGTGCGCCAGATTTGCCTAAATGAACTATTCTCGCGCCGATGTTTTCATATCGTTGAACAACGTCGTTATGTGGGTGACCCCAGTGACTTGGATATGGTGTCGAAAAAACAACAATTTCGGGCATCAGTGAATTAACAAACACATCGCTTGATGATGTTCTACTGCCGTGGTGAGGCGCTAGTAAGACATCAACGGTTAAGCTCGGCCAGCGCCTAACCAAGGCTAGCTCTTCTTCGGCAGTGATATCACCAGTAAAAAGAATTCTCGTGCCGTTTACCGTCAATAGTATAACGCAACTATCATTGTTTTCGCTTCCGCTTGATGTGACAGGTGGCCATAACGCTACCATAGACAGATTATCGCGTTTAAAACGGCTACCAAGTCTACAATGCGCTCTAGGTGACCAAAGCGTGTTGATACTATCTTGTTCAAGCAAGAATCCTAATCCGCCAGCGTGATCAGCATCAAAATGACTGACAATACCGAGGTCAATTTGATTGATATTTTGTGCCGTAATATAAGGGTGGATTTCTCTTGAAAGAATCGAATACAGGTCGTTACCTTTTGCAAAATCGATAATAATTGTTGCGTCCGGATGATTCAGTATTGCACTGTTGCCATGTCCGACATCAAAGAAAACTAATTCTTCTGTTTGTCTAGGTGAAAGCATACTGGCCCACAAGCAACCGAGACAAAGCAATGAAACTGAAACCAATCGCAACTTTTGCCACAAAAAAACGGCAGTCAAAACACAGAAAAAAACGCCGAGATATCCTGTATTAGCGCCTTCTATTTGCTGATTTATCGAAGTTAATTTTGTCAGCCATTCGATGCATACGTGCATCAAAAAATCACAGCAGATAATCAGCCATGTGCTACCAATACCCACTAGATTGAGGATGATGACCAATAACAACGAGGGTAGCAGTATTAGGCTTATCAATGGGATAAGGACAATATTTGCAAAAATGCTCACAAAAACTGTCTGTTCCCACAATGCAAGAGTCAAAGGTAAACTGACTAAAAAGAACACCCATTGTATTCTAAAGGCAACGAATAATTTGGACGTAATTGAATTCTGTATTGGCATTTTATTGATGGCAATCACAGACAGCAAAATCAGGACAGCGCCAAAACTCAGCCAATAACTAGTACTCAATAGAGACAATGGAAAAAGTAACGTGACGACAAATAGGACTCTTATAAAAAGTTGCGCTGAGGTAAGCGGTGTTTCAGCATGAGCATAAAGAACAACAATAACAATTGCTGTAAACGCTCGGATCACGGGTAATTGTTCTCCTGCTAATACTACGTAACCATAACAGCCCATTAAGACCAGGAAATCTTTTGTCTTCATCAGCATTCTATGCGAAGTTACAAACCCTGCTATCACGGGTATTAAGACTCTTGAAACGATCATTAGATAACCCGCAACAAGGGCTAAATGCATGCCTGATATACTGAATAAATGCGCCGTTGATGTTGTTTGTAGTAAATCCCAATCTTCGTTTTGCAGCTCATCCCGATGTCCAACGCCTAAAGCCAATAACCATGGTGCGTATTGAATCGGGTAATTCCCTATTCGCTCGATGATTTTTTGTCTAACAGACGTTGATGTATCACGAATATCATTGGACGGACTATTTTTAAGTACTACAATTCTGTGGACGCCTTGGGCTGTGAGGAACTTTTGCACATTAAATCTCTGTTCTGGATTGGCGTAAGTGCTTAATGGCTTAATCATGCCAAAAACTCGAATTTTGTTGCCCTGTTTTGGTGTAAAATCAGGTTGGTACCATCTCAATAAGAGTTTTGGCTTGAAAATACGAAAAGAGTCTTTACCTATTGAATGTGCGCTGAGTTTGAACTCGATATAATCTGGCGTAGTTTCCAGTGATGATGCAGATAAGACTTCCCCCTCAATTATGTAGTTTTGGTAATCATAGTTTGCACTTACGTGCCAATCTGAATACCAGTTGAGCATCACTACAAGTGTTATTATTGATGGTGTTGTAAAGGCAATAAAGAATCGGTATCTAAACGACCTTAGTATTAAGAAAAGCGTAAAAAACGGGATAAGCCAATGAAACTGTGGCAAAATGCGTAGTACGAGATGGCAGCAAATGACAAAGATGCTCACCATCATTAAAAGCTCAGGATCCTGTTGTTTAATTGAACGCAAGAGTGATAACAAAGAGTGAATAACCTAAATGCCAAAGAAGTTTATTGGTAAATTTTTACCAAAACACGAACAGGTGAAATCTCATAAATACATGGGGATGTTTGGGCAGTTGGTACACGACCCTAATTTATGGCATTTGAACCGCAAGTCAGCTCGCGGCGCGTTTGGCATCGGTATATTTTTCGCGTTCTGGCCGGTTCCTTTTCAAATGATCCTTTCAGCAGCATTAGCAATTCCTTTGCGTGTTAACCTTCCTTTATCCATAGCAACTGTTTGGATATCAAACCCCATCACGATGCCACCACTATTCTATACCGCTTATCTCGTTGGCAGTACTGTACTTGGGACCGAATTAAACGAATTTCAATTCGAACTGAGCTGGACATGGCTACTAAGCTCGTTGACCACGATAGGACCGGCATTTTTATTAGGGTGCCTAATATGCTCGACTTTTTTTGGGTTACTTGGATTTTTTTCTTTAGACTGGTTTTGGCGGTTTTCAGTTACGCAAGCGTGGCGAACAAGGTGGAGGACAAGAAAGCAAAAAGCCTCTTCCAACGAAGATTAGCTCCGTCACTAGGGCGTGTTGAACTTTGTTCATTACTTGAGCAAAGTTCAACACGCCCTATTTGTTATTGACTGACTATTAACTAGCAAAAAACTCGACTAACTGCTCTTCTCCCCAAACTTCAATTCCAAGTTCATTCGCTTTTTTCAATTTTGAACCTGCTTTTTCGCCAGCTATGACTAAATCAGTTTTGGCAGAAACACTTCCTGAAACTTTTGCACCCAATGACATCAACCTGTCCTTCGCTTCACTTCTTGACAGTGTTGACAATGTTCCGGTTAACACAATTATTTTTCCGCTTAACAGGTGGTCGCTACTAATATTTTGTTCTACGCTCGGCCAGTTCACCCCAGCCTTCATCATTTCTTCGACGATTGCCAAGTTTTGTTCGTCATTCATGAACTTAAAAATATTATCAGCAACGACTTCCCCTACATCGTCAACATCAATTAGACGCTCTTTATCGGCGTGTGAGATGCTTTCAAATGTTAAAAAGTGCATTGCCAAGTTTCTTGCAGTTGCTTCACCCACTTCACGAATACCAAGCGAATACAAAAATTTTGGTAGTGTCGTCGCCTTTGCTTTTTCTATTCCTTGTAAAAGGTTAACAGCGGATTTTTTACCCATTCTCTCTAGCTCAACGAGTTGGGAAAGAGTTAGATGAAATAAGTCTGCTGGGGTATTAATGAGTGTTTGATCGACAAGTTGTTCGACTAATTTATCACCAAGTCCTTCTATATCGAGCGCTTTGCGCGACGCAAAATGCTTGATAGCTTCTTTCCTTTGCGCTTCGCATTTCATCCCTCCGGTACAGCGAGCAACAGCTTCTTCTCCTGTTCTGATAACCTCAGATGAACAGATAGGACAATTTGATGGAAAAACAATATCTCTGGCATCGTCTGGACGCCGCTCGAGCACAACGCTTACCACTTGTGGAATAACATCACCCGCCCGGCGGATGATTACGCTATCGCCTACCTTAACTCCCAACCGCTGAACTTCATCTTGGTTGTGCAGTGTTGCATTCGACACGGTGACACCACCAACAAAAACCGGTTCCAAACGTGCAACGGGCGTAATCGCACCCGTTCTGCCAACTTGAAATTCCACGTCCTTCAATACCGTGATTTCTTCCTGTGCTGGAAACTTCTGAGCAATTGCCCAACGCGGCGCTTTTGAAACAAAGCCCAGTCTTATTTGAAGTGAGAGGTCATTGACTTTAAACACAACACCGTCAATATCGTAGTTCAGTCTATTTCGCATTGAGGCAATTTTTTCAAAGTACTGCATTGCCTCAATACTGCCATTCGCCACATCAGATTCTTTGCATAACGGTAATCCCATTTCACCCATCTTTATCAAGCGCTCACTATGCGTTGTTTCTTGAGCAATGGTGTCGCCTGAAATAACCCCTGCTGAATATGCATAAAAGCGCAGAGGGCGAGACGCTGTGATTTTCGAGTCCAACTGCCTGAGCGCGCCTGCGGCTGCATTTCTAGGATTGGCAAATACTTTCTCTCCCTTTTCTTTTTGTCCTTTATTCAGTGACTCAAACCCGTCTTTTGTCATAAAAACTTCGCCACGCACTTCTAATTTTTCAGGTATCACACTACCTCTAAGGCGCAGGGGTACATTGGCAATTGTCTTTACATTTTCGGTGATGTTCTCGCCTACTTGGCCATCACCGCGTGTTGCAGCTTTAACCAGTACACCGCCTTCATAAATAATTGAAACTGCCAATCCATCCAATTTTGGTTCGCATGCAAATTCAATATTATCAGATAATATCAATCGGTCTTTTACACGTTGTTCAAATGCAGCGAAATCATCTGCAGAAAAGCCATTATCGAGAGATAACATGGGTAGCTCATGTGTTACTTGCTCAAACTTGGATAACGCTTTACCCCCTACTTTCTGCGAGGGTGAATCAGGTGTTTTTAACTCTGGTGCAATTTCTTCTAATGCAATAAGCTGGCGCATTAAACGATCGTATTCGGCGTCGGGAACCGTTGGATCGTCTAAGACGTAATACTGATGAGCAAATTCTTCCAGTGAAGACTTTAGAGAATTATATTTTTGAATCTGTTGATGATCTGCCACGAATGAACCCAATGCTGATGAAGAGAAACTAGGGCCTGTATACCTTTGTTTATTTTTTGTGTTGCCTTCTTTCAAAATCTCTTATCCTCTCAGCATACTGCTGAAGGCTTTGTTTACTGATAGGAACCTTATTTGCGTCCAGAACTTTACCATTAAATTCTTCCGCTATTTTTCGGGCGGCATTGTGCATCATATTGAACACTTGTTGCGCTTCGCCTTCAATCGGCAGCATCATAAAAAGACTCAACCCTTGCGTAGTAAACTTCTCAATATTATCAATATCGAAAACACCGGGTTTAAATAGGTTAGCTAAACTGAATAAAACGGGGCCTTTGCCATTCGTATTCACATGTCTGTGGAAGATATCGTGATCGCCAAATTTGAACCCGAGTGTCAGTAGCATTTGAAGAAGCGTTGCGCCCTCAATGGGATTATCTTTTGTTGTTTGTACATTAAGTACGATGACTTCTTGTTCTGGCGCCGCTTTGTCATTTTTGACATTTTCTTGGTGATTATCTTTACTGTTGTGATTATCGCCACGTGTAGTTTTGCCACGACTTGCTTGAGCACTATCCGCTTTCCTTGACTCCCCAAAATCAATTCTCATTTGTTCGTCATCAGCGCCACTAGACTGTCCAATTGATGGCTCCCTACGCAACTTGTCCGCAAGTGATTTACTCTTCTTTCGAACGATTTTTTTTGCTTGGCTCGCTAAACTTTGAGATTTTTCAGACTCAACAGGCTCCAAGACTAACTCTTCAGCAGGTGTTCGTGGAATGTCTGTTTCTGTATCCGGATCCTTTCTTTTGTCTGATGTAACGTGGTTTTCCTGTGGACTTTCTTTTTTGGCAGTACTGTCACTAGTATCCTTCTGACCGTTTTGTTTCAATAGGAATGCAGGCGGTTCGTCGGGAATAATGGGTTCTGAAACTTTTTCTTTGACAAACTCAGGCTTTGGTTGTGTTACTACATCTGCATACAGTGGAGCAGACTCCTCGGTATGAGTTTCGGGAGGCTTAACCTGTGACGCTTGCTCTGTTGGTTTTTGTTGGGTAATTTGCGGTTCAGTAGATGGAGCATTAGGTATGTTATCGTCTTGTGAGTGCAGCTGTTCCTTAGACTCAAACGGTGCTTCAATATTCAAATCAGCTCCACTACCACTGCCACTATCTCGGAATTCTGCATCGTCTTGCGGCGGCGCCACTTCTTTATTATGGGTTTCTTCAAACGAATAATTATTATTTTGCTCGGTTTCAGAAAAAGAATGAGTAGGTTTTATGCTACCTTCACCATATTCTTCTCGATTTACACTACTGTTGAATCTTGGCTCTGCATCTCTTCTTGACTCAAAACGGAAATGTGAATCTCTATTACGCTGTTTTCGAGTAACCCAAAAACCATGCACCAATATGCCCACGATAAAAAGACCGCCAATGACAAGCAAAGCTAGTTGAAGCTCTTTCTGCATGTTATTCCTTATAATTGTACCGCTTGCTGTCAGCCAAAGATTTCATCCAACTATTCAGCAATCTCAAGTGCTTCTTCCATATCGACAGACACCATCCTTGACACCCCAGGCTCTGCCATTGTCACACCTGTTAAGTGGGATGCCATTTCCATTGCAACTTTATTGTGTGTGATATAAATAAACTGTACAGTTTTTGACATTTCCATCACCAGTTTACAAAATCTGCCAACGTTGGCATCGTCCAATGGCGCATCTACTTCGTCTAACAAACAAAAGGGCGATGGGTTTAGCCTAAATATCGCAAACACTAATGATAACGCTGTTAACGCCTTTTCACCACCTGATAGCAGTTGAATAGTGCTATTTTTCTTTCCTGGCGGCCTCGCCATAATGGTAACGCCTGTATCAAGTAGGTCATCTTCAGTAAGTGCAAGATAGGCACTGCCGCCGCCAAATACTTTTGGGAATAAACTTTTGAGATCGTTATTAACTTTATCAAAGGTTGTTTTGAAGCGCTGTTTGGTCTCCCGATCAATTTTGCGCATAGCGTTTTCTAACGTTTCTAGTGCCGCTACCAAATCATCATTTTGCGCGTCCAAATGCGCTTTTCTTTCAGATTGTTCGGTGAACTCATCAACAGCGGCCAAATTCACGGCGCCCAATCGCGATACTGAAGACGTTACCTTGTCCAGTCTTTGCTGCAGTTCTGTCTCATCTTGCTCATCAATTGCAGATTCTAAATCGTTCAATTGCACCTTCATTTCTGCTAATTGTTCCTGAAAACCCTGCGCTCGAACCTTTGCGCTTTCTGCCTTCAGTCGTTCACTCTCAATCTGCGATTTTAGCTTCTCTATTTGTATATTAACGCCTGAACTACCCTGCTCTAAGGTTTTAATACTTTGTTCAACTTCAGAAATTTGAGTTGAAACATTTGCCTGTCTATCAGACAGCCGTTGTTTGTCTTCCAACAATCTTTGTAACTTGTCTTGCTGTTCTTCTGCTGGCATGGTTAAGTTTTCAGCTTCCTCTTCCAATAATGCCAGCTTATCTTGTGAGGTTTGACGCAGTTGCAGCTTAGCTTTTTGTTGCTCAGTGGACAGTTGTAAACTATTTTTTATTTGTTGTAACTGCAACTGATGTTGGTGTAAATCCGTCTGTATTACATTTAACTTATCGGTGAGAACATGCAGTTCTTTTTTAAGTTCGGCTGTGGTGTCTTCGCGTTTGCTCTTAGCGTCTTCCCCATCTGCTACCCATATGCTCAGTTCTTCAATTTGGATATTCAACAGCTCAAGGCTTTCGGATTCTTCCGACATTAAGCGTTGCTGCTTTTCCAACTCTGCAATAACTTTTTCTCGGGACTCTTTTTGCTGTGCATTTTGCAACTCAGCAAATCTTAAATTCGTTTCACGCTCATTTAATACACGATTCGCATCTTCAAGTTTTCGCTTTTGCGCTTCCAACTGCGTTTTTTGAGAAGATACATCGTCTGATATTTCTTGCAGTGCTCGCTCTTTAGCGTTTATTTGCTCTCTGAACCTAAGAATATCTTGGTCTGCTTGTCTAATTTCATCTGCTCGTTCCAGCTTGCCTTTAGACGTTTTAGGCTTTAAGAGCATCGATTTGGATAACCAATTCCCGTCCATATCGAGATAGCTAGTATGAGATGCATCGAGCATTTCTTGGCTAATACTATTTGGCTTTTCACAAATGACGATATGATTAAATAATTGAGGGACTTTCTTCTGATGAACAAATTCAGCAAGCGTGCCTGATGCTTTATCTTCTGTGAATGCATTTTGAAACCACAGACTCACACTGTGCCCATCTACATATTGCTCGATAGAAGGTATATCTCCACTATACACATTAACGTGTTCATACAGTTGCAAAACAGTTTCAAGACACGATGAATAGGCTTTATCAATACTAAATGCTTGCCAAATATTGGTCAGCATATTTTGGTTCATCCAATCTGGATAGCTTGATTGTTTTAACGTTTCAGATTGCAATGCCAGCAGTGTTTCAAGACGCGCTTTTTCTCTAAACAATTCGTTTCGCGCCGATGACAATTCCTTTTCGGTCTCTCGTTCTAAGTTTTGCTGTGCTTCGAGAAGTTGTGTTTGCTCTTTTATTCTTGTTTTTTCTATCTCTGATGATTGTTTTTCTGTTTCAATCAGCCTTCGCAAATCTGGGATAACGTTATCATCTGCATCACCCAACGATGATTTTTCTGAAGTTAGTTCACTGATCCTTTCTTGCGTCCTCTGCTGTAGTGACAACGTTTGCTGAAGCTTTCCGTGCAAATGTTGAAGCTGTTGTTTCTTTTGCAAAAATTCATCATCTTCTTTTTTATGTTGTTGCTCTACAGCGTTTAGTCGTTCCTGCGTTCGTATTTTGACATCTTCAATCTCTTCAAATTGCTGCTCGATGATAAATTTTTCGGGTTCGAGTTGCTCTATTTGCGTAGTTAGCTCTACAAGCTCTTGTTTAATTGCCCCCAACTCTGATTCCATTGAGGTTTCTGAAAAGAGCAGTTGTTCCTTCTCGTGTTGAATCTGTCCAAGTCTTTTCTTAGCAAATATTTGAGATTGTTCAATTTTGGTAATATCGTTGCTAATCGAAAAAATACTGGTTTGAATCTCGGTTGCATTTTGCTTGTAAACGGCAAGTTCGTTTTTTAAACTTTGAACATTCGATTCATTGTTCTGCCGGCTAATAACCAGATCACTAAGCTGTTGTTGAAATGTCGAGATCGCTTTTTCCGACGTTGCAACGAGTTCTGTCTGCTTTCTCCATCGCAGCGCTGCAAGGTTTGCTTTTAGTTCTCGTTCATCCTGCTTAAGTGCTTTATATTTGGTTGCAGCTGCCGCCTGTCTTCTTAGTTTTTCAAGCTGTTCTGCCAATTCTAGCCGAACGTCATCTAATCGATTTAAGTTATCGTTGGTATGTTGAATTCTTGTTTGAGTTTCTTTGCGGCGTTCTTTGTATTTGGAAATTCCTGCCGCTTCTTCTATAAACACGCGAAGTTCTTGAGGTTTAGATTCGATCAGACGGGATATCATGCCTTGCTCTATAATGGCATAACTACGAGGTCCCAAGCCGGTACCTAAGAACAAATCGGTGATATCTTTTTTTCGGCATTTACTGCCGTTGAGCATGTAGCTCGAAACAGCCTCTTTGGTCACAATACGTTTAACTGAAAGTTCATTGTACCTGGCATACTCGCCCGCAATTCGACCAGCCGAATTGTCAAATACCAGTTCTACTGAGCATTGCGAAACAGGTTTTCTTGCACTGGAGCCATTAAAAATAACATCCGTCATGGCATCACCACGAAGATTTTTTGCTGAACTTTCACCCAATACCCATCGCACGGCATCAATCACATTTGATTTGCCGCAGCCATTTGGGCCGACGATAGCCGTCATATCACCTGGAAATGGGATATTGGTGGGATCTACGAAGGATTTGAACCCCGCAAGACGTATTTTTTTTAAGCGCATTTAGACAAATTATCATTATTATCCTTATTAATATAATTTAAGAAATGCAGATGCTCAATAGCGCTAAATTATCTTTATTATATGTGCTTATGCTAATTAGTAAAAAACACGCCCCATGACATCTTTAGTTACACTATTATAGAGATTAGAATACGCCTGCTTGCTACTATATATCGTGATTAATTTTAGCATCTAATCACCTTTGGCAACTTAGGTTTGTAACTTGCTAATTGTTAAGTCAGAGATACAACGTAACGGAGAAATGATGCCAGAACACAATGAAGGCTTAAGACAAGGACTTGAACATAATGTCAGTGGCGCAAGGTATTTCTTAAACGGGTTTTCATTAATCAAGACAAAAGGCATAAAGAGGTTTGTATTTATTCCTTTTATTGTCAATGTTGTGCTATTTGCCACTGCGTTCTATTTTCTTATTGATTATATTGAATTAGGCGTGACCTATATTATTGGCCTGATTCCAGACTTTCTTGGTTGGTTAAAAGACGGACTTGCTTATGTACTATGGCCGATCGCTGTTATATCCGTCCTTTTGATTTTTGCACTCATTTTCGGCACCATCGCAAACTGGATCGCGGCACCTTTTAATGGACTGTTGAGCGAAAAAATGGAGCATCACTTGCGCGGTGAGCCGATAAGTGATGGCGGATTCGTGGATATCATCAAAGATATTCCAAGAACACTAAAGCGCGAACTTGCAAAGCTGTTGTATTTTATTCCCCGCGCGATAGTGTTTATATTGGCGTTTTTCCTACTGCCCGTGATTGGGCAAATACTGTGGTTTTTATTTGGCGCATGGATGATGGCCATTCAGTATTGTGACTATCCATTTGATAATCATAAGATTGGTTTTAAACCTATGCGCTTAAAACTGAGAGATCACTTAGGTAAGAGCATCAGCTTTGGCTTGATGGTAAACATTTTTGCCCTCATTCCTATTGTCAATTTTATTGTGATGCCCGTAGCGATATGCGGTGCAACGCAGATGTGGGTCGACAAACTTCGTGACGAAAGTCTATAGCAAACACCCTGTCAAAAACGAGTAGGCTCAACGAACTATAAAAACGCGTGTCAGCCTATGCGCATCACTTACAGCGCTTTTTCTACTGCCATTTGGGCGTAATCGTCGGCAACCCTAAGCTTTGTCTCATCAAATTATACTGAAATCCAGACGCAAGTTGGTGACGCCATAATGCAATGTATATATCGGGTATGTATGCAGTGTCATGGTACTCCATAAACGTCAATCTATTACTTGGCTTGAGCGTAATGACATTCACTTGCTCACAAGTTTTGCTTTCGCTCATTGTATACTGAATACCTTGGTCATCCCATAAGGACAGATTGTTTTGAAATGCTGTGTAGTCGCTACTTTCACGGATCAAATTAATACCAACAACTGGCTCACAGTGTTGCTTTGCACTATTCAACGAAAGCGCATACTCATCCATAAACCCTGCAAAATGGGCTAGCTCATGCACGAAAACGTCATAGTCATCGCGCTCGTCTAAATACATGATCCCCTGGTAGGTATATGCTTTTCCTTCCTTGGTAATGAACGCAAGGTGAGACACATCATTTATCGATAACCATTGTTTTAAAGCGGTTGAATCACACCGTGTTCGTTGCGAATTTTGGTCGAATATACATCTAAGTTCATTCGCTTCTAACCAAAGGGGGCGCTGCATGCAAACATTTAAAGAATATAAACGCTCATCATTATTGAAGTCTTTTACTATAGACATACCGAGAAAGAGACTTTCAGGTGAAGTCGCAATGATCTGAATGTTTTGCTGACATTCGAAAGTGGCAGGTTTCGGTTGGGGTAAAGAGTCAACAGAGTATTTACTAAAGTGCGCTAATGATTGAATGGTGTCATCAACTATTTGCTCAACCCTGGATAGTACGCTAGGTTCACCATGATTTTTTTGGAATTTTATATTTGAAAATTCAATTTCAGAATCACGATTAACTGAAGAGTTAGTGTTCAAATTTTGTTGGTTGTGATCATCCGAAGATATCGCTAAGAAAAACGACAGAACTATATGAATGAAAATCGTATACTTCAAAGCAAGTTGTTGAAAATTATTGAAGCTGCTGTCGACGTAAGTTACTTAACTCTACTCTAGAATATTTGTGTTCAACAAATTCATAAACATTAGTACTTAACGACAATTTAAAATAATTTCTTGCAATGAAATCATTACCTCTTGCTAGGTGGTACTTGCCGATATAAAAATATGCTTCACAAAGGCGGTTGTTTAACTCTGTTTGACTGTTAACATCTTCTAGTAGTTTGGCAATAACCTCAGCTTCGTTAACTTCATCAAGGTAAAATTCGATCAGAACACGTGCCCAAACGTCATCAGAGACAAACTGCCTTCGCTCTCTAAGCAACTGTAGAGCCGCGATAGGATCATTTTGTACTTCCGTAATATACAACCAGAGCAAACGATAAGGATCGCTTTTCTCCAAATGCCAAAACGCCTTTGTATCCGTCGCCGCGAGTTCGCTCCTACCTCCGTAATAAAGTGCCACGCCTCTATTGAGTATGGCAAAATTGTAGTCTGGATTAATCTCTAATGTTGCGTCAAAAGACTCATAAGCCTGCAGAAAATTTCCTGTTTGGATGTGATGCACGCCAATAGAATTGTGCGCTTCAGCGAGATCAGGTTTTAGCCTTACAGCCTCATTATAGTCAATGACGGCTAAGCTCTTTAGACCAATCGCATCATAAGCATTTCCTCTTTGGAAAAGAAGTTCTGCACGTTCAGTGTTTTCGAGGTCTGCTTTATACAGTATATGCGTGTAGCGAGCGATGACCATTTGTATTCGCTGGCTCGTTGGTTCTGGCTCGGCCAGTAAAAGAGAGCCGGAATCTACAAATCTACCTGTATTAGAGCTGCAGGCTGCAATAGACAACACAGTTACACACAACAAAGTAAGTTTTTTCAACGATAAAACCAATCCGGAATGCATATTGAAAACCATATTGAAGATAAAGAAACCTTGTATAGGCGTCGACTAAGGCGCAATATTATCATGCATGTATTATCTGGCATAACGAATCCAAATAATTTCAATGATGCATGATTAATATTAACAGCGTGTTAACGTTAAGACGCTTTACCGACGTAATAGTTTACTGAATTTTGTGATATTCGGTATCATTAAAATGGCATTAAAAAGGGAGCTAGCGCTCCCTAATAAATGTTAGCTATGCGGACATCAATCAGTCGCTAGACTCATTCGCCGGCGGTTCTTCAGCTGGAGCGGGTTTTTCAAGTAGTTCCTTTATACTCAACCGCACTCTGTTTTGGCGGTCAATGTCCATTACTTTAACCTTAACTTCTTGACCTTCGGACAGATAGTCAGTGACCTTTGCAACGCGCTCATGTGCAATTTGTGAAATATGCACTAACCCTTCTTTGCCAGGTAATACTTCAACAAACGCGCCAAAATCAGCAATCCGTGTGACCTTGCCATCATAGATTTTACCGACTTCAACCTCAGCAGTTACGCTTTCTATCTTTTCAATAGCAATGTCAGCCTTGGTTTTTTCTGTGGCAAAAATTTTGATTGTGCCATCATCTTCAATCTCGATGTTCGTGTCCGAAGCTTCCGTAATCGATCGGATCATTGCACCGCCCTTGCCTATCACATCGCGGATCTTCTCTTGATCAATCTTCATCGTGTAGATTCTTGGCGCGTACTCAGACATTTCTTCACGGTGTCCACCGATAGCTTGATCCATTACACCCAAGATATGTAAACGCGCTTCTTTTGCCTGCTTGAGCGCAATCTGCATGATGTCTTTTGTGATACCTTCAATTTTGATATCCATTTGTAGTGCCGTGATACCTTCAGTAGTACCCGCAACTTTGAAATCCATATCGCCCAAGTGGTCTTCATCACCTAAGATATCTGACAGCACAACAAAATTTTCATCGCTCTTTACAAGCCCCATTGCGATGCCAGCGACCGATGCTTTAATAGGGACACCCGCGTCCATCAATGCTAGTGATGTACCACAAACAGATGCCATTGAGGATGAGCCATTTGACTCAGTTATCTCAGAAACAACACGCACGACATAAGGGAAGTCTTCAACAGACGGCATCACCGCTTGAATACCGCGCTTCGCAAGCCGCCCATGGCCAATCTCACGACGTTTGGGTGAACCCACCATGCCGGTTTCACCAACACAATATGGAGGAAAATTGTAATGCAACATAAAACGGCTGTTAGTCGTGCCTGATAGCTCATCAATCATTTGCGCATCTCTTTCAGTGCCCAATGTAGCAACGACTAGCGCCTGTGTCTCACCTCGTGTAAAGAGCGCAGACCCATGTGTACGCGGCAGTAGACCTGTCGCGACATCAAGTGCTCGAATAGTCTGTGGATCCCTACCGTCAATTCTTTTCTCGCCTGACAGAATACGAGAACGCACAACATCACTTTCTAGTTCATGGCAAAGCGATGATACTTCAGAAGCATCAACTGCATCGCCTTCTTCAGTCAGTGCAGCTTCTGTAAGCGCAGTTATCGTTTTATCCGTGACCGCATTTACTGCATTCTTGCGTTCCATCTTATCTGAGATTTGATAAGCCGAAGTCATGTCCTCTTCGGCCAACATCTTGATTTTATTTTTCAATTCAGTGTTTGGCGCTGGAGGGGTCCATTCCCAAGCAGGCGTATTTACTTCCGCTGCAAATTCGTTAATCGCGTTTATAACCGTTTGTGACTGATCATGACCAAATACGACCGCGCCTAACATGACATCTTCAGACAGAACGTCCGCTTCTGATTCAACCATTAGCACGGCATTTTGTGTTCCAGCAACTACTAAATCAAGTTGGCTAGTTTCCATCTCAGACATACGCGTATTAAGAATAAATTCTCCGTTCACATAACCAACTCGCGCCGCACCTACCGGACCATTAAATGGTATTCCAGATATTGCCAATGCCGCCGATGTACCAATCATTGAAATGATGTCTGTCGGAATTTCAGGGTTAGCTGAGACCACAGTTATGATAACTTGTACGTCATTCATAAAGCCATCTGGGAATAAGGGTCTAATTGGTCTATCGATTAATCTTGCAATCAGTGTTTCGTTTTCTGAAGGTCTACCTTCGCGTTTAAAAAAGCCCCCAGGAATTTTCCCAGCTGCATATGTCTTCTCTTGATAATTCACAGTAAGAGGGAAAAAACTCTGATCTGGCTTTGCTTCAGTCTTACCAACGACTGATACTAAAACAGATGTATCATCCATGCTTGCAAGTACAGCGGCTGTTGCCTGCCTTGCAATAACACCCGTTTCGAGGGTTACAGTATGCTGTCCATACTGAAAGGTTTTAGTAATAGGAGTCACTCTTTATCCTTTAATTTAGGTATACTTTTATTTTCTGTTCGATTTTTTGCGCGCATAGTATAGCGGCTAAACCCTATGAATACTATGCGTCTGCAATAAAAACACACACTAACTAAACGTTTCATCTCGTGCCGAATGGCATATCGCAGAAACGGCTGGGTGCGTCACTTTTCGTTCGGCCGAAATTGCATAAAACTTCTGTTTAATGTCCGACAGTTGGCCTATTTTTTCGACGCAATAAGATCGAATGACTTCGTCTTCAATTATCGACGGCATAAAAAATATGCCTAATCCTGACTTACCGAAGCATTTCATAAGCGCACTATCATCGTACTGCCCACGTAATATAGGAAAAATATGAGCATCATTACACCATCGATCAAACTGTTGTCGAATGGCATTTTGCTTGGTGGGTATTAGCACTGGCGCATCATTGAGACATTCTGGAAAACTGTTAGCGTTCGGTAATTTTGCTATCAATTCAGGTGCAGCAAAAAAGCTCAAATCAGACTGACCGAGGTAATGGTTATAGGCTTTTACGCTGAATGCACTGGATAACGGCGTATCCGTCAACACCATATCTACTTCATGCATCGCGAGTTCACCTAAGATCGCTTCTACAGGACCTTCTTTGCATAACAAACTGACATCTTCTGAGAGTTTCAATGCAGGTTCTATAATTTTGTGTACGATCGTTTTCGGAATAGCGCTTGCTGCACTTATGATAAACTCAGATGAGCCGACTAATGGCGCTCCTCTTAATACATCACCCAACTCGTTACCGAGTTCGAAAATTTCGTCTGCATATCTCAATACTAATCGACCCGTCTCAGTCAATCGCAAACGCCTGCCAACGCGATCAAAAAGAGACTGTCCGATTTTCTCCTCCAACATACTCAATTGTCCACTTATCGTCTGAGGGGTAATGCAAAGTTTTTCTGCGGCCCTGGCGATACTTCCTTCACTTGCAACAACCCAAAAATAATGCAAATGCTTATAGTTAATGTTTTCTGCCATCTATGGCCTATTTTTTTAAATGCAAAGTTTTTCCGAATAATAGTAGTACTCTTTTTCGATTTTTTTTGTTCAAAAAAATCTGTTAACTTAAGCGATCGGTAAGATTTAAGAGAAGTAACAAAATGAATTACCAGCTACACACGACGGATATCAATCTGAGTGAGAAACAGCTTAATTTGCTTAACACGTTGATTGGCCTGAATTTATCTCGATTCGTGCCATTGATTGAGGACGCAAATTTTGAGATTAAGACGGAACATTCCAGCGTTCAAGGAAATCATGTCAATATCAACTGCAATATTGAACTTAAGAATAAACAGCGGATAGAAATATCATTAAATGAGGCAGAAATAGAAATTGCGTTAAGAGCGATAATTGAAAAAGCAAAACGCCACCTCGAACGACAAATGAGAAGCAAGGTGATAACAAGAAGTTCAAACCTGTCTGCGAAGAGAGCCTAAATATGTTACTGAGTTGGTGCGGATGGCGAGACTTGAACTCGCACGAGCATTGCTCACCACCCCCTCAAGATGGCGTGTCTACCAATTCCACCACATCCGCACGCTACTTAACAGAATATACTTATCGAAGTAAAAGGCTTAACCTCCCTCACCTTCGGCTTCACCACCCTCTGCAGGTTCAGATGCCTCTTCAGTCTGAGGAACATCACTATTGGTAACAGGGACATCTGCTGATTCAGGAACCTGCTCAGATATAGGCACACTATTTTCAATTGACTGATCGGGTATTGCCAATCCAGGCGCCTCTAAATTTTCAAAGTCACTGCCCTTAGTCTCGCGGTTTGCCGTAATACTGCCAATAGTCAAACTAATCACAAAAAACGCTGTCGCCAGGACCGCAGTCGTCCGCGTCATAAAGTTGCCTGATCCAGAAGCACCAAACACCGTGTTTGACCCACCTGCACCAAATGAGGCTCCCATTTCAGCCCCTTTACCTTGCTGTAAAAGTACTGCCACGATGAGCATGATCGCTACAATTAAATAAACAATCAATAAAATTTCGTATAACGTCATTCGTTTTATAAACCTTTTAATTTGCCGCTTGACAAATTTTCTTAAAACTCTCTAGTTGCAAACTAGCACCCCCAATAAGGCCGCCATTTATATCCGGCTGAGCAAATAATGCTTGTGCGTTGTCTGGCTTGACACTTCCGCCATAAAGTATAGACATCATTTGAGCCTTCTCAGATACTTTTAATAACTCTTTTCGAATAAACGCATGCACCTCTTGCGCCTGTTCTGGAGATGCTGTCTTACCAGTGCCAATCGCCCATATAGGTTCGTATGCAATTACTGACGAACTAAAGAATGTATCACCGCACAATTCTAGGATTGCTTGTATTTGCTCGCCAACATATTCAAACACCCCACCTGCTTCTCGTACTTCTAGTGGTTCACCAACACAAGCGATCGGAGTTATTCCCGCGTCTATTGCAGTTTTTACCTTAGCCGCTACTTGTTTATTTGATTCTAAGTGGTCTTGCCTACGCTCAGAGTGCCCGATGATAACATATTTGCATCCAATTTCTTTGAGCATTTCGACGCTTATATCACCCGTATGCGCGCCACTTAGAAATTCACTACAATCTTGAGCGCCAACTGCATAATTATCTGACTTTGCTGAACTCAAGTAAACACTCGGCGGACACAATACAACCTCCACAACTGATAGATGGGAAAGTTGTTTTCTGAACTCTTCTATTCTGCTCAGGTCTCCGTTCATCTTCCAGTTACCTGCAACAATCATTTTTGGAGCTATCGGCATTTATCCCGTCCTTTAGCCAAGTTAATTTACCACTTACAATTACACCTGTGGACCGTACCTGAAAAACGGCGTGATATTAACTAAGCCGGTGTAAAATAACAATAGATTTATATAAATATTTTGTTTATACAGAGTGTGTTTATCAATATTCGCTAACTTGTTCAACGCATTGCGCAATATGCGTTGCCCATTTTTGAGCTTCTGGTTCTTCTTTCGCCTCGACCATAACTCTTATCAGCGGCTCTGTACCACTTTTTCTTAATAGCACTCGGCCACTACTTGCCATTGCATGCTCCGCCTCGGTAACGGCCGACAAAACGGACTCGTGTTCTATCGGATTTGAGATTCCCTCTGAATACCTGATGTTAATAAGTTTTTGAGGGAACTTTATATAGCCATTTGCGATTTCATGTAAACTTAAATTCGCGCGCAGCATGGCTGAGATAACTTGCAACCCCGCAACAATGCCATCACCTGTTGTCGCATATTGCAGATTTAATACGTGTCCAGAGTTCTCGCCACCAATACACCAGTTATTCTTTTGTAATAGTTCTACGACATAGCGATCGCCTACATCAGCTCTTTCAAACGGAACGCCAAGACTTTTAAGTGCAAGCTCCATTGCCAGGTTTGTCATTTTAGTGCCAACAACGCCTCCTTTTAGTTTTCCTGAGCGCAATGCATCTCTTGCAATAATAAAAACAATCTGGTCACCATCAATAACACTGCCTTTCTCGTCGACCATCATTATCCGATCGCCATCACCATCAAGGGCAAATCCAAGGTCAGCGTTATTTTCCCTAACAGCATTAACGCAAGAACGAATTGATGTCGCGCCAACTTTCTTGTTTATATTTAATCCATCCGGGCTTGTGCCGACCTCGAAAACAGTGGCGCCAAGTTCGCGTAACACGTTTGGCGCAATGTGATATGTGGCACCGTGAGCGCAATCAACTACTATTCGCAGCCCATTCAATGAAAGGTCCGATGGGAATGTTCCTTTGCAATATTCGATGTACCTGCCTGCAGCATCATTGACTCTTGAAGCTTTACCAAGCTTATCAGAGGCAACGCAGGTCATTGGTTCCTGCATTTGTTTTTCAATTGCAGTCTCGATATCGTCATCGAGTTTCAATCCTTTTGACGAAAAGAATTTAATGCCATTATCGTAATAGGGGTTGTGTGATGCACTAATCACGATCCCTGCTTCAGAGCGAAAGGTCTTAGTTAGGTATGCAATAGCAGGTGTTGGCATTGGACCTAGCAAACCTATATTAATTCCAGCCGCAGACAATCCAGCCTCCAGTGCTGATTCCAACATATACCCTGATATCCGAGTATCTTTGCCAACCAGTACTTTGTTGGTACCATGGCCTGCGAGAACTTTTCCTGCTGCCCATCCAAGTTTTGTTACAAACTCAGGATTAATCAGGCTTTCACCGACTTTCCCGCGGATCCCATCAGTACCAAAAAACTGTCGTTTACCCATTATTTACTTAATCCACATCATTCATTTTATTCACTATCTTAACTGCATCCATGACCGCTTGGGCATCGTGAACTCTTAATACAGAAGCGCCTTGCAAAGCTGCGATAGTGTGAGCCGCAACGTCGCCAAAAACTCTGTTGTCGACCGACTTTTCCAAAACATTACCAATCATAGACTTTCTCGACATACCCGCAAGAACAGGCAGGTCAAATTGAGTGAACGATTGGAAATGTTTAAGAAGTTGAAAGTTGTGCTCAGTGGTCTTACCAAATCCAAATCCCGGGTCTAGCATGATTTGACTATAGCGAAAACCCGCGCCGGTCAGACGATTTATCTTCTCTCGGAAAAAATCCAGAATATCTTCTACCACAGAGGCATACTGAGGTTCATCTTGCATGTCTTCAGGGCTTCCCCGCATGTGCATGATGCACGTTGGAATATTGTGACTATTTGCTAGAAGTGACGCCGTTTCAAGCGCATTTGGTTTGTTAAGGGCGCGGACATCATTTATTAGGCGTGCACCAGCACTCACTGCCTTAGTCATTACTTCAGGTTTGCTGGTATCGATGGAAATAATAGTATCAAATTCACTGCTCACGGCACGAATAATTGGTATTACCCTTTTTAGTTCTTCTTCAACAGGAACTTCCTTCGCGCCAGGCCTTGTAGATTCTCCGCCAATGTCGATAAATGTCGCGCCTGCATCAAGCAATTTCTCCGTTTGCTGTAATGCTTTATCTACCGTGTTTAACTTTCCACCGTCTGAAAAAGAGTCCGGCGTCATATTGATAATTCCCATGATTTTAGGGCCGGTAAAATAAACTGTCTTATCCCCAAATTCCATCATGACATTTGACCTACTGCTTTCCTTGAAAACGTGAATAGTAAAGCTAAAAACGCTCATCTACAACCAATAAAAAACGCCGTCTAGCGGCGTTTTTTAACTAGGTTTTCATTTATTGGGGTGAGGTGCTAGCTTCGCCGTCATCTTTAGGCTTGTCTTGACGACCAACATCAATAGTCGTTCCTCCAGACGAGTCACCTGAGTCAGACCTATTATCCCAATCTGCCGGAGGCCGAACTTCACGCCTTTCCATCAAATCGTCTATTTGACGCGCGTCGATAGTTTCATATTTCATCAATGCGTCTTTCATCGCATGGAGGATATCCATATTTTCTTCGAGAATGGTATATGCGCGCTTATAATTGCGATCTATCAAGTCTTTGATTTCTGAATCAATGGCGCGTGCAGTCTCATCTGACATACTCGCTGATTTACTCATTGAGCGACCAAGAAACACTTCGCCTTCTTCCTCGGCATACAATTGCGGCCCCATCTTTTCTGATAGTCCCCATTGCGTGACCATCTTTTTGGCTATGTCGGTTGCGCGTTCAATATCATTTGATGCTCCCGTGGTAACCGCATCCACGCCATAAATAATGTCTTCAGCAATTCGACCACCAAACAAGCTTGAGATCATACTTTCCAAATGACGCTTTGTGTAACTCACGCGGTCTTGCTCGGGCAAATACATTGTGACACCCAAGGCTCTACCACGTGGAATAATGGAGACTTTGTACACCGGATCGTGTTCAGGTACGATTCGACCAACAATGGCGTGTCCAGCTTCGTGATAAGCAGTCATCTCTTTTTCTTTCTCTGACATCACCATACTGCGGCGCTCAGTACCCATCATGATTTTGTCTTTGGCCTTTTCAAACTCTTCCATAGACACTAAACGACGGTTTGCTCTCGCTGCGAATAATGCTGCTTCGTTTACCAAATTAGCCAGATCTGCGCCAGAAAATCCGGGTGTTCCTCGCGCAATGACCGACGCTTCCACGTCATCACCGATTGGGACTTTACGCATATGCACTTTCAATATTTGTTCACGCCCACGGATGTCTGGTAATCCGACCGTTACTTGGCGGTCGAATCGTCCCGGTCTTAAGAGCGCCGGGTCAAGTACGTCTGGTCTGTTGGTTGCTGCAATAACAATGATGCCTTCATGACCTTCGAATCCATCCATCTCAACAAGCATTTGGTTCAACGTCTGCTCGCGCTCATCGTGGCCGCCACCAAGGCCCGCACCACGTTGCCGACCAACAGCATCGATTTCGTCGATAAAGATGATACAAGGTGATGATTTTTTCGCTTGTTCAAACATGTCTCGGACGCGAGAAGCACCGACGCCGACGAACATCTCTACAAAATCAGAACCAGAAATTGTAAAAAACGGTACCTTCGCTTCACCTGCAATTGCCTTCGCAAGAAGCGTTTTACCCGTACCCGGAGGGCCAACCATCAAAACCCCTTTTGGTATTTTTCCGCCCAATTTTTGGAATTTTGTCGGGTCGCGCAAGAAGTCTACGAGTTCGCCGACTTCTTCTTTTGCTTCGTCACAACCAGCAACGTCTGCGAACGTCGTTTTTATCTGGTCTTCGCTCAACAATCGCGCCTTACTCTTACCAAAAGACATGGCACCGCGTCCACCGCCACCTTGCATCTGACGCATGAAAAAGATCCAAACACCAATCAATAGGAGCATTGGGAACCATGAAATCAAAATATTCGCTAAAAGACTCGGTTGCTCTGGCGGCGTCCCGAAAGCTCTGACGTCGTATTTTGCAAGGTCGGACACAAGCTGAGTATCAATGACAGGCATATAGGTTACAAAACTTTCACCCGTTGTCGTACGCCCTTTGATTTCGTTACCTTTGACTGTAACTTCTTGAATATCACCCCGTTGGACTTGTTGCAAAAATGTTGTGTAGTCTTTTTGCACACCCATTGGCTCGCTGCCAGTGAAGTTTTTGAATACCATCATCAACACCACTGCGATAAACAACCATAAGATTAAATTTTTTGCCATGTCGCTCAAAGCTGGTCACCCCTTTTCATAATCGCGCCATAATTAGACTGCGATGCGTCGCGCGTCAACGCTTAATTGCATTCTAAGACTACTACACTTTGTAGCCTTTCGCCACCAGATACACTTCTCGTGAACGTGCTCTAGAAGCGTCTGGTTTTCTTGTTTTAACGGAAGAAAAGCGATTTTTGATCGCTTTAAAATAATCATCGAATCCTTCGCCTTGGAAAACCTTGATAACAAAGTTGCCATTAGGCTTCAATACTTGCTCGCACATATCCAAGGCAAGTTCACATAAATACATCGATTTCGCTTGGTCGACAGCCTGGTTTCCACTCATATTTGGCGCCATATCTGACAAAACGACATCGACACTTCGACCACTAAGCCTCTCGATAAGTGCGTCCAACACTGCATTTTCCCTAAAGTCCCCTTGCAAAAACTCAACACCGGCAATCGGGTCCATCGGCAAAAGGTCGCATGCAATGACTATACCGTTGGTACCCACTTGGTCTGCACAGTATTGTGACCAACCGCCAGGCGCAGCGCCAAGATCAATAACGACATTGCCATGCGAAAGCAGATTGTCTTTGTCGTTAAGCGCTTCAATTTTAAACACCGCTCTTGACCTTAGCCCCATCTTTTGAGCTTTTTGGACAAAAACATCGTCGCGATGCTCTTTCAACCAACGTTTACTGCTTGCTGATTGTTTTTTCTTAACCATTTTACCCTATGCCCCCGTCTTGCGATTCTCCACGCACTGGTTACACGCTGGAACGCATAGGCGAAAAACCACCATGTATCGCGCGCTATCATTACAAAACCGCGCTAACAGTGGAGTCGGTTTTTAGACAGCATTCACGGATAGCCTATCGCTTTGTTAATAAAGTGTAGGTAGAATGTCAGAATTCAAGGTTATATAGAATATTGTTTATTCAATGCAATTGACTAACAAACAAAAACAGTTTTTGAAAGGGCTTGCGCATTCTCTGAAGCCCGTCGTTCAGCTTGGAAATAATGGCCTCACTGAAGGTGTCGTCGCTGAAATTGATAATGCACTAGGTCATCACGAACTCATAAAAGTAAAGATCCCAACGGATGATAGAGACCAAAAGGCGCTTATTGTAGATGCCATCGTTGGTGAGACCGGTGCACTTAAGGTACAGTTGATTGGTCATATGCTTATCTTGTTTAAGACCAGCGAACAACAAAAGATTACTCTACCGAGGGCGTGAAACGTTCTTCACTCAGGGCTTTATCACCCCGAGCTTAATCACCGAGAAGATGCGCCTTTAGGTTCATTCGCCGTTAACTAAAGAAGATATTTTTTTGAGGCGATTTACTGTCTTCGCATTAATCGAATTACTCGGAAAATAATGATTTGCTCTGAGCATACCAGCCGTTTTACCTGTACTTATTTCCATTGCCTGGTCGACAGTCTCTACTGCGTAAATACTGAACACACCCGCTTTAACAGCGTCTATCACGTCGTTTTCCAATACCAGATTTATAACGTTTGACGCAGGAATAATTACGCCTTGCGATTTTGTTAACCCTCTTGATTTACAAAGAGAAAAGAAACCTTCAATTTTCTCATTGAGACCTCCAACTGCCTGAACTTCGCCAAATTGATTGATGCTTCCGGTGACTGCAAGTCCCTGGTTTAATGGCTCATCAGACAGTGCAGATATCAGACACATCAACTCAGCAAGGGATGCACTGTCCCCGTCAACGTATCCATAGTTTTGTTCCAGCGCAATGTTAGCAGATAGCGTAAGCGAGAAATCCTGCGCAAACTTATTGCCGAGATAACCACTCAACAATAAAACGCCTTTGGAGTGAATGGACTGCCCTAGTTCAACTTCACGCTCGATATCAACAATGCCATTTGCACCTACATATACTGTCGCAGTAATTCTCGCTGGGGTGCCAAAAGACGAGTTGCCAATATCTAGTACAGTAAGTCCATTCACTGTGCCAACTGCTTTTCCATCCGTAGAGATAAGAATCTGGCCTTGCTCAATATCGTCTGCAAACTGCTTTGATATCCGTGATGTTCGATGCTTCTTTGCAGCAAGTGCAGCATTAATATCAGCTACTTCTATGATCTGTTTATTTTCTTTAAGACAATAAAAAGTGATTTCATTGATTAACTCCAAAACATTTGAAAACTTCGCGTGAAGTCGCCCTCTGTGTTCTGATTGACGCATACTAAATGTGATGAGCTTTACAATCGCCTCTTGAGATATCGATTGCATCCCCTGCTTGTGAATTTCTCGACGAACTCTATGACAAAATTGCTTCAGTGTTTGGTCGTTTAGTTCAATATCATCATCAAAGTCCACAAGCACTTTAAATAGCTCTGGAAAGTCACTGTCATAATCTTGCAGCGCGTAAAACAGCCCTCTTGTCCCCACTAAGATAAGTTTTAAATTCAACTTTATTGGCTCAGGGGTCAACGTCATCGAATTTACCATGCCAGGCTCATATTGATGGATTTCCATCTTCAATTGCTCAAATTTTAATGCAAGTTTCAGCGGCTCCCAGACATGTTTATTCGCGAATAATTTATCGGCATCCAAAATAAGGTATCCACCATTGGCCTTATGCATGGCACCCGCAGTGATCATGCGGTAGTTAGTGAACACACTGCCTTGGATATTGGTATATTCGATCTTGCCAAATAGATTTTGGTAGGTGGGATTTGGTTCGTAAATGAGTGGAGGCTCATGCGTGTGTTTATTGCGCACAATTACATTCGGGACATAGTATTGCAGCAGCATTTCTTTGCGATCATATTCGTCGTGCTTGTCATCTTTATCAGTGGCATCTAAATGTTCAACCACCGTTTCAATAAGATGCGCTTTCATTGCGTTTATGTGCCGCTGAATTTGCAGATTATCCGCATATTTTCGCTGAAGCTCTTTTAATAAAGGTCTAATGGCTTGTTCTGTAACTTCTTTTTTTAAAGCCTTACGTTTTTCAGTATTTTCTCTTTGCCAACTAGGCATCTCGATAAGCGCTTCTGTAAGAGACACTTCCAGTTTGTCTACGCGCTCGTAGAAATCCTTTCGCATTTGCTCTGGGAAATTAGTAAAGTCACCATCAGCAATCACCTTTCCTTCTATGATCGGTGAAAAGCTTACTCGGTTACCATCTTCAATGAGTGCGATGCTTTGTTCTAGTGCTAACGCTTCAACTTGGTCAATAGCATGATCATATTTCTGCTCGTAATGCCTTGTAATCGCTGCTTTACGTCTCTGAAAGCCAGGATTTTCATACGCGGCAGGGAAAGTAGCGAGCACTTCATCTACCAATTCCGTGAAATCCTTGACAACTTGGTCACTTTCTCCTGCGCGTAATCTCAAAACAATAGGTTCGCGTTCGTTTTCATAATTATTGATATAGCACCAATCAAAAAGGTCGTTTGATAGCGGAATTTCATCCTTAATAAAATCACTGATTAACGTAAATCTACCAGTAGCTTGTTCCCCCATAACGTAGATATTGTAACCATGTGATTTTACTTCTAAACCAAAATGAAGTGCCTGTTTTGCTCTTGCTTGTCCGATTAAACTTTGTGGCAAATCTGCGGTGGAACTTTCATCTTCAAATGATATCGGTAAATCAATGTTAGGCTGCAGTTTAACTGCAGAAACCTGACATAATTCCGAGGCACCCTTCACGTTTTTTTTATTCGTCATTTTTTATTGTTTCCTGATTTGCTAGCAATGCAAATCAAACCGACTTTTAGGTTAGATTTCCTGACATGATTTCTAGCATAAGGAGTTGAGTGTGTTCAGCTTTTATAATTGTACAACCTTAATCTGATTATTCACCTATCTTAATGGCAAAATAATTGTGTATATGTTTAATTTAGGTATCCTATGCGGCTAGAAATTAATCGCAAACAAGCGTAGAGAAAAACAACAAGATGTCAAAAGCCAACGCAACCTCAGCTGAGTATATGTCAGATTACTCCCCGAGTGACATAGAATCCTCCGTCCAACAAAAATGGGCCGCTGAAGGTATTTATCATGCAGATGTAGAATCTGAAAAAGAAAAATTTTATTGCCTTAGTATGTTCCCTTATCCCAGTGGCCGCCTGCATATGGGACATGTAAGAAATTACACTATCGGCGACGTGATAAGTCGATATCAACGAATGCAAGGTAAAAATGTCTTGCAACCCATCGGCTGGGATGCATTTGGGCTACCTGCGGAGAACGCGGCCATTGAAAACAAAACAGCACCCGCTCATTGGACCCGCAAAAACATCGAATACATGAAAAAACAACTGAACTCACTAGGGTTTGGTTATGACTGGAGAAGAGAATTAGCAACGTGCGATGTAGATTATTATCGTTGGGAACAATGGTTTTTTACAAGGCTTTATGAAAAGGGGCTAGTGTATAAGAAGATGGCGTCTGTCAACTGGGATCCTGTAGATCAAACAGTGTTGGCAAACGAGCAAGTCATCGATGGTAAAGGCTGGCGATCGGGTGCTGTAGTAGAACAAAGGGAAATTCCTCAGTGGTTTATTAAGATTACCGCATATGCTGACGAATTGTTAAATGAGTTAGACAAGCTTAACGGTTGGCCAAATCAGGTCAAACTTGCGCAAAAAAACTGGATAGGCAAATCAACCGGTGCAACTATTCGATTTGCGTTGGAAAAGCCCATCGCCGGATTCGAACACTTAGAAGTCTATACAACGAGACCTGATACATTATATGGCGCTACGTATCTGGCGTTATCACCACAACACCCTATTTGTTTATTTCTTTCGCAAACAAATCAGGCATTGTCAGATTTTATTAATCAATGCAAACAAGCTAAAGCATCAGAAGCTGATTTGGCAACAATGGAAAAATTGGGAAAAGCACTCTCAATTAATGTCGTACATCCTCTTACCAACGAATTGATCCCGGTGTGGAGTGCCAACTTTGTATTGATGGATTATGGTTCTGGCGCAGTAATGTCGGTACCTGCACACGACCAACGAGACTGGGAGTTTGCAACCAAATACGAGCTGGAAATCAAACAGGTAATTGCTGCAGAAGAAGCATCTGAATTTGATTTGAATAAAGGCGCCTACACCGAAAAATCGACGCTAGTGAATTCAGCGGAGTATACAGGCCTTTCATTTGAAGACGCTTTTGACGCGATTATTGCCAAGCTTGAAGCGCAAGGTGCTGGCGAAAAATCAGTTAACTATAGATTGCGCGACTGGGGGGTTTCTAGGCAGCGCTATTGGGGCGCTCCAATCCCAATTGTACATGATGAAGATGGCAACACAGTTGCGGTTAACAAAGAAGACCTTCCTGTTGTTTTGCCAGAAGATGTTGTGATGGACGGCGTACAATCGCCTATTAAATCCGATAAAACATGGTCGCAAACCACACATAACGGTAAAGCTGCTACCAGAGAAACAGATACGTTTGATACCTTTATGGAATCATCATGGTATTACGCGCGTTATACTTCTGCGCCTAAAGATGCAATGCTTGATCCAAATGAAGCTAATTACTGGCTTCCAGCCGACCAATATATAGGCGGTATCGAGCATGCGACGCTTCACTTGTTGTACGCACGCTTTTTTCACAAGTTACTTCGCGATGAGGGGTTAGTTAACAGTAATGAACCTTTCAAACGCCTTCTTTGCCAAGGCATGGTGCTGGCTAACGCGTTTTATTACAAAAACGAAAGCGGTAAAGAGGTATGGGTTAATGCGAATGAAGTAGAGATAGAGCGAGACCAAAACGGACGTATCTTGTCTGCGAAAATGAAAGATGGCGGACGCGAAGTCGAATACGCCGGCATGATAAAAATGTCTAAATCTAAAAATAATGGCGTCGATCCTCAAACCATGATCGATGCATATGGTGCAGATACCATTAGGTTGTACACAATGTTTGCATCACCACCCGATCAAGATTTGGAGTGGACAGAAACAGCAGTGGAAGGCGCGAACAGGTTCTTAAAGCGAGTCTGGCGCTTAGTTCATGATTTTGCTGAAGATGAAGGGTTTTCAGAGGAGAACATCGACACTTCTGCATTGTCAAAACAACAAAAGATACTTCGACGCACGATTCATGACAAAATTGCGCAGGTTACAGATGATATTGAACGTCGACAGACATTTAATACTGCAATTGCAAAATTGATGGAATTGCTAAATTCATTACAAAAATACACAGTACAAGACGCCAACGACAAAGCAGTATTTGGAGAAGGTATCGTTGCACTCGTTAAAATGCTCAACCCTATAACTCCTCACATTTGCGAAACGTTATGGCAAGTCTTAGGGCAATCAACAAACTTACAAAAAGCAGCTTGGCCCATCGCGGATAAAGCGGCACTTATCGAAGATGAGAAACTTATCATAGTGCAAGTAAATGGAAAATTACGCGCTAAAATCACAGTAAATGCAGCGATCGATAAAAGTGCACTTGAGGATTTGGCGGTATCACAAGACAACGTAAAAGCATTTATTGCAGATAAAACCGTTCGAAAAATCATCGTAGTACCCGGAAAACTCGTCAACATTGTAGCGAACTAAGATGCGTATATTCCAACGTCTGGTAATAATCACAATTTGTTTGATGACCTTCGCTTGTGGCTTTACATTGCGGGGGTCTCAAGCTCTGCCAGAAACGCTATCGGAAGTGGCAATTAAAGCACCGACGCGGTTTGCACCATTGGCAAGAACATTAAACGAACGCCTCCCCGTTTATCAACTCAAAGGTTCTCTAATCAGTTCTTCAACGCAAATTAACAGTTCGCCCGCTGCAACTGTCGTTATTGAAATGCAACCCGAAAATCTCGAGCGCAGACTGCTTTCTATGTTTAGTACGGGTCAGGTTGCCGAGTACGAATTGATTTACACAGTCGAATACGAAGTTGCTTTTCCTGACCGAGAGACGATTAGTCATTCACTTGTTGTGGCCAGAGAGTATCAGGAGGACCCTGATAGAATCCTTGCGAAATCGAGAGAGCTAGAAATCGTCATCCAAGAAATGCGCGATGAAGTAGCAGACAGAATGATCCGCCTATTATCAAGCCAGTACAATTTAGCACCCGTTGTATCCGAATAGCGCAATTGTAAAACCAACGCCATTGACAGTAAAAATGCGACGAATAAAAACATGCAAATGACGCCCGCACAGTGCATTCAAAAATTAGAAGTGGGTGAATTCCCTCGGTTACTAATGCTGTTTGGGGATGAACATCAACAAAAGCTGGACGTCATCGATAAATGGCGAGAAGTCGCAAAGATACAGCAATTTGAAGAGCGACACACATTCGTCGCTGACGGCGAGTTTGAATGGCAACAATTACACACCGCTGCAAATACATTGTCTCTTTTTTCTGAAAAACAGACAATCGAGCTCAATTTACCCACGGGAAAGCCTGGTACCGTCGGGTCTGCAGCACTGATAGAATGGATGACAAACAATCTCTCAGACGATGTTGCACTATTGCTACATGGACCATTAGTTAATCAATCAGTTAAAAATGCAAAGTGGTTTAAAACGCTAGAAAAACATGCAACTGTATGTTTTTGTTATGAGTTGAAAGGACATCAGATGGTGCAATATCTAAGTCGATATGTAAAGCAAATTAATCTGGCCATTTCAGATGATGCACTAAACGCCATTGCGGACATGAATGAAGGTAATTTGTTGGCGGCAAAACAAGAAATTGACAAGCTAGAATTGTTGTTCCCTAACAGAGAGAACATAACACTTTCGAATCTTCAAAATGTGCTCTCTATTCACTCAAGATATTCTATATTTGAATTAGCCGAAACTACCCTAGTAGGTGATATGCAAAAAGCCGTCTTGATTTTGGACAGACTTGAACAAGAAGGTATTGAGCCAAACATAGTCATTTGGCAATTGATCAGTGAAGTTCAGAAGCTTCAAAGCTGTCTATACGAACAAACGAATCTTGGGAGAATAAATTTTTCAAAACTTCGTATATGGCAAAGTAAACAGAGGCTTTATACGGGCGCATTAAAACGATTGAGCAAAACGGATTTGGACAATATCATGTCAAACTTAACATCTGCCGATACCCTGTTTAAGACAGAAAAAGTGGAACAACCGTTTGTATTATTGGCGCATCTTTGTTTACTTTTTCTACCTGTCGAATTAAAAGGCATTTCACTTGTCTGAAAATCTAAGGCTGTATAGTAAAAAAGCAATGAAACACGTGCAGTCGCAGAACAAGCCAATTGAAACACCCACTAAAAATAAGGGAACTCTTTGAGTTTGCAACCATACATAAAATACATAAGAATATTAGGGCGTGGCGATCTTTGTTGTAAAATTTTTTTCAACGCGCGCCAGTTTCCAACGATACATTTATAGGTGAAGATTGACAGAACAAAAGTTTACAAATTTTGTTATCGACAAGTTAGAGGATATGAAAGCTCGCGACCTCATTGTCATAGACGTTGTAGGAAAATCAAGCGTAACAGACACACTTGTTATATGTTCGGGCAATAGCAAACGACATGTTGTGTCAATCGCTGATAACTTAATTGTCGAGTGCAAGCACCACGGTCATGCTCCGTTATCCGTCGAGGGAAAAGAGACTGGTGAATGGGTGTTAGTCGATTTAGGTGATGTAGTGGCGCATATTATGCAGGATGCATCGCGCGATTTTTACCAACTCGAGAAGTTATGGCAAGACTAAATGCAAATTCAGATAATTGCCGTTGGTAATAAAATGCCCGTCTGGGTCGACAATGCTTCAAACGATTATTTACGACGATTTTCAAAAGATGTTTCGGTGAGTTTTAAGGAAATAACACCAAGTAAACGAACAAAAAATACCGATATTTCAAAGGTAATAAGTGATGAAGGTAATCGTATCTTGAACGCAATACCCAACGGAAACAAAGTCATTGCACTTGAAGTAAACGGAAAACAATGGTCAACACCTGAGTTATCCCGGCAACTTTCGCAATGGCAAATGCAAGGTCGCAATGTAAGCCTTTTGATTGGCGGGCCAGATGGGTTATCTGACGCTTGTAGAACGAAAGCAGAACAACAATGGTCGCTATCAAAATTGACTATTCCTCATCCACTGGTCAGAGTTATCGTCAGCGAGGCACTTTACAGAGCTTGGTCGTTAATGCATAACCATCCATATCACCGGGAATAAAGATGGCTAGGCGGCGTCAACCCATAAGAGATCACTCAGCCGAAGCTAATTTGTTTGCACGTAGAGCAGTTATTTCAGGGCTTTTCGTCATAGTGCTAATGGTGGGTGTTCTAGTAAATTTGGCAAACCTGCAAATCGTACACCACCAAGATTATCAGACACGTTCGAATGAAAATAGGATCAAAGTACTCCCTGTAGCGCCTAATCGCGGCCTTATTTACGATAGAAACGGAGTATTACTGGCTGAAAATCGCCCTGTATACAGCTTAGAAATTGTTCCTGAACAGGTCGATGGGCTAGATCAAACATTAGCTGAGCTGCAGACGCTAATGACCCTTACAGAAGCGGAGATTGAGGATTTTCGTGAAGAAAGAAAAAGTGTTCGACGATTTAAACCGGTACCCGTGCGCAATCAACTTAACCATGATGAAGTTGCCCTTTTTGCTGCCAATCAACATAAATTTCCAGGTGTACAGATCTCAGCTCGACTTGCGCGATACTATCCGTATAAGGACAGCCTAACCCATTTATTAGGATACGTCTCACGAATAAACAAACGAGATGCTGAACGTCTTGAACTGGAGGGATCATCAGCTAACTATGCCGCAACTCACTACATTGGAAAACAAGGTATAGAAAGGTATTACGAATCTATTTTGCATGGACAAGTTGGCTATCAACAGGTCGAAGTAAACAATCAAGGTAGAATAATCCGTGTGCTAGACGTCGACCCACCAATACCTGGGCAGGATATTGTGCTCAATGTCGATATTAGACTACAAGAAAAAATTGCCGAAATACTCAGTGAGAGACGCGGTGCAATTATTGTTTCAGAACCGTCAAATGGAGCAATATTAGCTATGTACAGCGGTCCAAGTTACGACCCTAATTTGTTTGTCCATGGCATTAGTCAAAAAGATTACTCTTCTTTGTTGAATTCCAGATATAGTCCACTACTCAACCGGGCCACACAAGGGAGATATCCACCTGCATCAACGATTAAACCCCATCTTGCGTTAGTTGGCCTTGAAAAGGGCGTTGTTTCCAGAGAGAAGCAAATTCAAGATCGCGGCAGTTTTACACTACCCAATGTATCTCATGTATGGAGAGATTGGAAAAGATGGGGCCATGGCGTGGTAGACGTTAAGAAAGCGATAGAAGTAAGTTGTGATACTTATTTTTATGAGCTTGCATTTAAATTAGGCATCGACCGCATGCACGAAGGCATGACCGCGTTTGGGTTCGGACAATACACCGGTATAGACCTTAAAGAAGAGTCAGACGCACTAATGCCGTCCAGAGGTTGGAAAAGAGCACGGTTTAATGAGCCTTGGTATATCGGCGATACTATTCCCGTTGGTATTGGTCAAAGCTTTTGGAGTGCAACACCTATCCAGATCCTTCAATCGGTCAATATCCTTGTAAATAAAGGCTTTAAGATTGCGCCTACAATACTCAAAGGCGTAATGATTGAAAATGAGCTAGCAGAACGCGTTGCGGAATCTGAACAAGTCATAGAAGTTGTTGACCCAATAAATTGGGATCTCATTCTGGCATCATTATATGGCACTGTGCAGGAAGAACACGGAACTGCAAATGCTGCGTTTAAAGGTAGCGAATACAAATCGGCAGGTAAAACAGGCACAGCTCAGCTATTCACAGTCGCGCAAGATGAAGAATACGATGAAGAAAATGTCGATAAATACCTCAGGGATAATGCCATGTATGTTGGCTACGCGCCCTACGATGCGCCAGAGATTTCTGTCGTTGTTGCCATCGAAAATGCCGGTGGTGGCGGGTCAAATGCAGCACCTGTTGCGCGACAAATAATGGATTACTACTATTCCCTAGAATCGCAATACATTGCTAAAAGCGATACAGAAATGACAGCGTCTATCGATACCAGTGATGAATGATGTAAGAGCGAATAAAACAACATTTCTAGAGCAAATCCATGTCGATGGATTTCTTCTTTTTTCGCTCATTTCTTTGATGGTGATTGGCGTTTTGACTATCTATTCTTCAGGTGGCCAAGACATAGGGCTTATCCAGCGCCAGATGATACGCCTTGGTCTAGCTTTTTTTGTTATGTTCATTTTGGCTCAGCTTCCTATTCAGTTTTATCGCCAAATAGCGACAATAAGCTATGTGGTAGGCCTGTGCATGTTAGTTGCCGTTTTGCTTTTCGGTGATATGGGTAAAGGCGCTCAGCGGTGGTTAGATATCGGGGTTGTAAGATTTCAACCGTCTGAAATTATGAAGCTAGCGGTACCATTAATGGTGGCATATTACATCAGCAAATACCCTATGCCCCCCAAAATGCAGCATATTTTTTTCGGATTCATACTTGTTGTTGCGCCAACAATTTTAATCGCAAAACAACCCGATTTGGGTACATCTTTGTTAATCGCTAGCTCTGGGATCTTTGTGCTTTTTCTAGCTGGCTTGTCATGGCGGTTAATTGCTTGTTTGGCGGGGCTTTTGGGCGCATTTATGCCAATCATGTGGTTCTTTTTGATGAAAGAGTATCAAAAACAGCGCGTACTTACTTTTTTGAATCCAGAAAGCGATCCGTTGGGGTCGGGCTACCACATTATTCAGTCAAAAATAGCAATAGGCAGTGGCGGTATCGAGGGCAAAGGTTGGTTGCAGGGGACACAATCTCAGCTAGAATTTTTGCCAGAGCGACATACCGATTTCATTTTTGCAGTCTTTAGCGAAGAATTTGGGCTCATTGGAGTATTAGGTCTACTTATACTTTATTCAGTCATTATTATGCGCGGTCTATATATAGCAAACAGGGCGCAAGATGCCTTCGAAAAATTGTTAGCCGGCAGTATTACGTTAACATTTTTTGTGTATGTGTTTGTAAACATGGGCATGGTAAGCGGTTTGCTGCCTGTGGTAGGTGTTCCGTTGCCTTTAATTAGTTACGGCGGCACATCAATGGTGACTTTGCTTGCAGGTTTTGGCATATTAATGGCGATCAGTACTCAAAAACGTCTATTATCAAGACAATAATAATATAGGCTATGTTCTTCTTAAGCGTTGCTGACATAAACATCTCTGATTTGATTTAAGGTGTTAGTCATTTAAAAGTCGCTGTAAACCCAATCCCTGGGCGCTC
>DDLV01000102.1 GCA_002340325.1 Glaciecola sp. UBA2563 | reverse complement strand
GGCTGAATCTGAAAGTCTCCCGCCGTTAACTGATGATGACCTAGAACTTAATCTAGATGGATATTTTGGTAATTCGACAGAAGCGAAAACAGATGATATTGAAATTTCTGCTGAAAATTATCAATCTTCAAATTTGGATTTAGCACAAATATATATCGACATGGAAGACTACGATTCTGCCGCCGACGTGCTTAAAGAAGTGTTAGAGAGTGGCAGTGCTGAACAAAAGAATGAAGCGCAATCGCTGCTAAATGATATCGAGAATGCTTAACGACAACTGGAGATTAGGTGTTTCTGCATTATTTTTGCTAACCATCCAATGGCGTTTCAAATTCATCGGGCTTTTCAAAATCGCCTGACATGCTTACAAGTTTTCCATTCTCGAACTGAAGCACTAATTCACTGCGTATATCTTCGCCGCGTTTCGCCATACCTCGCTTCATATCATAGACATAGTACCAGGTATCATTGTCAAAACTGTCAGCAACGACTGGTTGTCCTAGCACAAATTCAACCTGCGCTTTAGTCATTGCAATGCGCAGCTTATCTACGTCTTTTTGGTCAAGGAAGTTTCCTTGCGGTATGTCAATACGGTAAATCCAATTTGAGCAAGCTGACAAGCTTAGTACAGTAAAAATAATCGCTAATAATTTCATATAAATTTCTGTTTTTTTACACGTGCTGGAGTTTATATGTTTACGTGTGACCAAGCAATTACTTAAAGGTTTAATTTTAACCAATCAATTCTTGTGCATTTTTCATCGCCGTTTCAGTGATTTCGTCTCCAGCAAGTAATCGTGCGATTTCGTTTACGCGCTCACTTTTTGTTAGCGCCAACACTTGAGTTTCAGTTGTTTCACCATCGGTTGATTTGTTTACAAACAATTGATGCTCGGCAGATGCGGCAACTTGAGGAAGATGAGTGACGCATATGATTTGGTTATTCTCTCCCAAACGTTTTAATAGTTTGCCGACGACAGCGGCTGTTTGTCCGCTAATACCGGTATCAACCTCATCAAACACCAATGTTGGCGACGATTTGTATTTTGATCGTATTACATGTAAGACAAGTCCTACTCTCGAAAGCTCACCTCCAGACACTACTCTATCGATGACGTCTAATTGCTGCCCTGGATTGACAGATATATTGAAAGCGATTTCGTCATTGCCGTCATGTTGTGGGGAGTTGTCTGAAATATGCTTAATGTCAATTTGGATTTTAGCGTGTGGCATATTTAATGTGCGTACGTTTTCTTCGATCTCTTTACCTAATGCCTCAGCGTAGTTGCGTCTCGAGAGGGATAGTTCATTGGCAACATCTCGGTATGTTTTCAACGCAGCGCTGCATTCATTTTCCAGTGCGTCCAAGCTCGCTTCACTTTCATTTAAGTTGGAGAGTTCAGCAGCAAGCTCAACATATTTATCAAAGAGTTGTTCAGGCGCAACACCGTGTTTTCTGCTGAGGTCAAGGAACTCACTGTAACGCTGTTCTAATGCAAGTAATTCCTCTGGCTCAATCTCTAATCTATTTCGATATCGATCTATTTCAGAATAGGACTCTTGTGCTTGCACAAGCGCATTTTGCAGCATTTCAAAACTTTCATTAAGCGTTTCATCAATTGAAAGATAGGTTTCAATTTCTTTTGTTGCGTGGTTGAGTAAATCAATTGCACTTGCTGGCTCACCGTCTTTAAGCAGGTAGCACGCTTTATCTGCTGACTCTGCTAATTCTTTCATAGAGGATGATTTTTTGTAATCAGCTTCTAGTTTTTCGAACTCCCCATCTTCTATGCCAAATTCTTCAAGTTCTTTCACTTGATATTCTAATAAGTTGGTTCGATCAATTCGCTGCTGTTGCTGTGCGCGAAGTCGATTGAATTGCCTGGTAACATCAGCATGTGCTTGATGCGATGAATTAACGGTTTTCAACAGCGCATTGTGTCCAGCATATTCATCTAAAAGAGCAAGCTGATTATCGGGTTGCAGCAAATGGTAGTGCTCATGTTGGCCATGAAGATTCACTAAGGAGCCGCTTAGTTCCTTTAACTGTTTTAAGTTAACGGGCGTACCGTTTATGAATGCCTTGGATTTTCCCTCTTTTGAAACCACCCGACGGATAAAACACTCATCGGCATTATCTTCCTGATTCAGAGATTGTTGTTCTAACCATGCCTGTGTGTTCTTGGTATGCTGTATGTCAAAATGTGCGATGACTTCTGCTTTGTCCGTTCCTTTTCGCACGATATTTGAATCAGCACGATTTCCCAAACACAACCCAAGTGCATCCAGTGCGATTGACTTTCCAGCACCGGTCTCACCGGTAATCGCTGTCATTCCGCCGTCAAAACTAATGGAGACTTGTTTTACAACCGTCAAATTTTTAATGGATAAGTGCACTAACATGGAAAAAAACCAATAGGTTACATACTGTTAATGTATACAGTATTTTGGATTATGTAAAGGGGGTTGTAGCAAACTGTTAGTACAGTTTGTCGCTCCATCGTAATTTAGTTCTCAGTACGTTGAAATAATTATAGTCGGGAGGATGGATAAGATTCAGATGTTGTTGATTCTTACTAATTGTTACGTGATCGCCCGGTGATAACTGCATGGTCTCTTGGCTATCACAACTGATTTGAACATCTTCTGAGTTATGCTCGGAAATCTTCAGCATGACGTCACTGTTGGCATCAATAACAACTGGTCGAGTACTCAGTGTGTGCGGAAACATAGGCACGAGGGTTAATGCATCGAGATTTGGCATCAATATTGGACCACCGCCAGATAATGAGTACGCAGTGGACCCTGTCGGCGTGGCAATGATCAAGCCGTCTGATCGTTGAGTGAATACGTAATGCCCGCCAACGTACAATTCAAACTCCATCATGCGAGCGACTTTACTGTGGTGCAATACCACTTCATTTACCGCAATATTGCTTTGTTTGAGCGTGTCTCCGGTATAAATGCTCGCCTGTAGCAGAAAACGTCGTTCTCTGTATATAGTGTTCTCAAAGATGTGTGTTAATTGTCGTGAAATATCATCAGGGCTGATGTCGGTTAAAAACCCTAAATTACCCCGGTTGACGCCGACGACGTCGATATCAAATTCCGACAAAGTGCGCGCTGCGCCTAGCATGTTGCCATCACCGCCAACAACGATAGCTAGCTGTGCTCTTCGACCGATGTCAAAGGTGCTTGCGAATTCTACCGAGCCTTTCCCAATATCATATGTGAAATTGTCTTTGTGACGCTCGTCTAAAATAACTTCACATTGACGCTCTTGGAGTAGCTCAATAATAACACTCAGGCTTTTTGACGTAGCAGTGTGGTTTGCTTTTCCAATTAGACCGACGGTTTTATATGTCATTAAGTCACCTAAGAGCAAATTGGGCCGCGCTGCCCCTTAATGTAGAGTCGCTTTATCTATTTACCTAAAGATGCGCTAATAAACACGCATAACGCGACCAGCGCTTATTCAAAATAATACAGCAGCGCGTTATTTATTCAACTAATAGTCATTCAACTAGTTGATAAACTGGCGATTTATGATGTTTCTAACGTGCAACCCAACCGCCATCCAGAACCATCGTTTGACCTGTGATGTTTCTCGCTGCCGGACTCATCAAAAACTCTGCTGTTTGGGCGAGTTCTTCGGTGGTGATAAACGCTTTTTTAGGCATCGGCTCTAACATAATTTTGTTAACTACATCTTCTTCGCTCATATTGTTGGCTTTTGCTTGTGCGGTGATTTGGTTTTCGACAAGTGGCGTTTTGACATAAGCAGGACATAGCGTGTTAATTGTAATGTCTGTGTCGCCTGTCTCTAACGCTATGGTCTTGGCGAAGCCAAGGAGTCCGTGCTTAGCCGCTATGTATGCGGATTTGTAAGGAGATGCGACAAGCGAATGTAGGGAGCCAACATTGATTATTCTGCCGTAGTTTCTCTCGCGCATACCGCTTAGAAATGCCTGTGTCATAAGTGCAGGGCCAACTAACATCACGTCAATCAATAATTGCCACTTTTCCGCTGGAAAGTCTTCAATTTTTGAAACATGTTGTAATCCAGCGTTATTAACAACAACGTCGACAGCATTGCACTCTGGTATAGTAGGTAATGAAGCAATGGCAGACTTATCGGTTACATCTAGCGCAATAGCGCAGGCACTATGACTATTCGAACGCAAGGTTTCAGCCGCTGCTTCAGCTGCCTCGGCCTGTATGTCAGAGATAATTATGTTGTGTCCCTGTTGAGCCAAATACTCGGCAATCCCATAGCCTATTCCACTGGCTGCACCCGTTACTAATACTGTCTTTTTTTCGTTCATTTATTATTTCCATTCGCTTATTTATTCTCAATTCGTATATTTTAAAGCTGCGTAGGTTTTAAACACAACAAAACTTTAAAATTTGGCTTGAAGCACGAGATTACATCCCCATTATACCCAGCAAAAGATGTGCAAACCCGAGCACATCACGTTTTGTAATGGAATTCTCAAAGGGCTAAGTGATGAACGAAGACACAAGCAAAGACCAAGTCAAAGAAGATATTGATGAAACTCAGGTTGAACAAACAGCAGACAAGATTAATTCAGAGTCAGCAGAAGATGAAGGCACTGCAGAAGTTGACGGGTTATCCGTTGAGCAGGCGCATATAAAAGCACTGGAAGACGAGCTCGCAGCGGCGAATGCAAAAATAGAAAGCCAAAAAGATCAAGTTATACGCGCACTTGCTGAATCGGAAAATGTAAGAAAACGCGCGGAACTAGACGTTGACAAGGCACGTAAATTTGCGCTTGAAGCGTTTGCAGGTGAACTGTTGTCTGTTGTAGATAACCTTGAGCGAGCAACCCTTGCCGCCGATGCAACTAACGAATACGTCAAGCCTCTACTGGAAGGTATTGAACTCACTCAAAAATCATTTGTAAGTACGATTAATAAGTTTGGAATGGAGGAAATTGACCCTCAGGGACAGCCTTTTAATCCAGAGCATCACCAAGCAATGTCGATGCAAGAGTCTGCAGATGTTGAGCCAAACACTGTTATTGCTGTTATGCAAAAAGGCTACACCTTAAACGGCCGATTATTGCGTCCTGCTATGGTGATGGTATCAAGAGCACCTGATGGAGGCGTCGATACGACAGCTTGAGTACTACAAACGCAAAAAAACGGTTATAAATCGCGTTTTTACGTGAAATAAATTTGAAATATTAATAAAACACATATTGAAAAAAGGGTTAATGCCCCTACTTAATTTGCAAAGTAAAAGTTTCTGGAGATACTAGCATGGGTAAAATAATTGGTATCGATTTAGGTACAACCAATTCATGTGTCGCTGTTCTCGACGGTGATAAACCAAAAGTAATAGAAAACGCAGAAGGCGACCGCACAACACCTTCAATCATTGCGTATACGCAGGACGGTGAAACCTTAGTGGGCCAGCCAGCCAAACGTCAGGCGGTGACAAACCCTAAAAACACACTTTTCGCTATCAAGCGATTAATCGGTCGTCGTTTCGAAGACAAAGAAGTTCAACGTGATATCGATATCATGCCATTCACTATTGCGAAAGCTGACAATGGCGATGCTTGGGTTGAAGCGAATGGTCAAAAAATGGCACCACCGCAGATATCCGCAGAGGTGTTAAAGAAAATGAAAAAGACCGCTGAGGACTATCTTGGCGAGTCAGTAACTGCTGCTGTTATTACCGTACCTGCTTATTTTAATGACTCACAGCGTCAAGCAACCAAAGACGCCGGTCGTATTGCTGGATTAGAAGTAAAGCGCATCATTAACGAGCCAACAGCTGCCGCGCTTGCTTACGGCATGGACAAGCAAAAGGGTGACAACGTTGTAGCTGTTTACGACTTGGGTGGTGGTACATTCGATATCTCTATCATTGAGATTGATGAAGTCGATGGTGAGCACACCTTTGAGGTTCTGGCGACTAACGGTGATACTCATCTCGGCGGTGAGGACTTTGATAATCGAGTTATCAACTACCTTGTTGAAGAGTTCAAGAAGGAGCAAGGGGTAGATTTGAAGCAAGACCCTCTTGCAATGCAGCGTCTTAAAGAAGCGGGCGAAAAAGCGAAGATTGAATTGTCATCTGCTCAGCAAACCGAAGTTAACCTTCCATATATCACTGCTGATGCAACTGGGCCTAAGCACTTAGTTATCAAAATCACCAGAGCCAAGCTTGAATCGCTAGTTGAAGATATGGTGAAAGATTCGCTTACACCGGTCAAACAGGCGTTATCAGATGCTGATTTATCGGTTGGCGATGTCAATGAGATTATCTTGGTTGGTGGTCAAACACGTATGCCATTAGTGCAAAAATACGTCACTGACTTTTTCGGAAAAGAGCCAAGAAAAGATGTTAATCCAGACGAAGCTGTTGCCTCTGGTGCTGCTATCCAAGGCGGTGTGCTTGCGGGTGACGTGAAAGATGTATTGTTGCTTGATGTAACGCCACTTTCACTTGGTATTGAAACGATGGGTGGCGTAATGACACCACTTATTGAGAAAAATACGACAATCCCTACCAAGAAGTCACAGGTATTCTCAACGGCTGATGACAATCAGGCTGCTGTAACTGTGCATGTGCTTCAAGGTGAACGTAAACAAGCTTCAGGTAATAAGTCGCTTGGTCAATTTAACCTAGAAGGTATTAGACCTGCGCCGCGCGGAACACCTCAAATCGAAGTGGCATTTGATATTGACGCCGACGGGATTTTGAATGTATCTGCAAAAGACAAGGATACAGGTAAAGAGCAGAAGATCACTATACAAGCATCTTCGGGCTTAAGCGAAGACGAAATTGCGGCGATGGAGCGCGATGCTGAAGCTAATAAAGACGCTGACGAGAAGTTCGAGAAACTCGTTGCTGCTAGAAACCAAGCAGATGGCCTGATTCATGCAACGCAAAAGCAAATCGAAGAAGCAGGGAGCGATTTACCTGCCAGTGATAAAGAGTCCATAGAAGCAGCAATTGCGGAACTCGAAACTGCACGCAAAGGCGATGACCTTCAGGCGATAGAAGAGAAGAGTCAGGCACTGATTCAAGCGTCTCAAAAATTGTTAGAGATTGCGCAAGCTAAAGCACAAGCCGGAGCAACTGATGCGGGTGCTGGTGCAGATGCGCAGCAGGGCGCAGGGCAGCCTGATGACAATGTTGTTGACGCTGAGTTCGAAGAGGTTAATGACGATAAGAAGTAGGTTTGACGATAATGTCGGTGCGATAACGCACTGACAAAACATCCTGCTTTCTTTACTAACAGGCGCGACTTTATGAGTCTGCGCCTGTCGTGTTATATGTCCAATAAGACAGAGCATCAAGGGAAAGTTCTAGGTAAGCGCCTGGTATTCAATAACGAAAAATTCATGAGAAGGCACGTATGTCGAAGAGAGATTATTACGACGTTTTAGGCGTCAGTAAATCAGCCAGTGAACGTGACATAAAAAAGGCGTATAAAAAACTGGCGATGAAGTATCACCCTGATAGAACGCAGGGGGATAAGGCCATGGAAGAGAAGTTTAAAGAAATCCAAGAAGCCTATGAGATTCTTACTGACGATAACAAGCGTGCCGCCTATGATCAATATGGGCACGCTGGTGTAGATCCAAATAGGGGTGGCGCTGGATTTGGCGGTAATGCTGACTTTGGTGATATTTTTGGCGATGTTTTCGGTGACATCTTTGGTGGCGGACGCGGTCGTCAAAGCAGAGCGAGACAAGGGGCAGACCTTCGATACAACCTTGAAATGACACTTGAAGAAGCTGTAAGAGGCAAGGAAGTAGAAATCAGGGTTCCTACACTTGTAGAATGCGAAGTTTGTCATGGTTCCGGCGCAAAGCCGGGAACTCAGCCAAAAGTCTGTCCAACTTGTAAAGGCTCAGGTCAAGTACAAATGCGACAAGGTTTCTTTGCCGTGCAACAAACCTGCCCGACGTGTTCTGGAACCGGCAAAATTATCTCTGACCCATGTACGGCATGTCGTGGTCAAGGTCGCGTTGAAAAAACCAAAACACTATCGGTTAAAGTACCCGCAGGCGTTGATACTGGCGATAGAATAAGGCTGACGGGTGAAGGTGAAGCCGGTGAACAGGGCGCTCCAGCAGGGGATCTTTATGTTCAAGTGAATGTCCGTGAACATGATATTTTCACTCGTGACGGTAATAATCTCTACTGTGAAGTCCCATTGAGCTTTACGTCAGCAGCGTTAGGTGGCGAGCTTGAGGTGCCTACCTTAGATGGCAAGGTTAAGCTCAAGATTACGCCTGAAACGCAAACGGGTAAAATGTTTAGACTTCGTAGTAAAGGCGTAAAATCGGTGCGCTCTGGCGCTGTAGGTGATTTGCTTTGTAAAGTCGTCGTTGAAACGCCAATTAACCTATCATCCAAACAAAAAGAATTGCTGAGGGAGTTTGATTCATCTATTAGCAGTTCAGCAGCCAAACATCGACCTAAGGAAAAAGGATTTTTTGATGGGGTTAAAAAGTTCTTTGATGATTTAACAAATTAACGGATGACAGCGTTGTAACACCATGTCATAAAAACAGGCCAAGTCGCCTGTTTTTTTTGTGTCAACAACACGCTTAATAAACTGACATTTCTCAATGTCATCGGCGTTTATTGATTATTTATTTTCCTAAATAGCGGTAATAATTTCTTATCAGTCCGCGTTGGTTTAACGCCATTTGTCATATTGCCTCGTTGCTCTTTGATTTTGTCAATCATTCGAATAACTCTTTTGTTAAGACTAGGCGTATTGATATTTGCAATGACATGTTGACTTAAAATGATTTGGCAGACATCTGCAATATGCGCAGAGAGTTTATCAAGTCGTCCACTGTTTATTGTTTGCATCTTTGAATTGCCATATTCGTCATAAACTAGAATGGACTTCGCAGTGAGAAATTGGGGGATGGTTATTTTGCCTTGTGTACCATAAATAGCAGCAAGACTGCCCGCGTTTTGTTGGAAACTTGCAAATAAATTCGCGCTTCTTCCATTTGAGAATTCCAGCTGAAAACTCGCGTAGTCATCTATACCCAATGCATTCGTGTGAAATTGACTGCAAATACTCAAAGGCATTTCTTCAAAGAGCATATCAGCCAAAAATAGCGGGTAATGCGAGTGAGCAATTAATGAGAGATCATTTTGGTTGAGATTCGGGTGTCGGTATTGTGTTTGATGATATGACTGAATATCGTATAAAAAGCCAAAATGCGCTGACAGAGAGATAATCTCACCGATGATGTTTTGTTCAAGTAGCGTTCTGACGGTATTCAATGCAGGTAAGAATCTATGCCAAGGTGACTCAATAAATATTACCTTGTTAGCGCGTGCAACGCTCAGCAGTTTCTGACCCTCATTTGTACTTAGCTCAATGGGATTCGCACATAACACATGCTTGCGATTCATTAAGCAATTCAACGCTAATTTGTAATTGAAATTATGCGGGGAAGAAAAATATACCGCATCTACAGTATCTGAATTACACAGCATTAAGTCGGAATCATAAATATGAGGGAAATACGTTTCATCGTATAACTTATAAGCGTGAGAATTTCGAGATCTCACGCTGGCATTCACATAACAACAATCAACCAGCGATGCTGCAGCAATAAACGCATCGGCATTTCGGTCACTTCCTATGATGCCCCAGCGTATTTTATTTTGTTCCAATTAAACTACCGCTTTAACTCCCAAACCAAAGATGCTATCAAATTTGTATATATCGAAAAATTCGCTATTGGTGGTAATGTTGACAAGCTACTTTTTTACTATCAAGTGCTATTCTTAGATGATGATTATCTCAACCAACGATCACGAAATTAAATTAAGCTGGTTAATCTCAAGACGTTAATCTCTTAAGTAACACGGAATAAAATGGAAAGAATCGCATGTCGACATTGCGACAATTTGATAGAACTGCCTAAGCGTGTTCAACCAAAGCAGCAAGTGTATTGTCCTCGGTGTCATAGTTTCCTATTTGAACAACACCGCTTTGGTACGCAACAAAGTCTCGCCTATAGCATCAGTGCGCTTATCTTATTGTTGATAGCCATATGGTTTCCATTTTTAACGCTCGATGCAAGCGGCCAAACGCGCACAATTTCCTTATCTGAAGCATCACTAGATTTGTATCTTCAAGGATTTTGGTTTTTAGCAATTCTCGTACTGATGTTTATTATCGTGGTGCCCGTTTTGTATTTATCGCTGTTAACGGTTTTGTTGATGGCTCGAAAGCGAGTATTTTCATACCGCGTTGCAGTTAGGTGTGCCAAAGCATTGAGTTACATGACGCCATGGGCAATGGCGGATGTATTTATTGTCGGTGTATTAGTAGCGCTGATCAAAGTGATTGAGCTTGCAGATATTATTTTAGGCACTAGTTTTTGGGCGTATATGGCGTTTGCCATTATGTTTGTGATCACAACACAGATTGCTAACTGCTACCAGTTATGGACATGGGTAGAGGAAATAAAGCTACGTGACAGCTAAACGATACCCAAGTCAAACTGCTGCGGCTGCCGGTTTAAAGGCTTGTAGCATCTGCATGCACCTTAATCCTGAAGAGCATACGACCTGTCAACGCTGTGGTAATAGTATCAGCTACCGCAAAAAATACTCAATACAAACGACAGTAGCGCTATTATTGAGCGCCTTGATTTTTTATATTCCTGCCAACGTCTATCCAATCATGGTAAACACAACACTTGGGTATACAGAGCCGAGCACCATCGTTCAAGGCATCATGTTGTTCATTGAAGAAGGGTCATATTTTGTTGCGGGTGTAATATTCGTTGCTAGTATCCTAATACCCTTATCAAAAATATGTGCTATTTTCGTCCTGTGTATCTATACAAAAACGCACACACGGATTTCAGGGCGCGAATTAACTTTGCTCTACAAAGTAACTGAATTTATTGGCAAATGGTCGATGATTGATGTATTTGTGGTGGCAATTTTAGTTGCGCTAGTACATATTTCTAACATTATGGTCATTGAGCCAGGCGTCGCAGCAAGAGCGTTTGCCATCGTTGTGATACTCACGATGTTTGCGGCGCATACCTTTGATATAAGACTTATCTGGGATAAACAGCAAGATAAAATGCTGGATTAACGACAATAAAAAGTATGAATAATTCTTCACCATCTAATGCGTCACCTTCAGCATCACCAGCGATAGTGAAATCGAAAAGAGGGATTTCATGGGCCTGGTTATTGCCCATCATCGCCGCGATTATTGGTGGTGTATTATTCTACGATGCATGGTCTAATCGAGGCATCGAAATCGTCATTGAGTTTGAGGATGCTGAGGGCATTGAAGAAAAACAAACGCTTGTAAAATACCGGAATGTTCAAATAGGACGCGTAGAGCAAATAAGATTTGCTGACGATGGTGAATCAATTCGATGTTTTATTAGGATTGATTCTGATATGCGCCGCTTTCTCAAGATTGATAGTCAGTTTTGGGTCGTAAGACCGCGCATAGGGGCTGGCGGTATAAGTGGGGTAGGTACATTATTATCTGGTGCCTATATCACTATGCAACCTGGCGAAGAAGACACGTTGACAGATGCATTTGTAGGGTTGAACGCGCCTCCAATCGCGTCGCCGAAAGAAGCGGGTTTAAAACTTACATTGGTAAGTGAAGGGGGCAAAACGCTGAGTATTGGTAACCCGGTTTTATATCGAGGTTTGGAAGTCGGCGTAGTTGAATCAATAGACTTTGGCGTATATGAGAGAAACATTCAATACGGTATTTTTATACGAGCACCCTATGATGAATTGATTACAACGAACACTTACTTTTGGAATGCAAGTGGCGTCACGGTTTCTACAACCGTTGACGGTATTCAAGTCGATATGGCGTCAATAGAGTCACTTGTTGCAGGTGGCGTTTCCTTTGATGTGCCTAATGATCTCTCCGCTGGTGAGCGTGTTCTTAGTCCACAGAGTTTTGTGCTTTATCCCACAGAAGTCGCTACCTACGAAGCTCGGCAGTATGAAAGCCTCACCTATGCAATACTGGTGAAAAACAGTGTTGGGGGGTTGGTGGCAGGTGCGCCGGTTGAATACCGTGGTATCAGAATAGGTCGTGTTGAAAAGCCCTACCTCGGTTTTTATGAAACCTTTGAAATCGACCCTGAAGAAAACAGAATACCGGTCATCATTAACATTGAGCCAGCTCGATTGACGCAAAATCCAGCCTACGATCTTGAATGGTTTTCGAATCAGTTTAATGTATGGATCCGAGGCGGATTGGAAGCTAGGATAGAAATGGCCAATTTTATAACAGGATCGTTAAAAGTGAGTCTCGATAACAGCGATATTGAAAGACAAACCGTAGAGACATTTGGCAACTATCCTGTCATCCCGTTCGCAGATGATGGTGTTGATAGTATTTTGAATAAGACGAATGCGCTGCTCTCAAAGCTAAATTCACTGCCATTAGAAGACATTATTGAAAACACGAATACCGCAGTAAACTCAGCAAATACCGCAATAGAAACCGCAACAGATACACTGGCATCAATTAAAGGATTAATGACAAGTATTGAACGTACGTTGGATGAAGCTCAATCAACCCTTCAAACTATCCAGCCAGAATCGGAGGTGCACGATAGACTCCTTAAGAATTTAGATGAGCTACAACGCACATTGATGGTATTACAACCCGTACTAAGTGATATAAAACAAAAACCAAATGCCTTGGTATTTGGACAGGCATTGCCTGAAGACAAAACGCCGAAGGCTAAACAATGATACATCGATTATTTTTTCTATTGCTATTATTGGTATTGCAAGCTTGTGTATCTTCCGAACCACCTCCTCAAACGTTTTATTATGTATTGGAAGAGAAGCCGTTAGTGTATGAGTGGGAACAAGATTCTCAGGAAGCAATGATAAAAATCGCAGGCCTTCCTTCTTATCTCTTGCAACCGAATCTAGTGATGCTAGAAGACAATCATCAGTTGTACTACGCCAACTACCACAAGTGGGCAAATGATGTTAGAGAGAATATTCAGCATGTACTGTTGGCAGATTTAAATAGTGAAACTAATCAGACTAACTTTGTAAAATCCTGTAAAAACTGCATTGAAATCTCGATATTTATTTTAAGCTTCTATCCCAATGAAAATGGCACTGTATTTTTAAATGGATATTTTGAGGTGAATTCAGATGTCAGTAACATCGCCGGAAAAACGCATCTTCAACGACAGAGCTTTGCGGTAACTGCTCCAATCATGACACCGAACTACAAAGGCGCAGTTAGTGCAATGCGGGAATGCGTTAACAAACTCTCGAAATTAATTGTCAAGGGCAAAGTATAGAAAAACTTTGTCTTCTAACTGGCATGTTTTCTATGCTTAACTAGAGTCTAATAAACGTTGTGCATTAATCGGTTATGGTGTGCTGAGCCGCCAATCATCTGATTAATTTATTGAACCATTACAATCTTGAAAAAACATCAGAAGGAACTTATCGTCATGATAAAAGTATTGTCTAGTATAGTGATTATTGTTTTGTTAACTGCAGTGAGTGCGCAGAAATTGAGCGCTCATAACCACGGCGTTAAATCCGAAAAACAAGCGGAAAATGTTGTGAAATTCAGAAAGTCTCTTTTGCAGCTAGTAAGATCAAATATGGGGCCACTAGGCGCTATGGCGAAAGGTAATATTCCGTATGACGCCGGGGTAATGAATGTCAACGCTATGCGTATAGAGCAGCTGGGATTAATGATGGAAGACTATTTCGTGAAGGACACTTCAAGTTTTGACGTAAGTACAAAAGCAAAATCTGAAATCTGGGCAAATTTTGAAGACTTTTCATCGAAAGCTACGGATATGGTAAATGCTGCAACAGCGCTTCAGGAAGTTGCACTTGAAGAAGACGAGGGCAGTTATCGAAGCGCGATTGGCAAGTTAGGTGGAACCTGTAAAGCGTGTCACGACGACTACAAGGAAGAGTAAACAACGTCGACATATAGCTTCTAGTATTCATTTAGTCAGCATCCCGTTTTTCAACTAATGCTGTCTGCTTAAGCGATACTCTTTAGCTGCGGGATATTTGAATGTAAAAGTCGCTGTACACACTCCTCGACGCGAAGCGGATGTTCGCTCGGGCTCGCATATCCCTATGCTCGCACGCTTTTACATTCAAACATCCCTCCGCTAAGCGTTATATCGTTTAAGCAGAGGGTATTAGTTTTTCAACGGGATTGCTTTCTTCTTCAATTGCGATTTGCGTACCCGATAATGACAACTAGGCTATGCGCGTTTATGCATAGCTAAAAATCATAAAAGTCAGGTTCTGGTGGTATCACCTCTACCAGCGAATATATTACTGCAAATGATATAAGTGCTACCAACCCACATTTCCACCAGATGCCGGGTGTTAGTGCAAAGGCTTCCTTTTCACTTGTTTGTTTCTTGCCATGAACCATGCCTTGAACTAACTTGTGGCCCTTAAATTGATAAGCAAATACTGCAATTAAATGAATCACAATAAAGGCCCATAACGCATTGATAACGTTGTGATGAACCCAATTTGCCGCGTCTGCAAAATCACTGCTAACAACACTGTGATAAGGACCATCTAAAAAGATATCATCTGTTATAAATAGACCAGACACCGCTTGTGTACTAATGATGGTGAGAAGCACGATAACTGACCATGCGCCGGCAGGGTTGTGTGTAAGATAGACCTTCTCATCTTTCCCGGTTAGATAATTAAACGTCTTGACCGGTGAGCAAACAAACGCACTAAAGCGCGAGTAAACGTGACCAACAAAACCCCATATGAGCCGAAAAAGCACCAGCCCCAGGATCCAATAACCGACATAGAAATGCCATTGCATAGCGTCATCTAGTATTTCGGTACTTACGTACTGAAACGCAATCGATATTACGAGCAGCCAATGAAACAGTCGTGTCGGAAAATCCCATACATAAATATTATTCATTATTATTTTTCTACACTAGATTTGGTTGATAACGACTATAAAGATAGGATATCAAAATGCCATGACAGATAAATTAAAAGTTTACTGTTATTCACGCGTTCGGCACAATACACACCAGCTAAGCAGCGAAGAATTAACAATACTCGAGATGGTTTGTATTTAGTCAATTCATAGTGAAATCTACACAGCAATGCCATATTTTGTATCAGCGCTGTTGACTGGTACTAAAGATTGTAAGGAATTAGGGTAATGACGAAGATAGGTGTTTTTGGCGCGAACGGACGTATGGGCAGAGTGTTAATTGACGCCTGTTATCAGCATGGCGAAGCAAGTTTAGGGTTTGCAGCTGTGCGTGATGAATCTAATTTTATTGGAATGGATGCGGGTGAGTTAGCAGGGATTGCACGTCAATATATCAATGTTTCCCCAATCTCTGAAGGACTCCTTGACCAAGCTGATATTCTTGTAGATTTCACCTTGCCGCAAGCTTTGGAACAGAATTTATCAACGGCAATAAACGCAAACAAACCCATTGTTATCGGTACCACTGGCCTTGTTGATAGTCAACTCAAGATTATTGACGATGCTGCTAACCATATCCCAATTGTATTTGCAGCGAATTACAGCGTTGGCATTAATCTGATGCTTAACTTAGTGCAGCAGGCAGCACAAGTGATGAACAATGCTGACATTGAAGTCATCGAAGGTCATCACCGATTTAAGCAAGATGCGCCTTCAGGTACGGCTAAGGCTATTGGCGAATCAATAGCAGATGCATTGGATGTTAGTCTTGAAGACGTTGCTGAATATACTCGCTATGGCAACGATGCCTTGAGAAAAGAAAAGTCGATAGGGTTTGCCACTATTCGCGCTGGTGATATCGTGGGAGAGCATACAGCATTATTTGCGACGATGGGTGAGCGCATAGAGATCACTCATAAAGCGTCGAGTCGCCTTACATTTGCTAATGGCGCATTAACGGCAGCGATTTGGTTAAAAGATAAAGAACCAAAACTTTATTCTATGCAACATGTTCTAGGGTTTGCGTAGGGTGGATTGCTTTCTGCGGTAAATCTTGATGAATTGTTATGATTTAGCGCTTTAGTTAGAAAATAGAGATGAGATGCTTATTTCTGCATGATTTCGTTGGTATAAAAAACTTATAGACCTGATTAGTCATATAATATATACTTAGCGGAATTTGCCAAACAAAACTTGTTGCTACTCTGTGGCTTTATAAATTATTGAAAATTATAGGAAAATAATTTTTTTATCGGTTTGGTGAAAACGATGTCACTGTTTCCGAAGAGGAAAAGTGTAAATATACTAGCTATATAGATTTTTGCAAGGATTTTACGCAAATTTCACAATTATGGAGGTGAGCTTGTCTCAAATCGCCCTCTTAGTACTTGCTGACGGTTCCGTTTTCAAAGGAACTTCGATCGGCGCTAATGGAAGCGCCGTCGGCGAAGTAGTTTTCAATACTTCAATGACGGGCTATCAAGAAATTCTTACCGACCCCTCTTATGCAGAACAAATTGTCACATTGACCTATCCACATATTGGCAACACGGGCACAAATGATGAAGATATTGAGTCTGATAAAGTATGGGCCAGAGGTTTAGTGATTCGCGACTTACCTTTGATTTGCAGTAACTTTCGCAATCAACAAAGCCTGAGTGAATACTTAAAAATAAACAAAATAGTGGGCATCGCGGATATCGACACCAGACGCCTCACAAGACTATTGCGTGATAAAGGCGCACAAAATGGTTGTATCACCACTTTTGATGCGGCTATCGACGATGAAAGTACCTTTATTGAGAAGGCGCTTGAAAGTGCTCGCGCTTTCCCCGGTCTCAAGGGTATGGATTTGGCGAAGGTGGTTACTTGTGCACACCAACATCCATGGACAGATGGAACATGGACGCTTGGTAAAGGATATGATGAAGGTAAAACAGATTTGCCTTATCACGTTGTCGCGTATGATTTTGGTGCCAAAAAGAACATCTTGAGAATGTTGGTATCTCGAGGTTGCCGATTGACAATAGTGCCGGCCAAAACACCAGCTGAAGAGGTATTAGCATTGTCGCCTGACGGCATATTTTTATCCAATGGCCCTGGAGACCCAGAACCCTGCGAGTATGCTATTGATGCCATTAAAGTATTCTTAGAAAAGCGCATCCCGCTATTTGGAATATGTCTTGGTCATCAGCTGCTTGCTTTGGCAGCAGGTGCATCAACACTTAAAATGAAATTTGGACATCACGGCGCAAACCATCCAGTTAAGCACCTTGAAAAAAACCATGTGCTCATTACCAGTCAAAATCACGGTTTTGCAGTGGACGCGGATACTTTACCTGAGAACATAAAAGTGACGCACAAGAGTTTATTTGACAACTCGCTTCAAGGCATTGAATTTACTGACAGGCCCGCCTTTAGTTTTCAGGGCCATCCAGAAGCAAGCCCAGGCCCACATGAAGCGGCCGACTTGTTTGATCATTTTATTGCGCTTATACAACAAACTACCCAATAGGAAGTTAGATAGATGCCAAAACGCACAGACATCCAAAGTATACTGATACTAGGTGCCGGTCCTATTGTTATTGGGCAGGCGTGTGAATTTGATTACTCGGGAGCGCAGGCATGTAAAGCGCTCAAAGAAGAAGGGTATAGAGTTATTTTGGTCAACTCTAACCCCGCGACCATTATGACCGATCCCGAAATGGCGGATGCGACTTATATCGAGCCAATCCAATGGGAAGTCGTAAGAAATATTATTGCAAAAGAACGTCCAGATGTAATTTTGCCGACAATGGGCGGGCAAACCGCGCTCAACTGCGCGCTTGATTTGAACAAACATGGCGTACTCAAGGAGTTTGATGTAGAGCTTATTGGCGCAACTGCAGACGCCATTGATAAAGCCGAAGATAGAGAAAGGTTTGATAAAGCGATGCGCGATATTGGGCTAGAATGCCCTCGTGCTGAGATTGCCCATAACATTGACCAGGCGCATGACGTGTTATCGCTTATTGGATTCCCATGCATTATCAGACCGTCTTTTACTATGGGTGGCACGGGTGGTGGCATCGCTTACAACATTGATGAATTCAATGAGATATGCCTGCGTGGTTTGGATCTATCTCCGACATCTGAGCTGCTTATCGACGAATCTCTGATTGGCTGGAAAGAATATGAGATGGAAGTTGTTAGAGATAAAGCTGATAACTGCATCATCGTCTGTACAATAGAAAACTTTGACGCGATGGGCGTGCACACAGGTGACTCCATCACCGTCGCACCTGCACAAACCCTTACAGATAAAGAATTCCAAATTATGCGTAACGCCGCAATGGCAGTATTGCGCGAGATCGGCGTGGAAACAGGCGGTTCAAACGTACAGTTTGGTGTTAACCCAAAAAATGGCCGTATGGTAATTATTGAGATGAATCCAAGGGTCTCTCGCTCATCTGCACTTGCATCGAAAGCCACTGGTTTTCCAATTGCAAAAATCGCAGCCAAATTAGCGGTGGGTTATACGCTTGATGAGCTGGATAATGATATCACGGGCGGATTAACGCCTGCTTCCTTTGAGCCGTCAATTGACTACGTTGTGACAAAAATTCCTCGTTTTAACTTTGAAAAGTTCGCCGGATGTAATGACCGTCTCACGACTCAGATGAAGTCCGTTGGGGAAGTAATGGCAATCGGTAGAAACCAACAGGAATCGCTACAAAAAGCACTTCGTGGACTTGAAGTTGGTGCCACGGGCTTCGATCCTATTTTGGATTTTGAAGAAGATGATGAAGCACACAACAAACTTGTTTATGAATTGCGTGAACCAGGCGCGGAGCGTATATGGTATATCGGTGATGCTTTTCGCGCTGGTATGAGCGTCGAAGAAGTATTTCATTTGACCAATGTTGACCGCTGGTATTTAACCCAAATAGAAGAAATCATCGAACTCGAAAGTTTGGTAAACCGCATCGGCTTGCAAGGTATTGAACCACCTCTAATGCGTAAACTTAAACGCAAAGGCTTCTCCGATGCTCGCTTAGCGTCTTTGGCGAATGTAACGGAAGAAGAGTTTCGCAAACACCGTTATTCACTGTCAGTACTGCCTGTGTTTAAACGCGTGGATACTTGTGCTGCTGAGTTTTCAACATCTACCGCGTATATGTACTCTAGTTATGATGAAGAGTGCGAAGCCAATGTCAGCGATAAGCGCAAGATTATGGTTATTGGTGGTGGACCCAATAGAATCGGGCAGGGCATAGAATTTGATTATTGTTGTGTGCACGCCGCTTTGGCCATGCGAGAAGATGGCTATGAAACCATCATGGTCAACTGCAATCCCGAAACAGTATCCACCGATTACGATACATCAGATAGGTTGTATTTCGAGCCGGTTACCTTAGAAGATGTGTTGGAAATAGTACGCGTAGAACAGCCAACAGGTGTAATAGTGCAATACGGCGGACAAACCCCGCTTAAACTCGCGCGCGACCTTGCTAAAAACAATGTGCCGATTATCGGGACCTCACCTGAAGCAATCGACAAAGCAGAAGATAGAGAGCGCTTCCAACAGATGGTAATGAAGTTGGATCTTAAACAACCTGCCAATGCGACCGTCAATAACATGCAGGAAGCATTGGAAAACGCTGAAAAAATCGGATTTCCACTGGTGGTAAGGCCGTCTTACGTTCTCGGTGGCAGAGCGATGGAAATTGTCTATGACTTGAAAGACCTCAAGCGTTACTTGAACGATGCTGTGAAAGTATCCAATGAATCCCCCGTACTGCTTGATAGATTTCTAGATGACGCCATTGAAGTCGACATCGACGCCATTTGTGATGGTGAAAATGTATTCATAGGCGGGATCATGGAGCACATCGAACAAGCAGGCGTGCATTCTGGCGATTCTGCATGCAGTTTGCCACCGTTCTCACTAAGTGAAGATATTCAGTCGACAATGCGTGAGCAAGTGAAAAAGATGGCGCTTGAGCTTGGCGTTAAAGGCTTAATGAATACGCAATTTGCGATTAAAGATAATGAAGTTTATCTGATTGAGGTTAATCCGCGGGCAGCTCGTACCGTGCCTTTTGTATCAAAAGCAACGGGCATTCCACTTGCAAAAGTGGCCGCGCGGGTGATGGCAGGCACGTCTTTAGCTGAACAGAATATGCTAGAAGAAGTCATTCCACCGTTTTATTCAGTCAAGGAAGTCGTTTTACCGTTTGCGAAGTTTCATGGCGTTGATCCGTTACTTGGGCCAGAAATGCGCTCAACAGGGGAAGTTATGGGCGTGGCGGATACCTTTGAAGAAGCTTATGCAAAAGCTGCCCTTGGCGCGTCAGCACCTCTTCCAGAAGTCGGTAAAGTGTTACTCTCTGTGCGTAACACGGACAAGCCAAGAGCGATTGAGCTGGCGTTACGACTTATCGGCAACGGTTTTACTATTGAAGCGACGAGAGGAACAGCCGAAGTTTTAGAGCTTGCAGGGATTGATTGCAAAGAAGTTAATAAGCTCACGGAAGGAAGGCCACATATTGTCGACGCACTTAAAAATGGCGAATATTGTTATGTTGTGAATACAACAGAAGGACGTCAAGCCATTGATGATTCAAAATATATCCGCAAGGAAGCATTGCTGAACAAAACCGCCTACACCACGACCATGAATGCCGCATTTGCAACAATGAAGTCAAATGCTGCTGACGCGAAAACAAATGTATCGTCAGTGCAAGAGCTGCATAAAAAGCTCTATTCCTAGTCGATGTAGCCCTTCTTGAAAAAAGATGATTATCGACTAAGGTTACAATATAATTAACGCTGTTAGTTAGTCAAAACGAATGCCAGATGCATTCGTTTTGTTGTTTATGTAACTCACAAACGCCCGAGCATTTCGCTGAGTGAGCCAGCTAAAAGAAAGAGAAGACGTATGAGCTATCCAATGACAGCCGAAGGTGCGGCTAAATTAAGAGAAGAACTAGAGCATTTAAAATCAGTCGATCGTCCGCGTATTATTAACGCTATTGCTGAAGCGCGTGAACATGGCGATCTAAAAGAAAATGCCGAGTATCATGCAGCCAGAGAACAACAAAGCTTTTGTGAAGGCAGAATACAGGACATAGAAGGGAAGCTTTCAAACGCGCAAGTTATCGATGTTACAAAAATGCCAAATAATGGAAAGGTTATTTTCGGCGTTACAGCGACCATACTCAATGTTGAAACAGAACAAGAAACGACTTACCGTATCGTAGGAGATGATGAAGCCGATATTAAAAGCGGCCTTATCTCCGTGAATTCGCCAATTGCAAGAGGGTTAATTGGGAAATCACTAGATGATGTCGTGAACATTCAAACGCCTTCCGGCACAGTCGAATATGAAATCGTGGATGTTGCTTACGTTTAGTAGATAAAGAAGTAGCGTGCTAGCGACGCTAAATATGAAAAATCTAATTTTTCCCCTTAGTATTTTAATGGCAGCGGTAGCTGCCTTATTGTTTCCCTCAGTATTTACCCCAATAGGCAGTTTTTCACTCACCCAGCTTATCATCCCTTTGCTTATGCTGATTATGTTTGGCATGGGCACAAGCTTGAGCGTAGGGGATTTTAAACGCGTTGTTTCAATGCCTAAAAATGTGGGTATAGGGCTATTCTGTCAATACACCATAATGCCAATACTAGGATTGAGTCTGGCGATGGTATCTGGATTACCAGCAGAAATTGCCGCAGGTATTGTATTGGTAGGATGTTCATCAGGCGGGTTAGCATCAAATGTAATGGCATACATCGCGGGCGCAAATCTTGCGCTTTCGCTGACGTTAACAGCGTTTTCAACGCTTTTAGCGCCTTTTATGACACCTTTTCTTATGTCGATACTTGCCGATCAATACATCGAAATAAACACAGCACAGATGTTTTGGAGTATCAGCAAAATTGTGATTTTACCCGTTGTTGCAGGTTTGATATTTAATCATTTTCTCAGCCATAAACTACCCGTGATCAGCCGAATTATGCCGCTTATCTCTATGATGGGTATTGTGGTGGTAATTGCTGTCATTACAGCAGCGGGTCGGGATAGCTTGTTAACCATTGGCTTTATCTTGATAGCCGTGGTGATTGTGCATAACGTCTCCGGGATCTTGATTGGGTATTTTGCCGCGAAGTTAATCAAGATGTCAGAACCAGACGCACGCGCAATCGCATTTGAAGTTGGAATGCAAAATTCCGGTTTGGCGTCTGGGATCGCCGTGTCGCTTGGCAAAGTGGCGACGCTAGGTTTAGCGCCTGCTTTGTTCGGACCGTTTATGAATATCTTTGGGTCTTTTATTGCGTCTTATTGGCGCACAAAAAGTTCTAAAAATGTGGTTGAAAGCAATTAAATATTCAAGATGCGGCGTAATTGTGCTCATCGCGCTACAAAATCTAAAATTCGCCTCAATGAGCGCTTGCCAATTCCATCCATTGCCCTATAATTCGCAGCCTACGGTCGGTGTGTAGCGCAGCCTGGTAGCGCACTGTCATGGGGTGTCAGGGGTCGGAGGTTCAAATCCTCTCACACCGACCAATCGTCATCGGTGCTTACCTAATGGATAGGT
>DDLV01000066.1 GCA_002340325.1 Glaciecola sp. UBA2563 | reverse complement strand
ATTTTAAGGTTTAAACACGCCCTTTCAGGCTTATTATCGGCTCAAACAACCAGCTCAGAAGGCTGCGTTCTTCGAGCACAATATCGGCACTTATGGTCATCCCCGGTTGTAACGGAACCGATTGGCCATAAGCGCTGATTTGTTGCGACGCCATTTGTACCTCCACCTGATAGACAGGCGTATCGATATTCACTGGCATCTCCACTTCACCGGGTAACACGATGTAGCGGCTGGTATAAGTAACTTCCCCATCAAACAATCCAAATCGCTGATAAGGAAAGGCGTCAAAACGTAATTTGGTCGATTGTCCTGCCTCAACGAAACCATATGCGCGTGAGGGGACAAGTAGCACGGCTTTTAATTGACTGTCTTGCGGCATTATCGTCATTAAATATTGTTGTTGGCGCACACTAGCACCTGTAGAAAGTGCAATGTTGGTTACAACACCTTCGTTCGGCGCCGTGATTAACAATTCACCGCTGGCTTGATTGCGCGTTAGCTGCTGGGAGAGGCGCGCTTTCTCGCTTTCAAGTAAGGCGATGGATTGACTATGCTCGGTGGGTAATATGCGCAATTGTTGCTGGAGTCGATTGAACTCATTCGCCTGTTGTTGTTCACGCACGCTCAGTTCGGCAACCTGCTGTTTAAGAAGGATAACCTGCTCTTCTTGTGTATCGACATCGATTCTTGCAATGGCGCCATCACCGAATAACCGCAATAAGTTCTCATATCGCTGCGTTTGAATACGCAGCCTATCGGTGGCGTGAGTTATTTGAGCCTGCGTTTGCGCTAATGATTGTTGGCTAAATGCAATAGCATCATTTGTTGAAGCAATTTTTTGCTGGTGCGCTGAGATAGTCTTATTGATGCGCTTATCCAGTAAAGACATTTGCGTCTTGATGCTGCTATATACCTCACTAACTAACGATGCACCGTCTGCAGTGAGCTGAGGCATGATGATAAGCGCGATCGGTTGCCCCTTTTCTACGCGTTCACCCGAGGCAACCATAAACTCTGAAATTACCCCAGACGTCGGCGAAATGATTTTAGAGGTGCCTGCATTGGGTGATAGATAACCAACGACTGTTTCTTTTCTATGAAAGCTCGCATTGGCAAGATAAACAAGCGTTATGCAAATGACGCTCAGCAGCGCAAATAACAACACTTTGCTTGGTAGTGGTTGCGCTATCGCCACTTCTCCATCCAAGCGTGCAGATTGTTTCTTGATAGCGCTTTCTCGAAATAAGTGATTACTTTTTTCCAATTTCTCAGACCTAAATTGAATGACAATTTATAAATATTATGATTCCTTTTTAAGGTTTCGAGCATCAATCCCGGTCGATCAAACAGAATGGCAAAGGACTACAAACGATACCTCTATTAACCACATATATCGGTTTGTGTAATTGAGCACTTTCCTTTACATGTTGATTTAATGAGGCATTTGAAGGGTCTATGTTTAAAAGTCCTGTAATAATACTTATCAATAACAACACGATGTATCTTATTGTTTTCATTGGGAAGATCCTTATGTAAGTTGGTTTCCATAAGTCTCGATAAAAGTGCGCTAGAAATATTGATGGACTCTCAATTTATTGTTGATTTTTCATTAAATCAGTATTTATTCAAAATTAAGGTAAAATTGAGGTAATTTTAAGGTACGTGTAGCTAACTGAATTCACACATTTTTAAGTAGATTTTCGGCGTTTGCTCCAAGACTTTTCATCTATCGGAGCCATTGTCATATTTATCCAAAAAATTTAAAACAAGGTAATTGAATGAAGCCTCTTAATCTATTTAACTTAATTCAGAAGCCTGCGTGGGTTCTAAAATAAGACCATATTTTTAATTAATAGAGGATTAACATAAAAATGTATTGGAGTTGAAATATTTGAAACATTATTTAATCGTGGACACTTTTACTGGATCTTTGCAATAGCAACACTATCAAACTTATGAAAAGGCTTAATAATAATTCGCAATTTCACAATCTTTAGCAATACAGCGCTTTTGCACTTCTACCTAAATTCCAAGTTCGCATATTGACGCGGGATGGACTTGTAGAAAATGAGAAAAGTATCTTAACTGGGTTGGTTAATTTGGGGTGAGTGCGTTAAGTTTAAGTAGCGACACTTTTATTAAAAAGGTGTCTTTGCAAGACCAAGATGGATAACTTCGTCATTATCAGTTCTAACGAAAACATCGTCATTATTTATATCGATTACCACACCATTTGTACTGACACTCTCTTCCTTGTTTTTGCGCAAATTAAGTTGAAACAACGATTCTGTTCCATCTCGTAGAGTACAATATAAGCTATCTTCATCAACGTACTGGATCCGCGCAAATTTCCCGCTGCATGACTTATTGGAGTGAAGCGATAATTTGTCATTTGATAGAATAAAAAGGCCCTCTCTATCCTCATAAGTTAACCAAATTTGATCATTATACTCGTAAGCACTTGAAACTTTTCTAGCATGAACAGTGATACCGTTATCGTTTAAACGAAGCAAGTTTGAATTTTTGAGAACATATGGGTTCATTGGAGAAGCACTATCAATTATTCTATCAATGCTATAAGGATATGAATTTTTGAGGTTACCACCACTCCAAAAATCTAGACTATTTTCGGTGGCAACAATTACAACCCCTTCTTTTATCTCAACATCTTTAATTTTTACTGCTTTATCATAGAAGGTTGATTGATTTGTTGACTCATTGTTTCTTGCCCAAACATTATCAACGCCATCGGTCGCTGAAACAAAATAGATAAAGCCATTGACGAAGGATACTCGCTTCAACTCGGTTGCGAATGTGAATGTTGCTTTAACCAATCCATTAAAATTGGTTACGGTATATGTTTTCATAGAACCTTGTATGTGAGAGAAGAGTATTTCATCATTATTAGTCGAATAAAAACCAGTCAACTTTTCCTTACCTAACGAATAGTATTTTATATTCTCTTCATCGTAAGAATGAGCCGTTAACACGGAATTTCTTGTATCGATATAAGCTACAAACGTATTATCTAACCATTGTAAGTTCTTGGGTGGATTATCGAGACCCACTTCGGTATATTCTGAAGCGCTATTAAAATCGCCAATGAACAAACTTACTTTCCCCTCATCAGTTAGGGCCAGAAATGCTAACTTATCGCTATTTGGTGATAAACTTATGTTGTAAATATCTTGCACATGCTTTGGAGTAGCGTGAGTAAATCGAATCGTAGCGTTCTCTACATCAATGGTATAAAGATTATTAGAGGCATCTTTACCATCACTGAAAAGCAATTCATTATCAGATAATTGAGTTAAAGCAGAACTTCCAGGACTATTCTGACATAACAGATTAGTTTCGTTATCCTTATTATTGAGAGAAAAAAGCTGTATATGGCACTGATCTTTGAATATCTTATGCACAACTAAATATTCAGGCATAAAAACAAAATCTTTGACCCACCCCTTCACTTTATATTTTTCGATTTTGTTTCCTTCTCTTACAATAGTGCTATACCCTTGGCTATTTGCGAAATATGAAAGTCCATTATCATATTGAATGTAAGCGACGTACGCTTTTTCTTTTCCTAATTCAATATTAGAATTCGAAACATGCTCAATCGTCGCAGATGCAGTGGTTATAGGTAGGGAGATGATTCTGGAACCAACTGGATTAAACAGCCCGCTGAAAAAAACAACTGAAACAATGGCAATAAAGAGAATTGACAATAACCGATACAAATTTCCTGTATCTTTTGTGTTAGTAGAGTGCGTTTTACTAGCCTCACTAGGCATCCCTATATGCGCATTGTCATTTTCCAATGGCTCGGCATAAAGGATATATCCCTTTTTCATTTTAACTTTTAGAGAAAGATGACTAATGCTGAGGTTTTGAAACATGCGCCGAATTGCGCCAATATTTCTGCTTAAAGCTGAGTCTGTAACAATTGTCCTGTTCCAAACAGTACTGTGTATATCTTCTTTTGTTACCAATTTGTTCGGTGTGTCTAAAAGAAAAAGTAACAAGTCAATCTGCTTTTGTTCCAACTTTTCGCGTTTATTTCCATAGAAGACTTCATTCAGAGCAGTATCAATTTTCAGTCCGTTGCGCTCTACCATTTATTGTCCTTTGTATAACACAGCAATCAAAGTGAATCGTTTTGGTAAATTCGAAGAAGGGAATTATATTAGTAGTGTTGCCACATCTTTCACCTAAAGGCTTGACGTGGTCAACCAAAAT
>DDLV01000053.1 GCA_002340325.1 Glaciecola sp. UBA2563 | reverse complement strand
TCAATTTTGGTTGACCACGTCACCATTGCTCAAAATCAAACGAAGTAAGGAGAGGTTTATGAAGATAAAGCGTCTTATTTGTTTTGGTTTAGCGTTTATCCTCTCCTATCACACGCACGCGCTATCCGCTCATGAAGATAAAGTAAGTTATGCTAAAGAACCAGCGTGGCTGGATGAAGTAACTTACGAGCTACAATCGACTGACGCCAAAGATGCAAGCATCAGTTATTTACTTATGGACTCGCAAGTTAACTTTACTCTTGAAACGCAGGACAGTTTTTTCCGCTTAGTCCAACAGGTCAACAATAAGCAAGGTCTTTCTTCCGCTTCTGAATTGTTCATTAGCTTCATACCTGATTACCAGACGGTTAGCATTCACAAAATTCATCTTATTCGCGACGGCAAAACTATTGACCAGTCAGATGTTGAACTAAAAATAATTCAACAGGAACAAGACTTAAGCAAAAAAATTTTTACTGGCGAAGTCTCTGTTTACCCCATCCTAAATGATGTGCAGGAACATGACATTATTGATTTTTCGTACACTATAAAAGGGAGCAATCCTGTTTTTGAGAATAGAAAGTTTGCATCATTCACAACAAGTTGGAATATCGATGTCGATAAGGTCAACATCAGCATCTTTTCAGACAAAGAGACGCCTCTAAACCATAAAGTGATGGGATCCGATATTGACGTCGTAGCAGAGTATTCAGAGGAATACATTTCATATCGATGGCAGGATACCAATGTAAAAGCAGAACCACACGAGGATGGTTATCCAAGTTGGTATCAGTATTTCGACAGAGTTGAGTTTTCTGAATTCACATCATGGAATGAAGTTGCGAAATGGTCGGAAGGGCTTTACACACTTGACCATGAATTAAATGACACACTGACAAAGCTGAATCAGAAATGGTGGGAGAATGCTGAAAACACAAAACAATACGTAAGAACAGTAGTTGATTATGTGCAAAATGATATTCGTTACTTTGGACTTGAGCTAGCGATAAATTCGCACAAACCCAGGCATCCAAATCTAGTTTTTGAACGAAAATTTGGTGACTGTAAAGACAAAGCGCTTTTGATAACGAGTCTTTTATCTAAATACAATGTGCAATCATGGCCTGCACTAGTGTCATATGAAAACAATAAAGGCGTGGGTGATAGATTACCCAGTCCTGGTGCTTTTGATCACGTCATCAATAAAGTTGTGATAGACGACGAAGTATTCTGGATTGACGGTACCACCGATGGCTTAAAGGGTTCATTGCACGAAGTTTCTTCACCGTACTATGGCCTTGCACTTCTCGTTGATAATAAAACTGAAAATCTGATTGCGATGGATAGCAAGGATGGTACGTTGAGTCGTACTGAGGTCTCGGAGCAATTCATTTCCACAGCTTATGACCAACCCGTATCACTTGAATTCTCTTGGGTACTTACAGGTCACAAAGCGCAGCATTACCGCTTGTATATGAAGACTGAGGGTAAATCGGAATTACAGACATTCATCAGTGATTATTACAAAAACCTGTTTTCGTTCAGCGACATGCAAAACGATTTGGAAGTAATTGATGACCAAATAGCCAATGTTTTTACAATTAACGGTTCCGTGCTTATTAATAACTATTGGGAGTTAGAAGGGGGATATAGAACGATCCCTTTGTATGGAGAGGGCTTAAACAGCTTCCTAACCGTCCCCGAAAAAATTGATAGACGCTCTCCCTATGTTAACCATGAAAATATTGAAGTGGTACACAACATAAAAGTACAGCTTCACGATGAAATAGAGTGGGATTTAACCGACGGGAATTTGAAATTTGAAAACAGCTTTTTTAACTACCAGCGTACGACAGAAGCTCATAGCAATTTGCTGAAAGTGCAACACTCTTATAAACCGCAATCTGACTACATCAGCGCTTATGACGTAAAAGAATTTGTCGATACAGTCAAAGACGCAAGAGAGGAGCTGTACTACTCGGTTGTGATTTCTCAAGTCGATAACGAGCAGAATAAGCTCAGAAACAAGTTGCGTTCGTTGATGAATTTGGAGAGTGGTTAGGCTTAATTCCGATTGCGAAAGATGGGAGTGAAAATGAGCGGGGTGGCGCAATTATCTTCGCACATTCAAAAGGAATGGAGAAAAAGTGCAAACGAAGACACTACAGTAACAAACAAAAAACTATTGCAAGGTTCTATTATGAAACTTTTTATCCTGATTTTGCTCATTCTTCTTGCTGGTTGTGCCAGCGTAGAAAAAGCACCTTCTAAATCTGAACTTAGTCTTGCGTTAGAATATTTTGATGAGTTACAGGGCAAATCGGTAGAAATAAAGGGCCTAAACACAGCAGAACATCAAAACTTTGTGTCCATTTTGGAAAATTACATAAAGGCCAATGACTTACAAACAATAAAAAATGAAAGAATTTTTAAATACTATGTTTTTAATGCGTTTATCTTAAACAGAGCAAGGCAATTTAATGACATAGAATATGATGTAAATCAGACTCGTTATGCAACCTCACTTGTTGATAGCCTTATGCGTCTAGACCCTAACCGGAAATACAATACAGACATTCTTTTTTCAGCAAGTCAAATTGAGCATTTTATCCATGAAAATGAAGCGTCGACTTATAAATACCTATCAGCCTGTGCAAAGAGAGGAGGTGGGCAATGCACTAATACTCTTGCTCACGGTTATAGCGATGGCACATGGGGGGCTACTGAAGACATGCAAAGCGCAGTTTTTTGGCATCAAAAGACGGTAGATACCGGAACTAGAAATCGTTGTGCTGGCGTATATTCGTCAATAAATATCAAATGGATCTCTCAACTCTATCCTGAAGTCGACACAGGTCATGATTGGACTTATTGGAAAGAGGTGACCGAATCGTTGTATGACAGAGTGATTACTCAAGATAAGAACAACATAGTGTGGTGTAACTTAGTTGATACTTATCTCGATGAATATATGTTCCAAACATATTTAGGAAATAATGCAAAAGAATACCACAAAAAGTATTTATCGGAATTAGAAGAGTTGATGAAATATAAGGACTTATCAGACGATCAGTTAAAACATCATGATGCTATGAAATTTGTTTTCGATGAAATTTCGTTCGCAGAGGTTCAAAAAATACTACCAACAATAGAAGACCAATGGACTTTTTGTCATTCGATTGGAAATTTATACGTTAATGCAACAATTGAACAAGATGAAACTACGAAAACTCTACTTCGGAATATTTTTTCATCTAAACCTACCGAGTCATGCACAAAATATGCAAACGAACTAGATCGCATCGATAAGTCTTTCGTCAACAAAGCAACTGAACCTAAGAAAAATTCTATAGAACATGCATATGACGAAGCACAAAAAATATTTAGTCACATGAGAAACCAAGAGTTTCATCAAATAATCGAACGATTACCTCCACATGTTCTGGAAAAAATGGCTCGTGAGCAGGGTTATTCTGTTGAAGATTTTCTACAGAAAATTAGAGCTGCTGCTCCAGGTAAATCAAACGAAAACCTTTCTAACACACTTTATTTGACGTCAACTTTGCCACGACAAATGATTACTGTTGGTAATGAGCTTTTTACAATAATCCGATACAAAGCGACCATCAAGAGTGTCCATAGTAGAGATTTGATAGAAAGAGGATTTTTACTTGCATGGAAGACAGCGTCTTCACCAAATTGGTATTTTATGTCCGGTAAAGCACTTGGTACACAAGAGGCTATTACGACATATTTCGCAAATTATAATGGTGATTTAACTATTCCAGAATACCGAAAATGTATAGATAAATGCTGAGATGAATCTATGGACTGAACTGAAGTAGCAGATATCTAACGATATGAAATGGATTTCAAGTCAATAAGCTGATTTCCACCATTTATTATTTGTTAAAGGTACTGATATGAGAAGCATTTCCCCTCTGGTTTTCGTCGCAATCATTTTGTTTATTTCAGGATGCGGAGGAGGTGGTGGTGAGAGTGTTGATAATTCCAGATCGCCGGTTCAAACCAACCCAGCTCCACCATCACCCAATAGTCTTTGGTCACCCCTTATGCCAACCTATACCGGGTCGACTGATGATTTTGTTTTTACAAAAGGAAATACCTCTGAAAGCTCGCTATCTATCGTTTATCTTCTTGATTTTCTAACATCATTTACATTAGAAGATCCAAATCCATTAATATTTTTAGTTGAACAGGCAGACGAAAACACGTCTGCACTAAATGAATCTCCTGAGTGTGAAGCAGGAACGATAACAGCAGATAATGATCCACAAAGACTTAGATCGGAGATCCTATACGATAACTGCACAATATCTTCACTTAGGCTCAATGGCAGTTTAAGAGCGTTTGCAACTGGTCCTGATTCAAATCCAGAGGCGGAGACAACCGTCAATGTTGACCTTGAATTAACCGATCTTGAAAGCGGTGAGTCTATTTCTTTATTTGGACATTTTGTTCGCGAAATCAGTTTTGATACGACGTTTCAAATGCTGATAACTGGCTTCAACAATGAGCAACTTTATGTAGACGGTCTGACGCTGGACGCACCTGAAAATTCTGCTTTTACTCACTTTAAATATAGTGGCGATATTTACTTCTCTGATAGCGGTAAAATAAGTATAGATACAACCAGTTTTTCTCGAGACGAACCAGATCGACAATTACTCGCCATTGAATTGAAAGGCGAAAATACCGTTTATATTGATGCAATCATGCAGGTAAGTATGTTGCTATCACTTGAGAATGTCTCCGAGACAATTTCAATACCGCTCACAATTGATTTTGCCCTACCTGAGTCTCAAATTGCGCCAGTTGCTGTGGCATCAGCAGGAGATAATGTCGAATATGGTGAAATACTGCGATTAAGTGGTATCGAATCTTCGGATGCTAATTATGAATTTTTAGACTACCAATGGTCTATAGCGAGTCAAGTTGTCGGTGCTAATGTACAAATTGAGAATGCTTCATCAAGCGAGGCTACGGTAACGACCGATTTGCCAGGAGATTACGATCTTTTGCTTACAGTCACTGATGCTTCTGGGCTAGCCGATTCGATAATTCTTCCTATAAGAATGCTTCAGCAACCTCCAAGAGGAGAGCTCATTTTTACGCAGACAGTATTCGCTATTGGAGATTCGATTCAAGCACAAATGCAGGTAAACAATCCAACCTACGATGGGCCATTTGATTACGCTATGCAATACGGTCCTTCTAACATGATGATAAATGGCCGCGGAGAAATTTCATGGGATGGTATAGTTCCCAATTTTGGTCATGACCTTGTTGTTAACCTATCGGTAAGGGTGGCCAATCAGGATCACGAAGTAGTTTTCCCTACATCAATCACAATGCAACCTGTGTCGGCGCCACTTGTCATGCCATTTTTTCCAACATGGTTTAGTGGACAAGGTACACAAGAAAACAATGGTCGGTACATAGATTTCAATAACTTTGTTAAACAAGAATACGAACTTTCTAATGGTGAGTTTAATGCCATTCCTTCAAGAAAGCCTGATTCGATAATAGCGGAAGACATGAATTTTTATGCCGCTTACGATTACAATAATGATGGAATTAACGATTATTTCTTCCTCCGTGAAACAGATATACCACAGCGATTTGAATTGTTTTATAGCAATGAACTAGACGTTGAAAAAAAATTAATTACTGAAGTCTCGATAAACAATGACTCGAGATTCAGCACAATTCAGCTTCGATTTTTCGATCTATCTAAAGATGGCTTGGATGATGTGGTGATTTACACCGATACAATGGATAGAATTGTCGAGATTGAGACGGGCAATGTTCTATTTGACGCCTCTTCTTGGGATTTTCCTGAGTTTAGAGGAAAAATAAGTGTTAAGGGCACAATTTGTGACTTAAATGATGATGGATTTAATGAACTCCTTACAGATTCATCGACAGCTGAATATGCAGACTTTTCTTCTCCCGCTTATAACAGACAATCTTTATCACTTGAACGCAATGCTCAGACGGAACTACTTTCCGATCAGAATGGAGCGCCTTCCTGCAAAATTGCAGTGGATAAGTCGAGAAGTGGCACGAATGACCCCAAAGGGCAGATTTTCATTTATGATATTGAGACAGGCGAGCAGGAGCTTTTGGTTGATATTGCACCGTTTTTTGTAAACGCACCTTACATTGGTGAAATAAGCATAAGAAGCGTCAATATTGATGATGATTTAGAGTCAGAATTACTCATTGGAGTAGATTATTTTGATGACATTTCAGAAGATGCGCTTCTGCTTATCGATGATGTTTTGACTGATACTCCATTGCCATCAATAGTCATTAGCAAAGCTAATATTGAGCCAATTATACCAAGTGTTACTGACCTAACGGGTGACGGGATAGGAGAGTTAATAGTTACAAACGAAGCGCCATATTCACTTGAAGTTTATCAAAAACAAAACGATAACTTTGTCTCAATTGCAACGACTGATTTACCTCAGGTAAATTCCATAGACAGATTTCAGTGGTTAAAAACTGGACATTTGAACATTGACAACGTTGATGTGATTTTTGACGAAAATGGTATTGCTACTTCGTCATACGATGATGAAAATGAGGAAAATAAACCGTTTACGGAAAATGGTGAATTATTCTGGTATAGCATCGAGTTTGATGATTCCGGAACGCAGTTTCTCGAAAAAAAGGATTCAAATAATGAACGTGTTTGGCGAACAGAACAGCGTGACGAACATCGTCAAATGTTGCCCCCGTTGATGCTAACTGACCGCATTTTACTTTTTGAGTCATTCACTTTTGATGGGTTTATTACTTTAGTAGATAGAGCTTCTGGGGATATATTGTATCATTCTGAAGCACCGGAGTTCGTCCTTAAGCCCCAAGGCAGGTATAGGAATGACATTATTCGTTATCGTGATAATGATCAATGGACTGTTCCGGTTTTAACAGCTGATGATTCGCATACGCCGCGAATGCTAAGGTTTAGCGACAATGGCACAGACATTGACGTTATTATCAATAATGAGATCACTGAATTCTTGTCGCTTGATGATTATGATTTTTATGGCTTCACACAAGTAGACAGCGACCCTCAAGCTGAGATGGTGAAGCAACTATATAATCAGGACGAAAGTCCACTTATCTATTTGGATATGTCAACCTTTACTATCGAACAGAATGAGAGCTTAGAAATAGATGCGAGTGCATTCGCCAGTTTTTCTGCTAGGAGTTTTAGTACCGCGAACAACTGTATCTCTTGGGCATTGGATTGCAGAAACTATATTTTGTCAGAGGAAAGGGAAGAGAGCTTCAGCAAAGTCTATGGGCTCGTATCTAAAATAGATAGGCGGTCCGGAGAAATTATTTGGCAATCAAATCCTTTCCGTCAAACGAATTTAGCCATCGAAATTAAGAAAGTAGGCGGTAAACTTCGATATCTAGTTAATAAAGATGATGCCTGGCTATTAATTGAGTGATGAAATAAAAGCTTTTGAGGATTTAAAAAAATTACCAGACTTGTTAAGAAGTAAAACTTGTGGAGCTGGACTAAAGGTGTGTTTCAAGGATACAGGAGATGAATTCTCCTATCCTTCGAAAATTTGTTGATTTCTCTTTTCCAGCTATTTTTTATCTCAAGCGGAGCAATACCTGCTCCAAGCTGTTTCCTCAATTCATCACTCCCCGCCAACTTATCAAAAAAGTCAGAATAAACGAAAAACTCCTCATTGTTTTGTTCGAAGATTTTATGCATCTGGTACAACCAGTCTAGGTTTAATCCCTTAACATTTGAGTCTCTTAAATCAATTCCTGATAGTTTTGACCCTTTAAGCTTTGGGTTTGAAGCTGCACCAGGAATCGACCGGGGTGTAAATTCAAAATCGCCGATTCCAAACTTATCATAACCTATGACCTGAAACGGGAAGTCGGTGCCCCTCCCGATGCTGATTGGAGTGCCCTCAAAAAATCCCAATGAGGGATATAGACTCACTGCCACATCATTGGGTAAATTTGGACTTGGTTTGATGGGGAGTGAGTAGTGCATTTGTCGATTATAGTTTTGCATGGGTATTACGGTTAAATCTACCGTTACATCATTAGCAAGCCACTCTTCGCCGTTTATCATTTGCGCGAGCTCTGCAACCGTCATCCCGTGTAATAGTGGAATGGGGTGCATGCCGACAAAGCTTTGAAACTTGAGATCTAAGGTGGGTCCGTCGACGGTGAATCCATTTGGGTTTGGTCTATCGAGTACGATGAAATGTTTATTGTTTTCGGCGGCTGCTTCCATCATGTAATGCATGGAGCTGATGTATGTGTAAAAACGTACACCAACATCTTGGATGTCGAAAATTAACACATCGATATCTGTCAGTTTTTCCGCAGGTGGTTTTTTCTGTTGTCCATAGATTGAAACAATGGGTATGCCAGTGCGAGTATCGATTTCCGAATCGACATGTGCACCTGCATCGTGGTCGCCTCGAAAGCCATGTTCGGGTGCAAAAATTGTGGTGATATTGATGTCTTTCTCTAGCAAAAAATCGACAAGGTGTTTGTCATGCACCACTGATGTTTGATTGACGATAAGCCCTACGCGTTTTCCGCGAATAAATGGTGCATACACATCAAATTGCTCAGCCCCCATAACTATGGGTTGGTTACTTGATGTTTGTTCGGTAGGAAATGTGCTTTCAGACGTTTGATCCAAAGTAATGTGCGAACTAGAAGCTGTATTGTTTGCAATGGCGCTAAAACTTGAGACCAAAAAACAAATGCTGAAAATCATTCCATTAAAATTGAACATATAAAATATGCGTTCTGCCGTGTTTTATAAGAGATATATGAATGATAAAGATGCTTACGTCAACTTGATGAGCTATTCGGTCAACTAGTTCATACTCATCATTTGTCGATTATTATTAGCCGCATATACGATAAAAAGGTATTTGCCAATAATGCGAAAAAGTTGTCTTTTCCAAATTGGTTTTGCTATTAATTCGAATGCAAATAGCAACTTTTAAGCGCAATAGAACGACTATCAAACATCAGCTATATTGTTACATGCATTTACTTCCATCGGTACTTAGTCAATAGCATCGAAGTGTGAAATGGTGCAGACTTTTAACACAACAGTAATCGGTCTCAATAATATGAATAAAATAAATAGTTTCCGAATAAAATGCGTTTTTCTTGCTTCGCTTTGTTTAACGATGACTATCGCGTGTGTGAGTTCAGATAACCTGAGACACTCCCTTGATACCAAACAAAGTATCCAGCGAATTGAAAATAGCCTTAGCGAAGCTGTTTTGATAAAAGGACAGGCGTTAAAGACATATTCCATTGAAGAGCGATTAACGCATCACAACATTCCCGGATTAAGTGTCGCGGTGGCATACGACGGCGAAGTGTTATGGAGTAAAGGCTATGGAATGGCGGATGTGGCCGAGTCGCGTGAAATGACACCAGAGACCATGTTACTTGCTGGCTCTATCAGTAAGCCCATCGCTGCTTTGCGCGCTTTGCAGCTTCACGATGAAGGCAGGATGAAATTGGATGTTAACGTTAATCAATACCTTACGTCTTGGCAGGTGCCTGACAATGAATACACCGATGTCGAAAAAGTCACCATTCGGCGAATACTCAATCACACAGCGGGTCTGACGGTTTGGGGCTTTCCTGGTTACGATAAAGGCGATGATGTGCCGAGTACTGTTGAGGTATTGGAGGGTAAGGGTAATACCGATGCGGTGACGGTGTTCAGATCACCCGGTGAAGCCTGGCAATACTCAGGCGGCGGCTATACCATCATGCAATTGGCCATCGCTGATGTTGAAAATATGGACTTTGCCACAAGCCTAAAACAACACGTGCTGTCACCGCTGAACATGCAAAAAAGTACTTTTGAAAATCCACTTCCTGAACAATACCACTCGATAGCCGCAACAGGGTATCGTGAAAACGGTGATGAAGTTGAAGGTAAATGGCCGATTTACCCGGAGATGGCAGCTGCTGGATTGTGGACGACAGCAGAAGAGTTGCTGCTTTATGGTATTGAGATTCAGCGCATTATGGATACGCAGACCGATGGCGTCATCAGTTATAAAACAGCAACTGAGATGCTAACGCCTGGCTTAAAAAATCATGGGTTGGGACCTGTAGTCGATGACGATAGGTTTCGTCACTCTGGCGCTGACGAGGGATTTAGAGCGCTCTTTGTAGGTTGGCGAAATCAACCTTATGTCGCTGTCATCATGGTGAACTCAGATGTCGGTGCCATTATCAGTGAAGTGATCAGAGCGATTGCAGCGGAATACAATTTGCCCGGTTATGAACTCATCGAAAAAGAAGTGATAGCGCTTTCATCAGAGGCATTGGCAAAATTTGTTGGCATTTATGATTCAGGCATAGATGGTACCTTTGAGATTTTGCAGGTTGAAAATGGATTATCGATATTTGTTAGGGATTTTGAGTTTACCGCACCGCTTCTTCCTCAGAGCGAAAACGTCTTTTTTGAAAAGAGCACTGGTATTGAACTAACCTTTGTTATGGAAGATGGAACACCTACTGAAATCCAATGGCGAGGATTGACCGCAACGCGAGTTGATTAGTTATTTCTTTATCAAAAATGCTTTTTGGTTTTATTGAGTAGCGTTAAAGCGGAGCCATGTTTACATTTAAGAGCTTGCGAGCACATCCACTTCGTGTCGACAACCCTGCTCGCCTGAGCGAATAGGGATGTCGAAGAGCGTCTTTTAGATGTAAACATGGCGCAGCCAGCTACAAATGCCTAAACAACCAAATGCCTAAACAATAATACACAGCAACATGCATACGTATGGAAGTGTTTTTGTTCCGCTCTAATTGTTACCTTTAGATAACACACAACAATTTAGTCTTTTCCATGTTACGTTGTCTAATTAAGCTAGTTTTTGTTTATTGGTCATTGAGCTTCAATTATGCCAATGCCGCTTGCCCCGTGCCCTCTGATGCCACACCTGTTGAGCCAATTGTTTTAGATGAAAACGGTGAGTTTGTCCCTCAATGGGCAAAAAAAGCAATTTGGTATCAGATATTTCCCGAGCGCTTTCGCAATGGCGATCCGACCAATGATCCTACTATGCAAGATATCAAAGGGGCTGATCCGCAAGAAATGCCTGTTCATTGGCAAGTACATCCTTGGGGCAGTGATTGGTATAAGCTGCAAGACTATGAAAAAGTGAACGGTGAACCTGAATTGTGGAAGCATATTCTCAGGCGTCGATATGGCGGCGACTTGCAGGGCATCATAGATAAACTCGATTACCTAAGCGAATTGGGCATCAATGCTATCTACTTAAATCCAGTATTCGATTCGCCATCACTGCATAAATATGATGCTGCAAGCTATCACCATGTTGACCCTAACTTTGGCCCAGATCCAGAAGGTGATCGCGCGTTGATGGCGACTGAAAAGGCGTGGGACCCGTCAACCTGGGTGTGGACAAAGGCTGATGAACTTGCGCTTGAGTTGATTGAAAAAGCCAAAAGGCGCGGTATTCGCATCATCTTCGACGGCGTCTTTAACCATATGGGCATCAACAGTTTTGCGTTTCAGGATGTATTGAAAAACCAACAAAAATCACCCTACAAAGACTGGTTCATTGTCACGTCATGGGATGATGCAGAAACCGGCACGACTTTCGATTACGAAGGTTGGTTTGGAGTGAAATCTCTTCCCGAATTTGCCGAAGATGAAAACGGCTTGGCCGATGGTCCCAGAGACTATGTATTTGCTGCAACCGAACGCTGGATGAATCCAAAAGGGAAGGGCATTGAATATGGGATTGATGGCTGGCGTTTGGATGTTGCCTTTTGCGTAGCGCATCCGTTTTGGAAAGCATGGCGCAAGCATGTGAAAAGCATTAATCCAGATGCCTATTTAACGGCGGAGATCGTTGATACGCCTGACAAGGTAAAACCTTATCTGCAAGGCGATGAATTTGATGGTGAGATGAATTATAACTTCGCGTTTACTGCCGCTGAGTTTTTCTTTAACCCGCCGGGCATGAATATCACGGCAACTGAATTTGACGCAGAGTTGAAACGCATCCGTAACCTGTATCCCAAGGGTGTCGCCTATGTCACACAAAACCTGTTCGGTAGTCATGATTCCAATAGAATCGGGTCGCACATCGTTAATCGTGGGATTGGTAATTTTCGGGATTGGGGGGCTTACTTCAATCTTTCACAAGCCATCAATAACCCAGAATACAATGTGCGAAAACCCAGCGCCGAAGAAATTCAACTTCAAAAACTGTTTGCTCTTTTGCAAATGACCTATGTTGGCGCTCCCATGATTTACTATGGTGATGAAGTCGGTATGTGGGGCGCAAATGATCCCGATGATCGCAAGCCGATGGTGTGGGCTGATATTACATTTGAAGACGAGGTAACCAATCCTGATCAAAGTAAGCGCTCCCCGGATAAAGTGGTGGTTAACAATGAACTTCTATCACATTACAAAAAGCTCATTTCTCTGAGGAATCAATACGAAGCGCTCTCGATTGGTGAATACAAAACGGTTTTAGTAGATGAAGAAAAAGCGCTTTTTGGTTTTGAGCGTAATCATGCATATCAAAAGAACGGAAAATCAAGCAGTGAGCAAATTTGGGTGCTATTCAACAATGGAGATGAGGTTCGACAGGTATCGCTACCAGCATCCATGCACGAAGCAAAGGACCTATTAAATACCAACTCACGCATGACCGATGACAAAGTAAATATTCAGCCTAAGTGGGCTGTTATTTTAAAGAAGTAATAGAAGTCTGCAAAAGCGTTATGTAATCATATCGTTAAAAAATTGATAATAAAATTTACTTTTAGAGTCCTTTATTGTGATAATGTCATCGAACTTATGTTTTTACTACGTCGATGTTTTTGAGCTGGTAATAAGTTAATGGAGGCGGTTTCCGTTAGATATCTAAATACATGCAAGACCTTTATAGCCGTAGTAAAAAATGAAGTATTAGTAGTTGTGTCTTTTTAGCTGAGAGTTTTGCGTGTGTTACAACACCTTAATTATTGGTGAAGGATTTAACGGTAACCCGATTTACGCCGTGTAATTCGATTCAATCGATTAATTTAAGGAAATGACACAATGCCTAGTAAACAAAAACAGACCCTCACTCAGCGAGAATTAATAGAAAAAGTATTAAACATCGATGTATCTGATGATGAAATAGCCAGTTATTTTATCGAGTCACAAGAAGAATCCGATGCATTTCAACCACTTATCGTACCCAACCCCGATTTAATCATTGATGACGGCCGAGAAAGCGCTGTTCTTCTTAACACCTTTAATAAATTAGCGAAAGCTAGACGTCACCGCATTTACAAGCGAAGAATTCGGAATTGGGATGGGGTTAAGATTGTTGCTGAAGGCGATTCTTGGTTTCAGTACCCACTAATACTCAAAGATGTGATTGACCAACTATGCGATTTAGACAAATTCAAATATGCAATTTATGGGTTAAGTGAAGCGGGTGATTTACTGTCTAACATTGTGCGTGAAGACGAAATTACAGCGGCGATTGAAAACGAGAACCCTGACGTCTTTTTGATCAGTGGGGGCGGCAATGACATGGTCGGCAATGAACGTATGGCGTCAATGGTGCACAAGTACTCGCACAACAGGAAGGTTGAAAATTACCCCAACAAGAAGTTTGACGAATTTCTTGATGAAATAGAGGACATTTACCGAAACCTATTCACTCGGCTGTTGGCCAAACGAAGACATTTAAAAATTGTGTGCCATGGGTATGACTTTGCTATTCCAAATGCCGGTAAATGGCTTGGCAAACCGTTGGAAAAACAAAAAATAGTAGATAAGACATTACAAAAAGGGATTGTTGCCGTAATGATTGACCGCTTCAATGAACGGTTAAATGCGATTGCAAATGACTTTGTTGGTTCAGTCTATCACGTTGACTGCCGAAGCGTTGTGACGGATTGGTATGATGAATTACATCCAAAAAATACGAGTTATTTTAAAGTCGCAGAACGCTTTGACGAAGTGATCAAAAAAGCACTTTCGGATAATCTGCCTGCTGCTCCAATCCCTGTCGACATTGATGCTTCACCGAGAGGCAGAGGTATTGCTAGTAGTAGAGTAGTCAGTCAAGGGATCGATAGCGCGCGACGCGCAACCCCTGTGTCGAGATTAAGCGAAGCCGATTTTGCTGATATTTTGGTTAGTCGGGCAAGACATGTTCTAAATACCGATATAGCGTCGCCGAAAACGATCGAAGAAAGAAAGCAAATTGAGAAAGATCTTTCTGATCACCTAGAAAAAATCCACCATGAAAATGACCTGCTTCCTATTAATTTCTTGGAAAAAGGCGTTAAGCAGGCACAATCCGTATGTCGAATCAGTACGATAGGGAGTTACGGAACCGGATTCCTAATTGCAAACAGAAATTTCATCATGACAAATAATCATGTGTTGCCAAACGCACAAGAAGCTGTGCGAAGTCGTGCTGAATTTGATTATGACGAAGACAATATCTTGTATACCGTCGAGTTAAAACCTGAGCAGTTTTTTGTTACGGATGAAGAGTTGGATTTCACAATAGTGGCATGCGACCCAGATCCTCTACCCGACGACATTACCGCAATTGAATTGTTAAGAGATCCTGCAACGATCACTCGCGGTGAGCGCGCAAACATAATTCAACATCCTTCGGGAGGCACTAAAAAAGTCTCTATTCACGATAATAAAGTGACCTATGTCTATGACAAAGCGATTCAATATCGTTCTGACACGAAACCAGGTTCGTCAGGCTCACCGGTGTTTAACAATGAATGGGATCTAGTAGCGCTACATCACGCAGGGTGGTTTGATAGTGATGGCAGTGGAGCGGCGACTAATCAAGGTATTCGCATTAGCAAAATTGTCGACTTTTTAATAAATGGCAGCGATCGCGAGAGTACTGGAATGCTGGGTGAATTACTTGCAAATATATCAACGATTGCTGGCAAGTTTGTTGATGCAACAAATGCGGCACAAGCAACTAGTTCTCCGAAAAATTCAAAGTCAAAGAACAAATCAGGCGACAAGTCAGTGACGTTAAATCTTAACGGCGGTATTGATCAGATAACGATTAATTTTGGTGAATAGACTTATAAAATCAAATAAACGGAGTATGTATGGGAGTTCAGTTTGTAGCTAAAAATCCAGTAGGCTGGTTTGAAATCTACGTTGATGATATGGCAAGAGCAAAAGCGTTTTATGAAACCGTTTTGGGCATCTTTCTAGAATCATTAACCGATCCAACGGAAGACAATTTTGAAATGCTTGGGTTTCCATCTGCAATGGATGAATATGGAAGTTCGGGTGCGCTTTTATACACCGAAACAGTAAAAGCTGGGGGTAATTCCACAGTGGTATATTTTTCTTGTGATGATTGTGCCGTCGAAGAAGCGCGTATAGAGAAGGCGGGTGGCAAAGTCCTGCGGCCAAAAATGAGTATCGGTCAGTATGGTTTCGTTACCATGGCGCAAGATAGTGAAGGCAATAACATTGGTCTGCATTCTATGACGTAAGTTTTCACCAGTGGGTGGTGTTTACCGGTTAGAAAATTAGTTTTTTCCAGCGATTATTACTAAATCCATAGTTACGCCTTGTTTGATATTAGGCCCCCAAAGAGGGCGGATTTCATCAAAGCTCTCTTTAAAAAAGCTATCTCCGATTTGCTCCATACATCGCCTAGTCGCTGACCAGCTGTGTAAATAAGCGTAAAACTCTTCGATTGATAATGTCATTGTCAGTGCAATGCTTGGTGTTTTGAGACGATGTTTAAATGGAAAGGGTACATCAATGTAGCCATCCCACAGCAATTTGTTTTGAGCTGGCCAATAAGGCCGAATCGTAGATAAAAAGCTTGTTTCCAAAATCGCGTCAATATCGGGGGTAATACACGGCCAACTGTACCCCCAAGCACAAAAAGTCCCATTGGGTCTTAAAACCCGCATGACTTCCGGCCAAAAACAATCATAATCAAACCAATGAAGCGCTTGCGCAACGCATACAGCATCAAATGCATGATCGGCGAAGTTTGTTTGTTCTGCTTTTTGAACGGAAAAAGTAACACCATCAATACTGGGTGCATTTTCGATTTGAGATGCACTTACATCTGTCGCTTGAACCAATTCAAAATGCTTTTTCAAGTCAATCGATGCTTGCCCATTTCCGCATCCAACATCCCAAACGGCATCCGTAGCATTGCAGTTAACCACCAGCCAGTCATACAACTGAACAGGATATTGAGGTCGAGATTTAGCATAGACATCTGATTTATCGTCAAATAATGTGTGAATATCCATTCTGCCTCCCTCATTGATTGCAGCTTCTACAACAGTCGCTGGGCAACCGTTTTTACTATTTATGCTGATTTAATAGACATCTAAGGTAGGAATTCATTCCATTGGTACAAGAAACATCTTAAAAAATCATCCTAAAATACCTCGCCGTATTAGATTCAATCCAGCAATTACTAGTACTATCAGTGTAATTTTTCTAAACAGTGCCTGGTCGAGTTTGTCGTGAATTTTAAACCCAAGATACATGCCCAAAAGCGCAATTGGCAGAAGTACCAGTGAAAAAGGGGCGGTATCTTTGTTGAGTATGCCCGACTGTAAATGTGCCGCTAACAGCGTAAAAGAACCTGTGCCATACACGACGCCTTGAACGATAATCTGTTTTGTTTTATGTGTTTGCACAGCAAGTAAATATAGCACGGTTGTCGGCCCCCATGTCCCAGCAAGGCCTCCAAGAACACCTGACATTGCACCGATTGGCCACTGTGACCATTGGCGATGCTTTTTGGATATGTGAAAGGTGACGCCAAGCAGCTGTACTAATGATAAAACGACAACAGGAACACCAAGGATCCAAAAGAAGATGTTTGTCGGTATGTTGGGCACCCATTGCGCAGCAATGAAAATAGCGATACACACCGTCAATACATACCGCCAACACTCTCGCAATGCGTCAACGGCAGGTTGCCAGCCTTGTCGAAAAGTTTGTAATAAATTACTGAATACAATTGGAAAAATAATAGCAGCTACCGCTAGTTTAGGATCCATCAGTGAACTTAATCCAGACACAATGATCAACGGCATTGCAAATCCGATGGCGCCTTTTACCACACCGGCAACAAGTACAATCGCAAATGCGAGAAAAAGCGTCAACAGTGGCAGTGTTTCAAGTATACCCATCTAGTGTTTTTTCCAAAAAGTCTTGGTCAGTTCAACGTGTTATCGAGCAAGCTCTGAGTGCAGCAATCCTTGGCCATTATGGATAATGGTTTGCGATTCGTGGAAGTAGGTGAAAACGAAGTCTACCATTGATTTGTTTTTTAGGATGTTGAAGGTGCATACTTTTTCGGTATTTAAACTATTAAGTGCGATTGAAGTAAGCGTTTGTAGTGCTAGGTAAGCCATAATAAAGTGTCAAAAAACAAGGATGTTTTTTGCCAAGCGCCACATGGACGTGCTTGAGCGTCTTTATTATGGCTTACCTAGCATTGCATAAAGCGATTTCAAACGTACTTAATTATATAAACCTGCTTATCAGCATATCGTTTTGCATTGTAGAATTTATCACGTTAATCTTGTCGGTTATACGGTCAAGGAAAAACAATAAAAAAGGTATTGAATGACGCAACTACTTCTCGGTGGAAACGGAAAAAAACAAGTTCATTTATTTGGCAAAACGGCAAATCGTCACGGCCTTATCGCAGGGGCAACAGGAACTGGTAAAACCATAAGCTTGCAAGTGATGGCTGAAGGGTTCTCGGCCATGGGCGTGCCGGTGTTCATGTCAGATGTTAAAGGGGATTTGTCGGGGTTGGCCGCTGCTGGTAAAGCCCACCCAAAAATTACAGAGCGTATCGATACTATCGGCATACCGAGTCATGTATTTGGTAAAAAGCCAGTATTGTTTTGGGATATTTTCCAAAACTTAGGGCATCCGATCCGCACAACCATCTCAGATATGGGGCCGCTGTTACTCAGTAATTTATTAGAACTGAACGATACGCAAACTGGCGTGCTTTACGCCACGTTTGAGGTGGCTGATGATAATGGGTTGTTGCTGCTTGATTTGAAAGACTTACGCAGCATGCTTATATGGATGGGAGAAAACTCTAAAACGCTCTCGAGCGAATACGGCAATATTTCAAAAGCAAGTATTGGCGCTATTCAACGCAAACTGCTTGTATTGGAATCCCAAGGTGCCGATCAGTTTTTTGGTGAGCCTGCGGTCAAATTATCAGACCTGATGATTACTGATTTCTCTGGCCACGGCGTAATAAGCATCTTGGACGTTACAAAGCTAATGCAAAACTCTCCACGTTTATACGCCACATTTTTATTATGGCTACTATCCGAATTGTTCGAGCAGTTGCCAGAAGTTGGCGATCCTGACAAACCAAAACTCGTGTTGTTTTTTGATGAAGCTCACCTAATTTTCGACCGTGCACCAAGACCGCTTTTAGACAAAATAGAGCAGGTGGTAAGGCTAATACGCTCGAAAGGTGTAGGCGTATACTTTGTTACCCAAAGCCCACTGGATATCCCCGAGGATGTGCTCGGACAACTTGGTGCGCGTGTTCAACATGCGCTACGTGCATTTACACCGAAAGACAAAAAAGCAGTTAAAACGGTTGCAGAGACTTTTAGACCTAACCCAGAGCTAGACACATTAAGTACAATAACAGAATTGGGTACGGGCGAGGTATTAGCATCGGTCTTAGACGAGTCAGGCACGCCGACACCGGTAGAGCGTATTTTGATGTGTCCACCGGTTTCTCGTATCGGCCCGTTGGTGGATAATGAACGTGAACAACAGCTCGCGTCATCTCCACTTAGCGGCAGATATGAAGAAACGATTGACAGAGAATCTGCTTATGAGCTTCTAAAAGAAAGAGCTGAAAAAGAAGCCAAAGAAGCCGCTGAGGCAGAAGCGTTAGCCGCACAGCAAGCAGCGGAAGAAGAACGAGAAAAACAGGCTCGCCGAAAGGCAAGAGGTTCAGGACGCCAGAGACAGAGTATGGGGGAAGCATTGATGAAATCGGTACTTCGCTCGGTTGGCAGCAGTATGGGAAGAAAAATTACACGAGGCATTTTAGGCTCTTTGCTCGGTGGCAGGTAACATGCTGTATTGAAACGTCAGCGTCATCAATCATTGATATGATTAGCATCGCTTAAACGAACAGCATTAGCACAAATAGACAACGTAAAAAGCAGTATCGAGAGAGTAATTCGGTGCAGGTGGGTAGTTTCCACCTACGCTTACCTCAGGACTGCGACAGTTTGTTATTCACCATATATATGGTCTCGTTACGCGCTAGAAATCAGGTTTATGCAATTTTTCATACATAATTACCCGAGCGTGAAAAATTTGGTTGACGTAGCACAAAAATCATACAATTTATAATGGGAATCGTTTGCCTTCGGATGAAATTGGTTCCATACTTCCCTGATATATCATTACTTTACCTACTCAATCATTCGGAGCATCCATGTTTTTCACAAAAAAATTTGAGGGATTGGACCCCTTATCTCCAGACGAGTATTTTGCAGAGAGTCGGGCAGCTTGGTCTGACTTTACTAAAAATGCTAATTCAATTTACGAAGAAGGAATGTCTAAATTAAAGGAAGATGGATTTTCCATCAAAGACGGTTCCAAAAATCTTGAGTTAAATAAGCAGATGCTTGATCTGATCGCAAAGCATAATCAAGCTCAGTTAGAATATTCTCTGCGCCTAATGTACGGCATGCCATTTTTCGGTAGTGCAAAAGAGTTAATGGCGAAGGCATCATCATTGGCTTCAGCGTCCACAACAAAAGCACCAGCCAAGCCAACACCAACACCAGCGCCCAAAGCCAAGGCAAAAGCTGCACCAAAACCAAAAGCAGAAACAAAGCCAGCGCCAACAAAAGAGGCTGCGCCGGCTAAAAAGGCAGCACCTGCTAAGAAAGCAGCTGTGAAGCCGAAACCGGTTGCAAAAAAGAAAGCTGATGACAAACCCGAGCTGTTGTCAAAACCGAACGGAACACCTGACGATTTAACTAAAATCAAGGGCATCGGACCAAAGCTAAGTGAAAAGCTGAATGGACTGGGTATTTATCACTTCAGTCAAATCGCAGCATGGAGTGCTAAAGACGTTGCATGGGTTGATGACAGCCTGTCTTTCAAAGGCAGAATTGACCGCGAGGAATGGATCCCTCAAGCAAAAGAGTTATCGTAACCTTCTTCCAGATTTAAATGCCCAACATTATCTTTTGCTTGGGCATTTTTCTCATCTATCACTTCAAAATCGAAAAATCATCCCTGTAGAATTGCGTAAACTACCAAGACAATGGTGGTAAGTATTCTGTATTTATTTCAATGATTGGTTTGTCCAAAAATATAAATTAATGATAAAGCCAAATCTGAATACAAAATCATTGAATGTAAGATGTTTGATTATGCAGCATTTAACAAACGCGACTTATTTAAGGATCTAAAATTCCATCTCCGGCGGGAAATTACGTTGCCAATGCTCAGCGATTTGTTGTCTTGTACAAACCCAAATATCGCTGTGGCTCATCGCATATTGGATAAATCTTTCCAGCGATTTTAATCGTGCCGGGCGGCCAATGATTCTGCAGTGCAAACCAATTGAGAGCATCTTAGGGTGCGTTTCACCTTCTTCAAAAAGCACATCAAATGCATCCTTTAAGTATTCATAGAAGTCGTTGCCCGTATTAAACCCCTGCGGTGATGCAAATCGCATGTCATTGGTATCAAGCGTGTAAGGCACCATCAGCAACGGACGGCTGTAGTGATAATCATAATAGGGAAGGTCGTCTGCGTAAGAGTCAGCGCAATATAATACATCCTCTCGTTCAGCAATTAATGCTAGAGTATTTGGACTTGTTCTTCCTGTGTACCAACCACATGGTTTGGCACCGGTGAGTGACTCATGTAGCATTATGGCATCGTCTATTTGCTGCCTTTCTTCTTCGATTGGCATATCCTGAAAATGTATCCAGCGCATCGCATGGCTGGCAATTTCCCAATCAGAACGCATCATTGCTTCCACGGCTCCTGGATGTCGTTGCATCGCCATTGTGACACCAAAAACTGTCGCAGGAATTTGGTATTTAGTGAAAAGCCGATGCAGTCGCCAAAACCCAGCTCTGCTTCCATATTCGTAAAGTGACTCCATACTTAGATGTCTGTCTGCAAATGCTTGCGCCCCTATGATTTCTGATAGAAATATTTCAGAGTGTTTATCGCCATGCAAGACACAGTTCTCGCCGCCTTCCTCATAGTTGATGACGAACTGCAAGGCTAATTTGGCATTATCTGGCCACTTTGGATGAGGGGGAGATTCGCCATATCCGATAAGATCTCTGGGGTAGTCTTGTGTATTTTTATTTTTCATTAGGCACCTATAACGTAAATTCCTCTGGTACGGTCAAGCCGCAACCTTTGAGGATAAGATTGACCACTGTAGACGTCGCTTCGCTAAACTCATCTTTCGTTAACGGAGTGCCTCTCAAATTATTTATCTGCGCCGAAAAATCAGCATAGTGCTGTGTGCTTGACCAAATGTGATATAACAAAAACTCGGGATTCATATTCTTCATTTTCCCTGCGTTTATCCAGCCTTGGATAACCTGTTTTCGGCCTTCTACCCATTCCACGTGCCAATTTTTAAAAGCGTTGTCGAGGTTGTTAGCGCCGTTTATTATTTCAATTGCAAAGGCTTTAGATGAGTATGGGTGTAAACGAGATATTTCCATTTTGTCGGCGATATAGGTGGCCAACGCTGTTGATGGACAATCGTCGACAGTCACGCTATCGAATGTTGAATTCCACATGCTAACGATTGACTGCATGACTGCTGAGTATAAGAGTTTCTTATTTTTGAAATAATAGAGAATGTTGGCCTTTGGTAAACCAGCCCTATCGGCGATTTTTTGAATAGATGCACCTCTATAGCCATTTTCTGCAAACGTTTTAAGTGCGGCTGAAAGGATCAATGAGCGTCGCTTCGCAGCGATATTACTTGATGATTTCATACTGGATAATTTTAAATGAGATTATTTTAAATGAAATAATGGTTAAAGACCTCTGCTACATTCTCGCGCCGTCTGCTTTGATAGTAAAGTACACCAAGGTTTAAATGTTCAAATCGATATGTACATGTAACGATACAAAAAACTGACCGATTGGTCTATTTTTTATTCCAGTTTGTGATACTGTGTTTATTTGAAACTTCAATTTTTATTAACTGACGCTTCGATAAATGCTCTGTAAGAGGTAACTGTTTTTTCACTATCAGGCGAAAACACAGTTAATCATAAGGTGCAGAGATTTGAAAGCCTAAAAATCAAGGATGATTTTTCGGAGCGCCCATGGAAGGGTTTACAGCGTCTTTCAAATCTCTGCGCCTTATGATTGAATGAGCGATGCATGATTAAATAACGGATAACACGAATAGAGCTTTAATAATTATCATGATCCAGTTTCTTTTAAATAATGAGTTGATTCAAATCGAAAATGAACCTGCGGACCTCACGTTGCTGGATTATTTGCGCGAGCATAAACAGTTAACCGGCACTAAAGAAGGTTGCGCAGCCGGCGATTGCGGTGCATGCACCATTGTTACAGCCGAAGTTTCGCACACGAAGACTGATTTAACAAACCCAAAGAAATACGTAAAGTATCAAGCAATCAATAGCTGCATAACGTTCTTATCTGCACTGCATAAAAAGCAGGTCATTACGGTCGAGCATTTGAGTAAGAATGGCACCTTACATCCTGTGCAACAAGCGATGGTAGATGCTAATGCGACGCAGTGTGGGTTTTGTACGCCGGGGTTTGTTATGTCGATGTATGCGATGTATCAGAATGCGTCCCAGCAACAACAAGACGTTGGTCGCGAACAGGTGATCAAAGCATTGTCTGGCAATCTCTGTCGGTGTACTGGGTATAAGCCGATTATCGATGCAAGTATTGACGCATGCGCTGAGGCGGATATGCGAGGCTATGAGCCAACATTTAGCGAAATAGAGATTATCAAAAAGCTCGATGCTATCCCTAGCGGCGGAGGCTCAAACCAGCACTCCTTGTTACCAACAACACGCTACGAACTTGCACGTGACATTGCTGATAACCCTGGCGCAAATCTGGTCGCAGGCAGCACTGATTTAGCTTTGGTCCATACACAGCAACTAAAAAATTTACCTGTTCTGATCAGTGTAAAATATATCCCGGAACTTCAACAAATAACGCTCGATAATGATGTTGTGACAATCGGGGCGGCTTCAACATTGAGTGATGTTGAGCAAATATTAGTCTCGCAATTTCCAGATTTAGCCGAAATATTTGAGCGCTTCGCTAGTGTCCCTATCCGAAATCAAGCCACTATTGGCGGCAATATCGCAAACGCATCTCCAATTGGTGATTTACCGCCCGTTTTGCTAGCCCTTAACGCTACGTTATTGCTCGATGATGGTGAAAATGTCCGAGAGATATCAGTAAGAGAGTTTTTTACGGGATACAAACAAACACGTCTTAATGAAAACGAGTGGATCCAAGCGATCCGAATTCCCTTACTTAAGAAAACGCAGCAGCTTAAAGTGTATAAAGTGTCTAAGCGGATAGAAGATGATATCTCAGCTGTTTGCATGGCAATGTGCATCGACGTGGAAGATGGCAACGTTAAGACGCTACATAGCGGGTTTGGTGGCGTGGCGGCTACGCCTTCATTCTGCGCTGCATTAGAATCCGAGATGCTCGGTAAAAATTGGGACGAACAAAATAACGTTATCTTGGGCAAAGAGAGCTTAGCGACAGCATTTCAACCTATTGGTGATGTGAGAGCAAGCGCTACTTATCGCAAACAGGTACTGCAAAATTTATGGCATCGTTTTTGGTTAGAGACCAACCAGAGCCAGTTAAACATTCAAACGAGAGTTATCGAACATGCGTAAAATGACGGATGTTTCAGTTGCTTCAACGCAACCACAAAAAACGAGCACTTCGAAAACAACGACAACTCATCATGAAAGCGCGGTCAGGCAAGTCTCTGGTTCGGCGAACTACATTGATGACATCGTCTCTAGGCAGGACACAAAACACGCTGCCGTTGGCTTTAGTCATTCGGTAGCAGGAAATATAAAACGCGTTGACCTAGTTGCAGTTCGAAATAGCCAAGGTGTTATTGATGTTATAACTGTCGATGATGTGCCGGGTCATATCGATATTGGCCCAGTGTTTAAAGGTGATCCGATACTTGCCAAAGACGAAATCAAGTTTCACTGCCAACCTGTATTTGCAGTAATGGCCGAAACAGCTGAACTTGCCAGAGTAGCGGCGAAAAAAGCAATAATCGATGTCGAGGACAAGCCTGCGATCTTAGATGTAAACGAAGCAAAGGAAAAACAATCTTTTGTTCGTCCAAGCCATACTATGCAGCGCGGAGATGTGCAAAGCGTAATAGCAGCGTCGCCGAATAACGCATCAGGCACGCTAATAGTCGGCGGGCAAGAACACCTTTATCTTGAAGGGCAGGTTGCATTGGTAGTGCCTGAGGAAGAAGACCGTATGTTGGTGTATTCATCTAGCCAACATCCTAGCGAAGTGCAAAAGCTGGTAGCTGAGGTCTTAGATGTCAAACTCAATAAAATCACTGTTGATATGCGCAGGATGGGCGGTGCGTTTGGCGGCAAAGAAACCCAAGCCGCGCAATGGGCATGTCTTGCCGCTATTCTGGCAAAGCGAAACAAATGCGCCGTCAAAATACGTCTGTCTCGCCAACAAGATATGCAGGTGACAGGTAAACGCCATCCATTTGAAAATCATTATCGCATTGGATTTGATGACGCTGGTAAAATTACCGCAGCTGAAATAGAAGTGAATGGCAACTGCGGACATTCACCTGACCTCTCCGATGCGATTGTCGACAGAGCGATGTTTCATGCCGATAACGGCTATTATTATGATGCCTGCGAGATCCAAGGGCATCGCATGAAAACCAATCAGGTATCGCATACTGCATTTCGTGGCTTTGGCGGGCCTCAAGGCATGATAATGGCTGAGGCAATCAACGACAAAATCGCACGGGCGACAAACCAAGATCCCTTATCAGTAAGAAAACTAAATCTATATGGTTCGAAGACTGGAATGACAACGCCATATGGGATGGAGATAGAGCAGAATCTATTACCTGAGATTCTCGCGCAGCTAGAACAATCATCGAATTACTGGGCGAGACGCGAGCAAATCAAAGCATTTAATGCAAAAAGCCCATTTATAAAGAAAGGACTAGCACTTACACCTGTAAAATTTGGTATTTCATTTACCGCCAAACACCTTAATCAAGCAGGTGCACTCGTGCATATCTACACGGATGGCAGTATTCAAGCTAACCATGGTGGCACCGAAATGGGACAAGGACTGCATACCAAAATCAGTCAGATTGTGGCGCATGAGTTTGGCGTAAGCTTGGAAGAAGTCGATATCACATCCACGCGCACAGACAAGGTGCCAAATACTTCGCCAACAGCAGCGTCTAGCGGTTCCGATCTAAATGGCAAAGCAGCGCAAAATGCTTGTATTGCTATCAAAGAGCGCCTTACCAGTTTTTACGCTGAAAAAGTAGGCGGAAGTAAAGATGATGTCGAATTCCGAGATAACCATGTCTGGTGCGGTCATCACAAGATGCCTTGGGCGGAACTGATTCAAGAGGCTTATATGGCCCGCGTATCACTTTCAGCAGGCGGATTTTATAAAACACCCAAAATACACTATGACCGCGCGACAGGAAAAGGAAGACCGTTTTTCTACTTTGCCTATGGTGCTGCTGTCAGTGAAGTCATGATAGATACGCTTACAGGCGAGAATAAAGTCACCCATGTTGATATCTTGCATGATGTTGGAACAAGCCTTAACGAAGCGATTGATATTGGACAGATTGAAGGCGGATTTATTCAAGGGATGGGATGGCTGACAACTGAGGACTTGGTCTGGAATGAAGAAGGCGTGCTTACAAGCAACAATCTGGCGACTTATAAAATCCCTGCGATTGGTGATACACCCGAGCATTTTAAGGTGAGCCTCTTTGGTAGACCGAACAATGAAAATAGCATTTACCACAGTAAAGCTGTAGGTGAGCCGCCATTTATGTTGGCTATTTCTGTTTGGTGCGCGATCAAGGACGCTATTTCTAGCATCGATGATTACAGAACCGATCCAAACCTTGATACACCAGCAACGCCAGAACGAATTTTGAACGCTATTAACCAAATGCAATCTTCGAATTGAGACACTTATGGGATTAAACGTGACATCTTGGCATGAGAAAGTCCACGAATGTGAGCAGAAGGGGCTTGGTTATGTGCTAATTACCGTCATACGTGCTGCGGGCTCAACACCGAGGGACGATGGCACGAAAATGGTGGTAACAGGTGATGAGCAAGTCGATACTATCGGCGGTGGGCATCTTGAATTTGAGGCGGTAAAACAAGCCCGTGACTTACTCGCCAAAGGCACATCCTGTCAGGAAATTGTGTCGTATCCTTTGTCAAGCAAGCTTGGTCAGTGTTGCGGCGGGGCGGTCAAACTTTTGTTTGAAGTCATGCTCGATCACCAACAACATGTCGCTGTTTTTGGTGCAGGCCATGTTGCGCAAGCATTGGTGCCTATATTGGCGCAGCTACCTTTGCAAATTCAATGGGTAGAAAGCAGAGAAAAATGGCTGGATAAAACCGGCAAACTTAGCAATGACGTATCATTAGCAAATGGAGATGTAAGTGGCGTTCAGCTGACTGATGTGGCAGGAGGAGCGCAGCGTATTGCCAGTGCTCACAGCAATATAACGCCTATTACCATTGATGAACCAGAACACATTATCGCAAGTTTACCAAACAATATTTGGATAATTATTGTGACACACAATCATCAGCTGGATTACAAGTTGGTAGAAGCTTCTCTTAAGCATACAGAAGGTAATTACATTGGCATGATCGGCTCAAAAACTAAGGCCAAACGGTTTAGGACAAGGCTCGAGCATCGTGGTTTTGCACCTTCTCAAATCCAGCGGCTAATTAGTCCTATAGGTGACCTAAGCATTACGGGTAAGCGACCCATTGAGGTTGCTGTCTCCATAAGTGCGCAGATAATGGCTTTGATGAATAAAGAAAGAGCGGATGCTGATGGAGCAACTGAAACTAGCAGTCTTAAAGAAGATAGATATGTACAAGGAAAAAATGTGTGATAACAGTTACACAACTCAATTCGCTTGATTCTGAACAAGCAAATCAATGGTTTGTGCAGGTTTGTACAGCACAGGGCTGGTGCAACAAGATGGTTAATTCGATGCCATATGCAGATAAGGCATCGATCATTAAGACTGCTACAGATCATTGGGCTGAAATGCAAGAAACGGATTTTTTGGAAGCATTTCAAGGACATCCTATGATCGGTGATATCAATACGCTGAGAGAAAAGTATGCGAATACAAAAGCACTCGCCAGTAATGAGCAGTCTGGTACAGCAAATGCTTCTGAACAAACGCTAAATAAATTGCATGAAGCAAATCACGAGTACTTAAACAAAAACGGGTTTATTTTCATCATATGCGCAAGTGGTTTAAGCGCCAATACTATGCTGGTTGCTTTGACACAGAGACTCGCAAATACACGTGAAAAAGAAATTGAAATAGCTGCGCAAGAACAACTCAAAATAAGTCTGCTTCGAATTGATAAAGCCGTAATGATGTAAAGAAACGATGTAAAGATTCGGTAATTAATCGGCAGCGTTGCCTAACTTAAGAAAGCTGAAGATATGGGCGTTCTACAAAACATAATACAAAAGAGAGAATGGTATGATTAGCTTGTCGAGCCACGTACTAGATACTACTGAGGGATGCCCTGCAGCAGGAATGGCACTCACACTTACCACGCCAGGTGGGGAATCAGTAAAAAAAACAACTGACCACGACGGCAGGTGCAGTGGTTTCGACAGCCATTTGCTTACAATTGGTGTCTATTGTATTAGATTTCACTGCAAGGAATATTTGCTCGCTCATCATGGTAAAAGCTTCTATCCCTTTGTGGACATACACTTTGAAATAACCGAAGCGACAGGGCACTATCATATTCCTCTACTCATTTCACCTTACGGTTACAGTAGTTACAGAGGCAGTTGATGACGATATTTGTAAGTGATGATATCTATGAACGATGATACCTGTGATCGATGATATCTATGAACGATAACACAACACTGTATCGCGCTGATATATTGCATTTCAGTCGATCGACTCACACGCCGAAAAAGGATGTATGCTTTTTTAGAGACGGTGCGCTTGTGGTGCGTGAAAAAAAAATCGTCGACATCGGTAGTTTCAAAGAGTTATTGGAAAACCATCCAGAAGCAACGCTTGTTGACTACAGTGGAAAGCTTATCATTCCCGGTTTGATAGACAGCCATTTGCATTTCCCTCAAACTGAGATGATCGCAAAGTATGGGTCGCAGCTGCTCGATTGGTTGGAAAACTACACATTCCCAACCGAACAAAAGTTCAGCAACCCAGAATACAGTAGAGACATCGCCCAAAAGTTTTTATCGCAGTTAATCAACAATGGTACAACAACAGCCTTTGTATACCCCAGTGTCCATAAGGCATCAGTTGATGCGTTATTTACATGTGCGTCGGACATGGAAATGGCAATGGTAACAGGTAAAGTCTGTATGGATCGCCATTGCCCAGACTACCTCCAAGATACGCCTACAACAGCACAGAAAGACAGCCAAGTGCTTATCGATAAGTGGCATGAAAATGGCCGTAATCGATATGCGCTTACCCCAAGGTTTGCGCCAACGAGTTCGGAGGCGCAGCTAGCTGCATTAGGAGAGCTCGCGCAACAATATCCTAGCGTTTTTATTCAAACACATTTATCAGAAAATCACGGCGAGATTGAATGGGTTAAGCAACTATTTCCAAACCATGAGTCATATTTAGATGTTTATGATAACTTCCATATGGTGCACTCAAAATCTCTTTTTGGGCACTGTCTTCATTTACATGAACACGAGTGGGAACGTTTAAGAGAAACAGGCGCAACTGCAGTATTTTGCCCAACATCAAATTTGTTCTTGGGTAGCGGATTGTTTTGTATCGACAAAGCAAATCAATATGGCGTAAATATCGCACTTGCTACGGATGTTGGCGCAGGAACAAGCTTTAATATGCTTAAAACGTTTGGAGAGGCTTACAAAATAGGCCAGCTGCAGAATACAAAAATAAGTGTTTTGGAAGGGCTTTATATGATGACGCAAGGCCCTGCGACTTATTATGGATTAGAAAATGATATTGGTAATCTGAATCCTGGTAGCTATGCAGATTTTGTCGTCCTTAACCCGCATTTTGATGAGCTGAGTAAACTGCGCTGTCCAAAATCGATCAGTATCGATAGTGCCGAAGACATCTTATTTGCATTGAGCTTTATTGGCGATGATAGAGCTGTACAAGCCACCTATATCGCTGGCACCAATGTAAAAAAATCAATTAAGGAGCAGCAATATGCCATGGCTTGAATGGCTTTCGTTATTTGTGAAATGGTTTCACGTCATCGCAGGTATTGCCTGGATAGGTGCATCATTTTACTTTATATGGCTGGACAATAGTCTGCGCACACCACCCAACTGGAAAAAAGAAAAGGGGATAAAAGGAGATTTATGGGCAGTGCATGGTGGCGGCTTTTACGAGGTGGCTAAATATAGCTACGGCCCAGAAGAGATGCCGAGCACACTGCATTGGTTTAAGTGGGAGGCATATACGACTTGGATAAGCGGTATGCTCCTGCTCGTTATTATTTACTACGTTGGTGCTTCTGCTTTCTTAATTGATCCCCGCGTGATGGCGTTAACACCACTTCAAGCCGTTAGCTATGGCTTGCTTTATATCTTTGGTGGATTAGCGATTTATGAAATCGCATGCAGAAGTAAGCTAGGCCAAACACCCAAAACCTTTGCCGTCTTTCTCATTCTGTTTGTGGTTGCTGTATGCTGGTTAGCCACCTTCCTGTTTAGTGGGCGTGGTGCATACATACATGTCGGTGCTTTGATTGGCACAATCATGGTAGGAAATGTGTTTTTAACTATCATGCCATCGCAGAGAAAGATGGTAAATGCAGTTGCCAACAAGCAAGAAGTAAAACCAGAGTGGGGAGCAGGCGCGAAACTTCGCTCAGTTCACAATAACTATTTTACCTTGCCACTTGTGTTTATCATGATCAGTAATCACTATCCGATGACTTATCAACACGAATACAACTGGCTAGTTCTCGTTGCCATCATTGGCCTATCTGCCTACATTCGACATTATTTTAATCTGAAGCATAACGATATACACAAGCCTGCCATCTTAGCCAGCGGTGCTGTAGGTATGCTAGTGCTTGCTGCTGTGGTGTCATGGCCAAAATCTGCTGAACAATCTATTCAGTCAGCCGTTAAAACTGACGCACCAGTGCTGTCACCCATCGAGACTCAAGTACAAGACATCATCAATAGACATTGCGTCAGCTGTCATGCAGAACAACCTACGGACGATATTTTCAAAATTGCACCGCTAGGGTTTAAGGTCGATTCCTGGGATAAAATCGTCAGCGGCGCACCCAAGATCGTAAACAGAACGGTGATGACAAAAGACATGCCGCTAATGAATAAGACGGGCATGACCGAGGAAGAACGACAAGTGCTAGCGGCGTGGTTTAACGGTAACTAGTTATAGAAAACCGCTGCTGATTTATTGCTGTTATTGTTCAAAATCGGAATGACTAGCATCGAATTAAACGCATCGTCTTGCGAATGGGTTGAGACTTTTGGAATACGTTCTTGCAATGATTCCTTAATCAGATCAGCATCAGCTGAAGCTTCTTTGTCCTTATCAGCGAGTTCGACTTTATTGATTTTTTGATCAATACCCGAAGAGAAGGATAAATCGCCAGATGTATCTTGTGTCCAAACTTCAAAACGACTTGCAAGCGGGGTATTTTCGGCAGATAGAAATGTTAAAACAGCACTCATCTCGCTGTCGTTTTCTGGAGAGTAAAACGGCAGACCTATTCCTGTCGTTATTCCAGCTCTCACTGCATTGCGCGAACGCAAGAATGAAGACGAATTAGCAAGATCGCCTATTACTTTTGCACAGTCTTCTTTCCACACGCCGCCTGGTAGTCCAGATCCTCTAGGGAATTTTATACTCTTTGAAAGCCATTCGAACCGTTCAAGATCGCCGTAATATCCATCGACAAGTGCCATCCCGCTTAACTCGTCATCTTGCCACACTTCAATAGCGCCTTTGGCGCTTGAGATATCACCGCATAGCATGACCAAGACAGCGGTGAGTTCTTCACCGTCAAAAATGGGGATAGCGATGCCGGTAGTGAGCCCTGCAATACGGGCTTCTTTAACTCTCAGAAACGTAGTTTCATCAAAGTTTTTAAGCACTACAGGGCGCTTTTCTTTCCAAGCTTTTCCCGGTAGGCCTTCTCCATAAGAAAACGATGTTTGTGCACTAAGCGCACCAAAAGACTCTAGTTCTCCGTAAATTGCGTCATTTAGGGTAAGTTTTTCCCCTGATTCATCTAACGTCCAGACTTCGACAACTCTGATAAAATTGGAAAATTCTGCTGGCATGATTTGCACTCCTTCGCCGTGTATTTTTTGTAAGCCTCTATCATACCAAAAGTCAGAAAAAATCGAAGTACATGCTCAACAGAATTTGATCTATTTCATATACAAACGCTAGTTTGGCAAGTGACCGGTCTTCACATAAATTAACGCCCCATCTTCTTTGGTGTAGGGTTCATGAGCACTTAAATGAGGACTTCGGATCCACGTACCCTTTGGATATGTGCCGTGTTCATCATAAAAGGTGCCCTCGAGGACTAAAATCTCTTCGCCACCCCAATGACGATGAAGAGAGAATTGTGTATTTGGTGCCCATTTTACCAATGCCACATTCTCAGCTTCATGATTGTGCAGCGGCATGACTTGTAAGCCGTCAACCAAACCTAGGTGCCAACGAGCTGACGTAGTATCAATTCCAAATTGGTTGGTATCCAACTCACTAAACTGATGCAGCTTTACAAAGATTGTCGCGCCGTCGTCCCCTATTTTGGGTGTGTGTTTAGTCCCAATGGGATTGCGAACATACGTTCCTTTAGGATAAGTACCGTGCTCGTCTGCAAAGGCGCCTTCAAGCACATAATACTCCTCTCCACCACTGTGAACATGAGACGAAAATGCTGAATTGGGCGCGTAACGCACTATTGATGTTGCACGTCCTGTCTCTGCGCCCATGCGGTCTAACATCATGCGCTCGACGCCCGGCATGGGCGAGGGTACCCAATGATAATCATCTGGGCGAATTACCACCTTTTTCGAAAAATCTGTATTAAGTTCAGATATAGCTTTCACGTTATTCATTTTAGTACTCCTTATCGTCTTTTGAATCGGCATCAGCCAATCAGTGAATTGCGTCATGCAAGTTAATGTGCGATGCCGAATAAGACTAATAATCTAAAAAGACTTCTGTCTTTTTTAAAACCTTTCGTTAGTTACGGCCAGCAATTACACCACCGTCTACATCCCAGATTGCGCCCGTCACCCAGCTTGCTTCATCAGAAAGCAAAAACTCAATGCTACTAGCAACATCATCTGCTTGTCCAATGCGACCAATAGGGTGGAACTCATTAAATCCAGCTAGGGTTTCAGGGATCTCGTTTTCGTTGATAAAGGCTTTGTATATTGTGGTTTGCACGACGGCCGGCGACACAGCATTTACCCTAATGTTGTGCTCCGCTAGCTCCATTGCGAGATGTTGAGTCAATGAATGCAACCCAGCTTTCGCCATTGAATATGCAGATGAAGGCGTTGCTTTTATCGCTTGCTTGGCCCACATAGAACCAATATTAACAATAGCGCCACCGCCATTATCTACCATATTCTTTGCGATAGCTTGCGTGATAAAAAACACTGATTCATTAAGATTTAGCTGTGTCGCATAGTCTTCTCGTGTGTGTTCAAGAAATGTTGTTGGCTTAAAATAGCCAGCGGCATTGACGAGATAATCGATTTTCCGCGAGGTTTCGTTGAGTTCAGAAATGAATGCATTGACTTCATTTGTGTTATACAAGTCGAGTGACCTTGTTTCCACATCAACTTTTGTCTCAGACAGCAATTCATCGCGTGCGATATCAAGGGCATTTTGATCGCGCGCAACCAGTATTAAGTTTACCCCCTTCTTTGCTAGTCTTTTCGCAGTGGCAAATGCCATACCCTTTGAGCCACCAATCAATAGTGCAGTTTTTGTGTTCGACATATCTTTTCTCCAATCTAGGTTAAAATAAGCTATCTATTCATAGATAGATAAAGTTTACAAAAAAATATCCAAGTAGGTTACAACCTATACGGTTCTATGCTGAAACTGGCAAAGAACCAAATGGATACGAAAGTGTATTAGGTTGTTTTTTTATTAAACGGCAAAGTTGCTCAATGCCTCTTTCACCACTTCTTCCAAATAAGCCGGGTTTTTTTGCGATCTCGCAATCAACATTGCGCCCTCCAGCATTGCAATAAAAATTGTTGCAGCTCGCTTAGAAGATAATTCAGGTTTTATCTCGCCCTGCTGCTGCCCAAGTGCGATAGCATCAGCAATCCAAGATTCATTTAGTTCAAAAAACGATTTGAGCTGATTGTTTACGGATGTTGGCATCGATAAACAATCGCTGGCTAACATCCCACACAAGCAAAACTTATCCCCATTAACAACATTCACAAAAACTCTTCCAAGTGCAGCTAGCCTGCCCACACCATTATCATTTTCTCTTGCTATCGAATGAAGTGCGTCTTGATATCTTTCCTTATATCGTTTAGTCATCTCCAACGCTAAGTCTTGTTTCGTCGGAAAATAATAGTGAATGCTCGACGTTTTAACACCGACTTCTTGTTGCAAATCTTTATAGCTAAACGCATTAAACCCCCTTGTTTGGGTGAGTTGCTCAGCTACATCAAGGACTCTGTTGGCGGTTTCATTCATGGATATATGATGTATCCTCGTTAATCAAAAAATACTGGCTATCTACTTATAGGTAGATAATATAGTTCAATAATATTTTGTCAAACATTTTTTCAATTTAATCGCTGCAATAACGGCTAGAAACCGTGACGACTAGTAAGCATAAATTAGAAATCCGAATCGTCGACGTATTCTGCTACTGCTCTTTTGACTGCAGGGATGACTGCATCTTGAACCATTTTGTCCCTCGATTTTACAAAGTGGTTTTTTGATTCAAAAACTTTTTCTTGCTTGATACTGCGTGTGATTTGCTCACCAGTTTGTTTATCCGTCAGATAAACTTTTGACACCATAGTAACAAGTATTTTTTCGTCCTCTCCCCAAGCATCAAGCGAACGGTTCCTGTTCATTCGCCACTGAATTTCATTTGCTTTGTTCGCTTCTTTATCAAAACCAAGAAGCCCCCCTACGTCACGCACTAAGCCAAGACCTGCATCTGCGATTTCTTTTGTGCTCATACCATCCTTATGAGACGAGTAGTTAAAGCTTGGAGAGTCGACTTCTACCACAGGCCCTGGAGGTGAACTTCTCTTAAAAGGTTTAGCAATAAACTCACCAGACGTGGACAACTCCTTTGCAGTTGCTCTCGTCAACTCTTTTAAATAGTTGCCATCCATATCACGGATTTTTTTAAGGTAAATAGGTGTTGCTTCATCGTCAAATCCCTCTTGTGCGTAAGCAGAAAAAGGCATCTGTCCAATTACCAGATAAGCTATGAAACTGAAAAAAAGTAAGAATTTTAATTTTGGCATGGCTGTAATCCCTCACACTTCTTTGAGTTTATTGTTGTAGCACAGGTTGTCCATTTAAACAATCAACGAGGTTTTCTCGGCGCAAATGTGACCAGTTGCGTACATATGTTTGCTAATTTCAGATATCACTTCCTTAGCCTTGCATCATTTTCAAAAATACTTTGTAACTCTTCACGTCCTTTTTTTGCATTGGAGACCTGCTGTTCGAACGCCATGTCGTTATCGATGACATCTTGTAAGAGCGCTTCATCATGAGTTTGAAACAAATTGACGATATGCTGTGCTTCTTGGTCGGAATAACCTTGGGATTCTAAAACGCGTATGCTTGCAGCAAGACCGCCGCCAAGGAGTTCTCGCACATGACAAAACACGCCAAGTTTTGCCAACTCTGCTGCATGTTGCCTATCAACGGCTCTCGCGATGATGTTCACATCTGGAAAATGATGCTGTACGGTCAGCACTAATTTGTTAATGTCTGCTTTATTATCGATCGCTACAAGTAAGGTTTTCGCTTTTGTGAGCCCCGCTTTTTTCAAAAGCTCTACTTGGGTTGCGTCACCATAAAAAACTTTACTGCCAAACTGTTTTACAAATTCAATGTGCGCTGCGTCTTTGTCAAGCGCGGTAAACTGGATGTGATTGGCCCGAAGAATTCGCCCTGTAATTTGTCCAAAACGACCAAACCCTGCAATTATTACTTCAGGATCGTAATTAACATTTGCGCTTTCATATACAGGAGGACAATCCTTTGTATTAAAAAAGGTGGCGTACAATATTACCAGCGGTGACGTAAATGCCATGGACAAACCAACGATAAGATTCACACGAGATGCAATATCTTCAGGTAATACCGCAACACTCACCGCGAGCGTCATCATAACAAAGGTAAACTCGCCGCCTTGCGCAAGCATCAGTCCAATGCGCATAGCATCTTGTTTTCGTTGTTTTGCAATAGCCAAAACAACAAATAGCACGAGTGTTTTTATAACAAGAAGGAGTAAGCTTGCGCCGATGAGAAATTGTGGTTCTTCGATGAGCAGCTGGAGATCTAGCGTCATGCCAATGGCAATGAAAAATAAACCAAGCAACAAGCCCTTGAAAGGCTCAATTTCGGCTTCCAGTTGATGTTTGAAACTGCTATTAGCTAACAGGATACCGGCAATAAACGCACCCATCCCCATTGAAAGTCCAACTGCTGACATCGACATAGCCGTTACAATTACTAAAAAGAGCGCTGCAGCGGTCATCACTTCACTACTGCCGTACAACGCAATGATGCGCAAAAGTGGGTTTACCAAATAACGCCCGGCAACAAGCACACCGACAATAGCGCCGGCACTGATATACCAAGCAACGCCATCTTCTGTTGGTAGTGTCGAAAATGACGTCACCAGCAGCAAAATAGGAATCACTGCGATATCCTGCATCAACAGCACGCTGAAGCCTTGTTTACCCGGCGGGGTGATGAGAATGCGTTGTTCTTCCATTAACTGCAGAGCGAACGGTGTTGACGACATTGCCAGTGCAAAACCGATAGTGATGCTGTAAATCTCATTCAATCCAAGTGCAAACATGCAAAATGCGCCAATCAGCGCAGCGCTGAAAACCAATTGAGAGCCACCGGTAAAAATAATTTGATTGCGCATTCGCCATAATACAGCGGGTTCGAGTTCAAGGCCGATAACGAACAGCAGCAGCACAACGCCAAGTTCCGCGAAATGCAAAATCGTATAAGGGTCACTGATGAAATTTAAAACAGAAGGGCCAATAACAACGCCAGCGATTAGGTAGCCTAAAATTGCACCCAGTTTTAAGCGCTTGAATAATGGTACTGCGATAACAGCAGCACCAAAAAATATTGCAGCTGACGACAGTAGCGTCATTTATTATTACTCATTTAAAATGAACCTGGTTGTTTTAAGAAATCCAATTTAACAATCTCCAGGAGAGTTGAGCAATGATACTTATTCGATTTGAACTGGTTGATTGCTGCAAATATAGTACATATCATACTAATCGCATTATTTACTTGTTTTAGCGGCAAAATTATACCCGTATACAACACTGTCAAGTCTACTGTCGTGTCCTTAAACGTCAGCTTCGTATTTTATTTACTAGGTTATCTTTGGATTAGAGTAACGGAAATTTCCAACAAACATTGCTTTTAATAAGGATACCTTATGCCCGATTTACGAGCGAAACAAAGTTACTTCAACGCGAAAAGAGTCCAAAGTCCGAGTAGGCGTCTTACGTGGTAGAGTTTTTTTCAATGTTTGAAATCCCCAATTCCATCTTTCGCCGTGCCGACAAATTCGCTGAATGAACCTTTATTTTCGGCGGTTTAAAACCTCTCGTGATAACAGCTTTTTCTATCCAAAGAACAACATCATAACCAGTTCCACGTTCATCTTCACCTAAATCATGATCTAGACTAATTTCTTCTACTTTACCTGTTTGAAGTAACTGAATAGCTTCGTCTGGCCAATAAACACGTTTCCAACCTTTAGGTGTGTTCCTTTCGTCATCTAAATAAACTTTCATTCTTTTCTCAAAACAATATCCTTGGTGCAGGTGAGAAGGAGCGCGTCAAATTGCCTTTCAACAAACAATGTTTAGACACCTTCTTAGCGAGATAGTTACCAATAATAGTTGTTGTATACTTTGTTATGGATTATTCATTGAGTTTTTCTTCTGACTCTTTTAAGACAGCTCTCGCATATTGGTATATGTCAGTCTCTTTAACCTCATCTCTTAGCGCGTCAAGAATTAGCGCTTTTTCCTTTAAATAGACGCGCGCAAACTTTTTGTCATGCGTTACGATACTTGATGAGTTATCAATCAAGTCAGCGAGTTTTATGATTTGAGCATTTGCTGGCGCTTTTGCAGTATGTTCTCTATCAATTGCTTTTCTCGCTGCTCTGTTACCATCTGACGGCAAAGATTGGTCAGTTAACCAGTAAACAAAATCGGCAACGACATCGCCAAACTGTTCTCTTATTTGGTCGATTGTTACCTCAGTGTCCTCGACAGTGTCATGTAAAATAGCAGCATAAACCATACTATCAGTTGCTTCTGGATGTAGCTTCTTTAGTATCTTGCTGACAGAAACTGGATGAGTAATATACGGTTCACTGGTGTATTTCCTCTTTTGGCCTTCGTGGGCTTTTTTCGCAAAATTAATGACGTCTTTCATGTTTTCAACCTCATTTCGGTTTGCTTACATTTTTCAGCAAAGCAATAAACTCAATTATAAACTTTTCCGTACTCTCATCTTACAGATAAGTTGGCAGCTCCGTCAGGATTTGAACCTGAAATACGTGAGTCAAAGTCACGTGTGTTACCCGTTACACCACAGAGCTAAAATGTTTTTGGCATTCCCGAGGGGAGTCGAACCCCTGCCTCCCGATTGAAAGTCTGGCGATCTAACCGTTAATCCACGGGAATAGTTAAATTAAGTTAACGCTGAGATTACACGGTAACGCGGTTGTCTTTTGCCGGGCTTACAGAACGCTTGCAACGCTCTTTACCCGCTTATCCACATGCCAAACATGTAACAACCATCTCCGCCTTGTTTAAAGAGGGGGCTTATCCTCTGTCACACAACGGTGTTTCAGCGCATTTGCATACTGTTGATCTTGCGAACCATAAATCGGTACTAACCGAAACATGCAGCGACTAACACTAACCAGCGCGTGCCTTGCGAGCAGTTGCCAGACCTCATTCAAGTTAGACTTGTGAGGCATTCGGAGACTTCTCCGCTGTGTCGGTACCCGCTTTTGCGTTTGTCTTCAGAGCAGGATTCGAACCTGCTACCAATTGCTGGATATACAATTGTTCTTGCCAAATGAACTATCTGTTTCTCACCAGGACGTGGGATACCGGTCCCTGCATTGCCTTTTGAGCAACACAATAGAACACGTCCTGTATTAGTGCGTTCACGGCACTAACCGTTACTAACCCCTCAACCTGTCGAGCATATGCCTTGCGACAAATCCCGTCAGCTTGTACCAAGCGCCCTTGCCGCTAAGCTCAAACTGCCTTGGCTACGATCTTTGGCCCAGTCTTGTTTCTGCTTGCCCGCCTATTCGTGGTCGCCACCACAAAAGGCATGTTTCCAGCGTTGCCCAAAACATGCCGTATCGGCACAGACGTTCCGACTCTCTGGCAACCAGGAGTTGCCAGCCACCTGAAAAACAGGTGGGCCTCATCTGCATAGATACCTCCTCTTTCGAGAAGCGAAAGCCGGTGAGTCGACTTCCTTCCAGCGACTTACGCCGCTGTCTTCAGCTATGCCTGATTAAGGTGCAAGCACCCTAATTCGGTTTACTCAAGGCATAAAAAAACCCGGAGCAGCATGGCCAATCCGGGTGTTTCCATCACGCAAGGCCATGAAACAGCCTTACACAAAAAGACTGTTTGTTAGAATTGATTCTCTTGTTGTTGTTCGTTAATTGTCACGTTACGTTGGTTCATATCTAACTCTATTTAGTTTCGATTAAGACAGGTGTCATACCCGTCGTTGATGGGTCGTATTAAAGCAGCGGGGAATTGTAATGTCAACACTAACATTAAAATAAAAATCAATAATTTCATATAGATACATTATTTAAGCCGAGCAAGTCCCTTCAATCCTAAACGCTGAATTTTTCAATATGTAGGTGGTAATTAATACCTGTTTCTCTCGTCATGTAATGTCTGTTTATCCAATAGGTAGTCCTTTTCAAAAAACGCAAAACGCAGTAACCTCAAGGGCTTGGCTTCAGGAAAATTGAAAAAGATTCGTTGTAATTCCAGAAGCCTTCGCTCCCAGATGTTCGAAAGCGATTACGGTAAGTTTGGCTGTTGCTCAGATGAGATGGTCAACAATTGCAAGACAGCAAGAGATAAACCGGCACAAATATTTAGGTGTAGGTTTTGATGCGTTGCATCGTGTCTTAGATGGTGCATTTGTATCTCCGCTAGAATTTAGAATAGGATTATAGATGTTTTGCAGATAAAATACGATCGATGTTGAGTACACAAGCAGCATTTTTCGTAGAATGAAAATGAATTGTGCTAAACGTCAACTGAGTACACAGAAATTCACCTAACCTTTTGCTATTAAACCATTGCTCTGACATTATAGATGCAACGTTACGTGAAATATTCACGACGCATATTTGATGCACATATCATCCTAAAACTACAATAAAAAGGTGAATTCGATGTCTACCACTTTTTCATCAAAGTCAGCTGCTATTTTTTGTGCAGCGACCATTATTTTCTCGACTATCCATACAACAGTTGTTCACGCTGAAGAACCGGATGACCAGCAGGAAGATACAAAACATCTATTCAATTATGATGACCTGTTTGCGTTGGAGTATGCCGCAAATCCAGTGGTAATGCCAGATAACAAGCACGTTCTTTATGAAAGAAGAAGTATGGATATTATGACGGACTCTCTGCGCCGGAACTTATGGTATGCATCACTCGATGGCGAATCGCATTTGCCACTTTTATCGGGTGAGGATAATCACTTTTCTCCAGTGTTTTCAACAGATGGTAAAAAACTCGCCTACCTATCAAGTAAAGAAAGTGGCGTTCAAATCTATGTTCGCGATATGGCGACTGGCAATACGGCAAAAGTCACGTCCGTAAAATTTACGCCAAGCAACATGCAGTTTTCGCCGGATGGCAAACAAATCGCATTTACTATGTTTACGCCAAATAAAGAGGATCCATTTTTCAGTATTCCGGCTAAGAAGCCTGAGGGTGCCAAGTGGGCTGACGAAGCTCATTATATTGATTCGACGCTGTTTCAACGCGACGGCGCTGGAATGAATAAACCAGGGAATGTGCATGTATACATTGTGCCTGCAATTGGCGGAACGCCTCGTCAGATAACGTCAGGTCCGCATAATTTCTCCAGTTCAATTGCATGGAGTAACGACGCGAAAACAATTTATGTGTCTGCAAATACACATGAAGATTTTGAATTCGATATCTTCAATACTGATATATTGTCGATTGACGTCAAAAGTGGTGAGATGACTGAAATTACCGATATGACAGGGCCTGAAAGTAACCCAGTAATTAGTCCTTATGGCGGTAAACTTGCCTTTACCGGTTTTGTTGATAACGGCAAGTCAAATCAAACTAGCCAGCTATACGTGATGAATCTTGATGGTAGCGATATTGAGAACTTAACGGGTGATTTAGATCGCTCTGTAAGTGATGTGCAATGGGCGCCTGATGGTCGAGGTCTCTACTTTAGTTATGACGACCATGGCAAAAAACACGTCGGTTATGTGACGTTAAGAAAAAGAACGTTAGTCAAAACAGATGCGTTGGGAGGGATGAGTATTGGCAGGCCTTACACGTCTGGCGATTTTGATGTCACAAAGGACGGTGATATTGTCTTTACTTATGCTAACGGCGTTCGCCCAGCTGACCTCGCAATTGTTTCTCGTAGAGACAAACCGGTTATGCTGACAGATCTAAATGGCGATGTATTCGATCATAAAACCATCAACCCGCCAGAACTTCTTGAGGTCAAAAGCAGTGTTGATGACCGAGAGCTGCAAGCATGGATTGTTAAACCGCCTGGTTTTGATGCAACAAAACAATACCCTTTGATATTGGAAATACATGGCGGTCCGCATACTGCTTATGGTCCAGAGTTTTCAACTGAAGTGCAAATGTTCGCTGCGGCAGGTTACGTTGTGATTTACGGTAATCCTAGAGGCTCGACATCGCAGGGCAGTGAATTTGCCAATTTGATAGACAAGAATTACCCATCACAGGATTACGATGACTTAATGGACATAGTTGACGGTGTAATAGCACAAGGCTACGTCGACGAGGAGAATTTGTTTGTCACAGGTGGTTCAGGAGGTGGCGTACTGACAGCTTGGATAATCGGCAAAACCGATAGATTCAAAGCTGCTGTTGTTGCAAAACCCGTCATCAACTGGGTGAGTATGATTGGTACCTCTGATATTTACACATTTATGACTAAGTACTGGTTTACCGATTTGCCGTGGAATGATCTTGACCAATACTGGGGTAGATCGCCGTTGAGCTTGGTAGGCAACGTCAAGACACCAACAATGGTGCTGACAGGCGAACTTGATGTAAGAACGCCAATGGCAGAAAGTGAGCAGTATTATGGTGCATTGCGCCTTGAAGGTGTGGAGAGTTCATTCGTTAGGATCCAAGGGGCTTATCATGGTATTGCCGCCAAGCCATCCAACTTAGCTCGGAAAATCGGCTATATCATCGCTTGGTTCGACAAGTATAAGGATGAGGAAAAAGAAGCGGAAACGGTAGAAGAAGAAGGGTGATCCATTAAAAGAAAGGCCATTGGATTCCTACCCGTACCCCTGATGAAAATCAGGGGCTTTTCGTACGGCCCAGTGCTATCGCGAAGAGCCAAGCTCCGTCTTTCATCATACGCCCAGTTAAAAAAACGCCCTCTTTTTTGAAGAAGGCGTTTTGCACTTTTAAGGCTATGTGAGACGTTTACCTATAATAGTCAAAAGCACTACACATATTAAAGATGCTAGTTTTTAGCTAGCTTTTAGCAAACAAGTCAAGGCAAATCAAACCAAAGTGCTTCCACATCTTGATTGGCTTTAACCACCATGGCATTGCCTTTTTCGGGTGATACAGCATCGCCAGCAGAAAACGTATTATCATCAAACTCAACTTCACCTTTGATGATATGCAGATAACCCACACGCTCGTCTTCCAATGATAAAGTGACATTATCTCCGGCATTTAATTGTACCCGCATCATCTGCATATCTTGTTGGATGCTTATCGTGCCATCACTGCCGGTCGGCGTAACAAGTGGCGTTAGTTTTCCATCCTGTGAAATATGCTTTTGCTCATATCCCGGACTACTGCTGAAGACATTAGGCTGTATCCAGATCTGCAAGAATTTAACTTGATCGGTATTAGAAGCATTGTATTCACTGTGAACCACGCCAGTACCTGCACTCATTCTCTGCACTTCACCGGGTCTAACAATGTGCTGATTGCCTTGGTTGTCTTTGTGCTCCAGCGCGCCCTCCAGTACATAAGAGATAATCTCCATGTCTCTGTGGCCATGCGCGCCAAAGCCTGCACCTGGCGCAACAGTGTCATCATTAATTACCCGTAAAGCGGATACGCCCATGTGCTTATTGTCATAGTAATTACCAAAAGAAAAACTATGCTTGCTTTGCAACCAACCGAAGTCGGCTGCGCCTCTTTCATTTGCTCGTCTAATATATTGCATATTTTATCTCCTGTTGTTTGACTTACAGGAGCTATTATAATTCTAAAAATTAGAATTTAAATTGCATTTAATCGGCAAAATACTTCTATTTAATAGAAGTATTAAGGTTGTTTATCCAAGTCAATTTAGGTGTTCTTTCAGGAACTCATCGATAGCCAGCATCGCTTCCCTACGCGGCTCAGCTCTGCTCAAAGAATGTCCAGTATCATCAAGTTTGACCAATGTAACGTCTTTATCAGCCTTTCGTAGTTTTTTAGCAAACGTACTTGATTGCTCGAATTCTACAACGCGATCACGCTCACCATGAATAAGCAACACAGGGGCTTTGATGTTTTCGACATGATTTATAGGAGATATTTCTTTTAAGTGGCTGCGCTTGTATTTTCCATCGGCAATGATCCGCTCCCAATATGCTACTACCCAATGATTTTTTCCATACCTTTCTCTGTCTTCCCTGACCATTTTTTGAACATCGGACACGCCGTTAATTGATATCACACACCTGTACATGTCAGGTGTCATGGTGGCGCCCAC
>DDLV01000055.1 GCA_002340325.1 Glaciecola sp. UBA2563 | reverse complement strand
GTTGGTCAGTGGCAGGGCTCCCGCCAATCTGGTTAATTAAACTGTTAAGCTTGCGCCAGTCGTCATTGTATTGCGAGGCTTCAGGTCGCGTTTTGTGCTGCTCACCGTTGCGACCTTCCGTTGTGTACTTCCATCCATTGGCCTCATCATCTAAAAATGTTCTTGTTCGTTCCATGCGTGCCACTAGCACGCAATACTCAGAGAAGAATCGTACATAGTGTTTTTTAAACCGACCAATTCTCGCATACTCGGTAACGTCATCTTGCCAAATCTGCTTTTCAGCGTCTGTCAGAGAAACGGGACAAGCGTCTAGCACTTCTGTTAACAATGAGTCGTCAGAAGACACTTCGTGCGCGCCAGCGGTTTGAGACGCGCTATCTTCAGCGTGTTCAGTACCTGCTACGACCTTATATCTACCTGCCATTATCGTTCTCTAGTGGGTTTTTTCGTTTTCATTTCGTCTGTAAAAATTCAAGATTAGGGGTGCGGTGACCCAGGGCTAGTCCCCAGAGTTTTTATACCCCCCCCTTCAATGACATTCGTGATTCTTCTTGCGTTTTCTTCTTATCGCATGACTGACAAATGGTTTGTAAGTTCTCAACGTCATCACTTCCGCCGTGTGCTTTGGCAATAATGTGATCACAAACACCGTGGTTAGGACCATGAAGTTCAACAGATGTATAGATACCAGTGCTCAAACATATCTGGCAAAGAAAGCGGTCACGAGTAAAGATAAACTCTCTTATACGTTGCCATTTGCGACCACCACGCCCTGATTGCTTTGTTTTGTTTCGCTTACGCTCGAAAGGTTTGCGGTGAGGACAGGGCTCGTCATGATGCACGGTGCGGCACTTGCTACACCACGTTCCAGGTTTTTTTGGCATTCGCTTAGGTAGTTTTAAACAATAATCGAATCATAAGTGCCAAAGCAGCACCAGTACCCGCTGACATAAACATAAAGATAAACTTATTAAATAAGTCTTTTTTTTCAGCAAGCTGAGGCTCCATCGCTGAGATTTTGCTTTGAAGTTCATCAATCTGTTTTTGTTGAATTTCAGTTATCTTATTCAACTCTGCAAACTTCTCTGTGCTGTATTGTGCATTGGTGTCAACACGCTGTGTAAGAAGATTAAGCCCATTGATAATTTTGTAGGATTCAGTCTTGAGCTCTTTTATCTCTCTATGTGTAACAGAGATAGAATTTTCAATGCGCTTGTTACTATCGTTTATCACTGTTTTCAACGCCTCGAATTGTTCAGCGCTGATAGATTCGCTCACTTCATTAATCCTTAGCTTTGTTAACTTTGTTTAAGGGCACTTATCAACCCGGCAATACCCGTCGGTTTTACTTGTTTACCATTGATACACGCGTGTCTGCTGTGCGTTTCTTGACGTAAGTCGCCAAAGTAAGAACGAATAACATAGGCAGTGGTACCCGTTACAGTCAGATAGACAAATGCCATCTCGTGACTAAATGCTGTCGCTGCGCCTTTTGTCGCGTATACATAAGCAACAGCAGCAATGAATATGATGTTAGTAACGACCAACGACCACATCGAAATCATCACAATCTTTGCGCGTGTCTCTTGTCCGTCAGCCTTTGTCATTGCTTCATATCGACGTGTCTGACCTTCTTCTATTGCCGTTTTATAATCAAACTCTGCGACCTCTACTTTTGCTCTGTCGGCGCTGCTCATTTGCTCTACAGCAGCTAAGGCGTCTAAACCTGTTGTTGATTCGGGCAGCTGCTTATCATCAGGTAAGATATGATTAAGGGCAGTGATTGCCAAAGCGCCTAATGGATGCGTTGATACTAATCCGGTACCAACAGTTTTTAAGATGTCTAGTAGTTTCATGAAATCAACTCAAAGTGAGGCATATCGATAAACGTGTTCCAGTGACCACCCCATTTAAGCGCTACACCCATTTCACTGGCAGCTGCTAACATAGCGGTGGCAACATGTGTTAAATCATCTGTATCCCAGCTTGCTTTGCCATCAACGTAGGCAAACACATCTACCGCATTACCTGATTGATGCTTCGAACGACGATAAATGCCGTCCTTTGTCGATTTTCTGGCATTAAACAACGCATTTTGCTGTGCCTCTGTTCGGAGGCCACCATAGGGAGGAATACCAAAATCTACTTTTGTTATTTCCAGTGCGCGACGAACCACTTTAACGAGAATAGGATTAACACCTTTGAGCCTTTGCTCACTTCGTTTTGATAGTTTGAAAGCCATTATTGTCCGCGCATAAAAAAGCCCTGCACGAAGCAGGGCATGAGAAGGAAAACGTTAGTATGGATACCAACGATTAATATGTTATTGCTTTTAGATTTTTAACATAACTGGTTCTTGGTTCAGTTCTAGATGTAAAAAACTGCACATGCTAGCATTTTAAAACACGTTTTTAGGCAAAGAAAAGACAACTTCTTGTCGTTCAGAGTAAAGCAGCCAAAATATTTTCAGCTCTCAGCACAATTGATTCATTGTAATTTGCTTCGTGAACATACTTTTGATGAATATGATAAGTCTCAGCGTCATCCAGTTCATTCATTGCTTTTTCTAACTCTCTAAACTCTTGAGGCGTTGGGTCTTCATCTGGATTCGTACCCATAACAAACAAGCCAACGCGAATGATATCGCAACATCTTGCTGTTTGACTCTTTCCTAGTCCATTGCTGCACACTTCCTCATAAGCGCCCCAACGTTGCAATAGCATTCGAACATCATCGATGAGCATATACTCTCCTAAAAGCGCTACGCAGTCGCTTAGCCTCAGTAATCGCTTCAGCAATGTCTCGATGATAAAAGTCACAAATCATTTCGATGTTATCAAATTTAGGATCAGCTTTGCCTGTCGCCCAATAACGTATCGTATTTTGACCAAACCCAAAAAATAAAAAGTCATCATAAGTCAAGCCATGCTCAAAGCGGATGACTTGAATGATAAAGCCACCAAGGGCAGGTTCTTTTTCTGGAGGTTTGCGAAACAGCTTTCGCACAACTCGTTCATTAAATGCATTCTCTTTGGTTTCAAGATTTGCAGAGTTAACAGCATTCATAGATTCCTCCGAGATATTCACAGTGGTCACCCTTTATTTTCGCTGTGACCACCTAGTGTGACCGCTACAGCCCTTGCTATATATAGTCTGGTCATACTGGTCATAGTGGTCATAGTATTTATACATACATAAAAGAGAGAGGAGGTCGCAGATAGTTCTCGCACGCGCGTGCGCGTACACGTGTGTGAATGAAAACACCGTGACCACCGTGACCACCATGACCAAAGCAATAAAAACGGGGCCTGTAGCGGTCACGCTGTGTGGTCACGGTCACAGTGAAATCACTATTTAACATCCCAGAAGTCCTCTGGTGGGTAATAAAATGCGGGTCTTTTGCCATTAACACGCTTTTTCTTTTTGACAAATCCTAGTCGATGCATGATTTGTCCAACGCGCTTTTGTTCAGGGGGCCGCATCGCCTGAGGATCCATCTCTAGCGCTCCTCCCATGATGTCTGCTAACGTGTAATCGAGTTGTCTATGTCGCCTCAGCCATTCAATAATGATGGGCTCCCATACATCAGACTCAAACCTGTCTTCTTGCTGTGATTCAAATAAATGAATATGCTCGTCCGGTACCCACCATTGCATTCCATCGCTAAAAAGCTGATATGCCTCAGCCCATAGCTGGTCTCTTTGGTTTCTTAGTCTTTCTGAATCAAGCTTTTTACATACGACTGGCCAGTATCGACGATTGCCTGTTGGGTCTTTGAGGTAAGTATCTTGATTGGTTGTGCCTATAAATACACATTGTCTGTGAAAGGGCTTGGGCACGCGGCCGTAGCTGGGTCGGTACCGGTCTGTTTTTGAGCCAAAAAACTGCTTCGCACGGGTGTTTTCTGCTTTGTTAAACGAATCAAGTTCGGCAAGCTCAATGACCCACACGCCTTGCATTTGTTGAAACGCATCCTTCTCGCCTAAAATCATCGGCGTATCAGTGAACCATTCACCAAAAAGATTTTCTATCATCGTTGACTTGCCTAGACCTTGTAGGCCTTCAAGAATCAACACAGTATCAACTTTGACAGGCGGGCGTACTACGCGAGCAACCGCAGATACTAAAAAGAAAATACTCACTAATCGCGAGTAATCTGTATCCTCGACTCCTAAATATTGATGAAGCCAAGTGGCCACACGTTTTGTACCATCCCACTCCAGCTGTTCTAGATATTCTCGTACAGGATGAAAATCATGTTCCTCGGCGTGAACAAGCACAGCACCCATCACGTCGTGAACTTTTGGTGTAAATCCGTAGCGTGAGGAAAGATATATTTGCATCCGATGATTGTCAGAGTCTGACCATTCACCCAATTCATTCTTTCTAAACGGCATCTTTTTTCGTTTAATAATCTTGTAGCTGAAGTTGCAGTAACCGATGGCGTCTTTGAAGTTTTCGTCGTTTTCTAGCACCATTTTTATATTGCTAATCGTCGGCATCACCACATTTGTTTTGGTGCGTTGCAGATTCTCTTTCCAATCTTGCTTATACCCCTCGCGATGCTGCGCTGCGCTAGCATTTTGCGGCGATTTTGATGGCTCAACGACTGTGTTTTCATCAAGAACTGTTTGCAGCTGCTGCTTAACGGCGTCAATGCCGGCTGATACGTGCAAATCATTCCAATCTGATAATGTGCTTTTGCTCACGTTTAAGCCTCTGCCTCTGCTTCATCCTTGAAATTGGGTATGGCAACGAGACCACCAACAGCTGCAGCGGCTTTCTTTGCGCTAGTGGCGCCAGGATTGTCTTTAGTGTTGTAATCGTTATCGCCACAAATGATAAACGTGTGTTCTGGGAATTTTTGCCTGAGTGTGTTTGCTACGACGGGTAAATTGCCATTATCAAACGCTACCGCGCAAGGCCAATTCATTGCCATGTAGATACTCGCTGCGGTGGCATACCCCTCTGCAATAGCAATGATGTTGCATGATTTCGCTTTGCCAAGAAAATGAAAGCACCCTTGCTTGCGCCCGTGTTTTAAAAAGAGTTTGGTGCCTTTGTCCGTAATAATTTGTAAATTCCAGACCTTTTTGTCTATATCAATCAGCGGAACCACTAGATAATTGCGTTTGATGTGAAGAAAGCTGTAATCAAGCTCATCTTTATTTTTTGGTAATTGGTCAAAAAATGCTTTTATGGCAGGGCCGTCAGTTAACAGATCAACATTAAAATTCTCTCTAAATATAACGACAACTGATTGGTTAAATCGATGACAGCCGAAGCTCTTTACTTGCTTTCTATATAAATAGGCGTTGTTTTTACATTTTGTTGTAAAATGGGAAAGTAGAAGTGATGATATTCTTGCTATTTCGTTATGCCAAAACGTGCGTTCGGCTTCTTCCTGTTCCTCTCTCGCTGCGCGTTCTTTGGCCCGTTTGGCCTTTTCTGCGTCTAATTTTTTGCGGTCCTCTTGGCTTAATTTCTGCTTGGTTAGCTTATACCCGTTTTCTGTTGCAAATTTAAAAACGGTTGCAATGGTAGTGCCGCCGGATGCTTTGATGCTTTTCCATGTAGTTTTAAATGAGTCGGGATTATATGAACTACCACTTTGGCTCCACATATCCGCAATATCATAACCTGCGTCACCAAATTCGTGCTTAATACCCATTAAGACTTTTACCCAGTCTTCACGCGAACAGTCAGCATCAATAAATTCAAGTGCGTCCTGCACTTGGTCGAGCGTTGGTGTATCAAGCATTGCGGTCGTCCTCTGTCTCTACTACCGCCAAAGCCGCAATTAAGCGGCTAAGGGGTTTCGTGTCCTGTGTTATGATTTAAGTGCCAACCCAAAACGCAAAACAAAGGAATTGAAAGATGAATGATGAAAAGGAAAAAGAAATAGAGCGAGAGCTTAATAAAGAGCGATTTAAAACCGCTAGCTCTGAATCAATTAAGGTGATTGCAACAATTTCCACAGGCGGCATATTTTTAATGCCTTTGGCTTTATTTAGGCTTGAATATCCTTTCCTAGTGTTTTTAAGCGGTCTTTGCTTCTTTGTTTCAGTGATATGTCTGACACTGTTTCTTCTTCTTTTGGGTAGAATTTCCCTGAACAGATTGTCCAAAAGAAAATACAAAGCTGACGAAATTATGATAAAGCTAGAGAATGCAGCAATCCCAATACTAAGCATTAGTCTTGGCTCTATGTTGGTTGGAGGTATCTTCTTCCTCATCGCTGCAGGTCTTACAGCTTTCAACGAGCCGGTTGTAATGAACAGCCTCGGCGTCTGTAATAGAAACCCGACTCCCGTCTATACTTATTAATTCTTGCAACGCTAGGCAGAATTCACCAAACGAACTTAGATTAACGATAAAGGGGTTATAGAAAATATCATCTCCCGCATCTTGTGCTAGATGCTTCAGTGGCTCGTAGCACATCGGTATTAGGTCGAATGAGGCGACGAAAACCCCTGCCGTGTGCTCTATCTCTTGGAATACCTCAGTATTTAACTTGTAACGTCTAGATTTAAACAATAAGAACCTTCGTACTTCAACCTCAATGCTAAGTTCGCTTTGCCTTTCATACGCATCAGATATTTCGCTGCAAATGTCTTCACACCTAGCTTTAACGTGATCTGGTATAGTGATTACCTTCTCCATCACGCCGCATCTTCTTCTAAGAAATATGAAAATAGCTCTTCGACTGTGTAGTCGTGGCCCATGTCTTGTAACTTGCGTTTAGTTTTCATCAAGTAGCCTTATGTTATTCGTCGCAAAAGCCTAATGGCCGAACGTTTTGCTAAATGATTAATCGCTT
>DDLV01000054.1 GCA_002340325.1 Glaciecola sp. UBA2563 | reverse complement strand
CGTGCATACTGGTCTTGTCCGTTAAGTTTCATGCCAGTGTCAAAACCCGCCGTAAGATTTGCATCCAGCGTTAAGATCTGGATAAATGCACTGCATTGCTGGGCGCCATAGTAGACGCCATCAAACGGTGTCACACAGACCTGTGCAAATTTACCAGCATCGTCAGATGATGTTGCAAACTCACGCTCAATGGATGCTGCAACCTCGTCATTTCCTGCAATATCTGATGCCAGATACCACTGATAAAGACTACCAAACTCTATATCATCTTCCGCATCTGTATAGTCATAGCTCGCGGTAATGCTATTGCCAGGTCTCAAGTCTCCCGTCACTTCAACATTTGAAACTTGAGGCGCAGTGTTGACAGGCTCAGGAGGTTCAACGCCAGTATTACATGCTGTTTCACCGCCATTGCACAGATCGAACGATAGTTTCTCGCGATAGGCAATGTTATTCAGTGAATGAGAATACACTTCAGGCAATAAATCTTCTTGACCATCGTATGTGTAGTCAACTGAAAATCCAGTGGCTGCATAAGGACCTTCCGTATGTCGATATTTAAAAACGGGATTAATATCATTGAATGTTGTTCGCAGCCCGCTGCAAAGTGCATCTTGAATGCGAAAATCAATCATCCCGGATTCCATCGTTCCATTAAGGCTCATGCGCACATCTGGATCGTTGGTGAAAACCGGATTAAGCATAACGCGAAGCTCTGCCTCGATAATGCCATCGCTATTTGCATCATGTGATGTCAACGGAGTGAAATTTAAATTCTCACGCGGGTCGAATACAATTTCTTCTCCATTCTCGAGAGTAAGTACCGCACTAGGCAACAGCTCCACTGAGAAATCATGGTACACACTTGCTTGGAGATCGACCTTGCTTTGCATCATTTGGAAATTCAAATTCCAATAAAGGTCAAAACTGCCAGCAAGATCTTCTTCACACCCTTGTCTTGATAAAGCGAGGTCAAGACCTACGCCTTTAAGTTTAGGAGCAAGGTTTATCACCTCGTGATTTAGCCAATCTGGAATATTAATTGACGCTTCCAGACGTAGCGGATTATTAGCACTCAAATCACCAGTTGCTTCACCTGACTTGGATGAAACTGAATCTGCAAACGAAAGATTGCTTCCAACTAATCGTTGATTAAAACTATCGAAGTTCCTCAATAACTCCAATTGACGCATGACATCAGTACTCACCTCAAAATGATAGTCTCGAAGAAAAGCCCCCGCACTGGCATCAAAAGAAAGGGAAGATACTTCAAATCCAGCGCCATCTTTTAAGACGAGTTCACTCAAAAGTTCTACCTCTTTCCCAGCTTCCACTTCGTCGGGATAAGAGATCGTTAATTCTGCGGGTAATGTTGCTTCTACAATGCCTGGCTCAAATGCATATTCCATGCGATAACCGACTTCACCCTGTACTTTCAAATCCATAATGTCCGTGTTTACATCAATCGATGGAATTTCTAGCGAGAACTCTCTTCCAGTCTCAATACGCTCTCCAAGGAGGAAGGACACGTCATTGTTCGCTCCCCAAATGCTGCCGCCTCCACTTGCATCAAGAGAAATGGTTTTAGAGAAGAAACTAATATCATTGACATCGACTGTAACCGACGCAACATCTTGCATACCTGATAAGTCAGTCACCATTACGCTAAGGTCAAAGCGAGAACCACTTTCATAATCAAGGCTATCTATCGCGTTGTTCAGCGCAAGTTGCCCCGTGGTTGCATCCAATGTGAAGATATTATTTTGGTTACCGCTTAGCAACTCATACGTCACACTATCACCGATATCACCGCTATCTGCTGATATGTTTCCTATAACAGTTCCACCAATGCTGTATTCATCAATATTGAAACTTTGATCATCAATGTTGGGGGCCGCATTTGTGCTAATAGAGGCGCCTGCCTGCAAAAGCATAGTATCTTTGCCACTGCGATACACCGAATAGACTATGCTATCAACGGTTTGGGTTTGGTTAGTATTAATCCACTGTTGATTTTCTGAATAGATCGCATCATCGGCATCAGCTTTGATGATAATTTGTTGGTCTCCTGTAACCGTTTTGTTGAAACGAAGAGAGTTAGCGCCGGTGCCAGAGATATCAAAAATTTCTACGTTTCTGATATGCGCAGATGTGCTCGCAATATCTACATGAATATCCGCACCATTAAATACAAGCGTATCAACGCCATAACCGCCGTCAATTCGAATGAAATCACTACTCGAAATTGAAAGTTCATCATCACCCGGACCGGCAAAAACAGCTTCATCTTTTGTAATGCCCGCAATAGTGTCATTACCAAGGCCTGTTGCTATTTTTCGAGCCAGTCCGTTTGCATCAGGCGCCACATTATCATCTGTATCAGTGCCAAATTCAGTTAAGTCTGAACCTTCGCCCAGCAGCACATATACAGTGCCTGAGTTATTTGCAGATGTGTCAGCAGATGGGCCTGCTATTGCAAAATCGCTTATGCCATCGCCATTAATGTCGCCAATTCCTTTGACTTTATAGCCAATGCCATCGTTATCGTTGCCAACGGCAAAGTAACTCTTTTCAGGAGATGTACCGTCAACAATTTCACTCAGCTGCATATTAGTAAGATTAGGTCCACCATAGAGCACGTAGACTGCGCCTGCGTTGCCTTGCACATATTCATCGCCAATTGCAAAGTCATCGTATCCGTCACCGTTGATGTCACCAAGACCAGAAATTGAACCAAAAACAAAAGCTAGCCTGTTGTGTCCTTTGGTTGTGACATCGTTATCTATAATAAATCCACCGATGCCATCGGCTATTACGGATAGATCAATATCGAGGCGGTCGGTTTTGCCATAAACTATGTACGCTCTTGGTACATCTATGCTTTCACAACAGCGCGTATCTGCTGCAAAAATAGCAAGATCATCTATACCATCGCCATTTACGTCACCTAAGGGTGCGTGTTGAAACGCCGGTCTTGTTGAGACTATTGTGCCTGTGGCGCCTGTAGAAATAGAATAAGTACCGGGTTCAGCGATAATTTGGACACCAAATGGTTTGCCTGTATGATGCCTGATGTCAACTGTGTCATATTCAACGTTACCATACATTATACGAGGTGGATTCCACGGGCTTTCTAAAAATAGATAATCAGCCAATCCATCACTATCAAAGTCGCCTATTGAGTATACTGAACTTGCAGGACCTATAGCTGGCCACGAGCTACGATTGTTTCTAAACACGCTAAATCCGCGAAAATCAGCGTCTGCAGCAACTTCACTAAGTTCAATGTTATCTGTCTCATAGGAACCGTAAACTGTGTAGAGTATATTGAAATCGTTCTTACTACTGTGACCGGGTTGGCCAAAAGAGCTTGCTAACGCGAGTCTCTCATATTCGCCAATAGTAATATCTTCCAAACCGTCACCATTGAAGTCAGACACTAATAAAGTACCACCTATGAAGTCCTGTGAATAAGCTCCATTTATGACGTAGCCTCTTGCATCTGAAAATGCAGTAATGTCGTTCAGGTAAATGTTTTCAGTCGAGGATGAACCGAACACCACATAGACTTTGCCCGAGTACTGACCATTTGCATTCGCAAGTGGCGCGCCAATCACAATATCGTCGATTCCGTCGCCATTACTGTCACCAGCGGCAACAGCAAACCCAGCGGCATCATTGCTGTTTTCACCGTAAATGACGTAGCCACCGATGCCTTGTGCAGCATCTGCCGGAGTTGCAAGTTGTCCTGAAGCATTGCCTAGCAGCACATACACCGCGCCCTGACTGCTTGCATATTTGCTATTACCAGGAGCACCGAGGAGAACATCATCAAATCCATCGCCGTTAACATCACCGCTTTGTGCCAAATCCCAGCCAAGTTTTTCGTTTGCGTTAACACCATGCAGTGCTTGTGCTTCAGTATTTAATGAATCAACCACATCGTTGAGTGTAATAGAAACAGAAGAAGAGGTAGATGCACCAGACGCGTCAGTGACCTGTATCGTAAAACTAAAATCTGTTACGCCACTCTCGTAATCAAGCAAGGTGCGATCGGCAACGAAAATCCGCCCCGATTCCTGATCAATAGAGAATGCACCGTTTTCATTGCCGCTTGATATCTCGTACTGATAACCGCCAATACCGACAGTATGCGTGCCGCGTTCAACGACAAAATAAGAGAGCTGAAAACGCCCCCACACATCGTCATCACGATGCACACTTGTCTCATCGCTATTGTGCAAATAGCCAGTAAAGCTATTGTTTGAAACGTCAGTGAAACGAAAGATTGTATTCGATATTTTTGTATCACCTTTGTATGCCCTTACAAATATCAAAGGGTCACTGTAGGATTTACTCAAATTTACGGTGAACGCACCGTCAATGCCGCTATCATCGGCGTTTAATCTACCAACCTCACCAATCCAGCTGCCGTTCCAATCATATAATGGTCCCGAACCTTGGTAGGCCAATACACTTGCTTCTTCACCGCTCAAGTGCTCACCGTTTGCATTAAATTCATCAACGTTTAGGACGACACGTTGGGAGCTTTTGCTATCAATAGATAAGCCGCTTGCGTCAACTCCGTTACGGGTAGTAAGTGTGGCAATAATACTGGGTTCAGAATAAAACGGTGCAGCCAACTGCACTGTATGGTCTTCGTGGGTAATCACGGGTTCAGTTGCTACAACTTCAAATGGGATGTCGCTCCAATAGCCAACGACTGGTTCACTAAACGCTAGATATGCAATATCTTCCTGACCTTTAGTTGGTACTGAAGTTACTACCGTACTGTTGCTGCCTCCAAGATCCGGTTCAAGCGCAGTTTGAAAGCCATTTGCTGAATTGTTTTGCTGTCTTGGACGCATTAGCACGTTGGACCCATTATCTATGAATTCCTGTGGCTCATTATCTTTCCTGAAACGGATAGTGTAATTTCCATCGCTTTGCACTTGAGTAAACAGTATTGGCGCCTCGAAGAACTCAGTCTGATAATCAACCGATGCAAAATTATCATCAAATCTTGCCCAACGGTCGGTTTGGATACTGTCAGCTTCAATGACAAAATATTGATTGGGTGAGCCGTTGGTGGCTTTTACTTGCCCAATCACTGTGCCGTTTGCTGTATTTTCATCAATACTAACTTGCAGGTCAGGTAGGGTAAGCTGTGCATATAAACTATTACTGGCGGTTAGTAATAGGAGCGGGGTCAAATAGTGTTTCATTAAATACTCCGAAATCGTCGAGTAGACTCATCGTATGCAATCTACAAAAACAATTTGCAGGAAATATGCAGATGGAAATGCCGTGCCTATAACAATGTATAGAAATTCATACGTAAGATACCAGCAAAAACAAAAGTCTACGTATTTGTTTGGCCTTTATTCGTTAAACTGCTGTGCGGGATAACACCTATATTCAAATAAATATCAAGTTACTGTTTTGGTGCCTACGGAGACAAAAAAGTATAGATGTGAATGAAAGTTGGCATGGTTATAATGCAGTACGGTTGAGAATGTGCAGATAGCAAATTAGCGAGAATAGATCGTTTCGAGATTTAAGAAACAGGCGATGCTTTTGACGCAATAACTGCGGAAAAGCTTCATGATTTTGTTTATAGTCGCGGCGATAACCTAGATTATCTTGAAGCCTATATTGGATTTAGGTGACGCACTCCTACAACATCTGCGGGTGCTGTTATAAATCACCAATTCCACTCTTACAAAAATTAAATGAAGATCAAAAAAGCCAGTCTATAAGACTGGCTTTGAATTTCATTGAATCAGTTCGTTATTACTCCGATTTAGTTGAATTCGGCTCTAAACTGAATACCAAAAATCGCAGGTTCATTCACGAAACCGGTTAGGTTGTTAAAGTCGATGGCGCCTTTGATATTATCTTCGCTGGTGATATTTCGACCAAAGAGAGAGATTTCGTAATTGTCTTCATAATCTTTAAAGCCGACTTTTAAGCCACCCTCATACTGATCTTTTACTTGAAATTCTACTGCATCATACAAGAAGATATTGGTTTCTCCTTGCACTGCCCAATCCGTAAAGATAAAAAACTCAGTCGATTCACTCAAAGGCACGGCATATCTCGCTGTGAAACTAAACGTAGTTCGAGGCGCGTTTGGAAATGGGTTGCCGTCAACAGATGCAAGGCCATCGGTGACCGGGTCAAGAACAGTACAATCTGCACCGCAGATGGCAACCTGTAAATCGTCGTCTTTTAACTCGGTTTCATTTAATGCAAAACCTGCTGTTAATACCAGATTTTCAGTGACTAAGTACTTGGCGTCAATTTCGAAACCAAATGCTTCGCCTTTATCTGCATTCAACAGAGAGTTACCGTTTGATTGCCCACCAATCGCAGATAGTTGGATATCGTCAACAACGTAACCAAAGACAGCGGCGTTTATGCGCAATGTATTGTCCAACAGATCAGCTTTAATCCCTGCTTCTACCGAGTTTATTGTTTCTGCCTCAGCCACTGAAGGATTGCCTTCAAACGCAATATCTCGCCCTTGAATGGATTGGGCTCTAAACCCATTGGCAAAACGCGCAAACACACTCATATCATCATTCAATTGATAGTTTGCGGATAATTCAACACCCACTTGACCGTCATCGACGTCGACAGGGTCGTAATCTTGAATACTTGCATCGCCTATCACTACAGCAAATCCATCAACGTTTTGGTCGCCAACTTCAAGTGATTTTTCATCATAGGTATAACGGATACCGCCAGTAACCGTTAGCTTTTCAGATACGTCATATGTGCTTTGACCAAATACAGCCCAAGCAGTGTTCTCATGCGTCACTGTAGTCGCACCAAAAAAACCATCAGTACTGGTGACATCAAATGATGAGTTAAAATAAAACATACCCACTTGCCATGTGTAATCTTCGTCATTGTTACTTGCAATGCGGATTTCTTGTGTAAACTGTTGAAGATCATCCAGTGAATCGCGAGTGACGGCGTCAAATGGAATAAAGCCAGGACGAGGATCTGGCGTGAAGTCTGCGGCGCTTCCAAAGCCACCGTCGATGTCGCCTAGACTAAAGCCATCGGCTTCTTCGTAGGCGGTAATTGCCGTCATCGTCATGTCCGAAAAGTCGTATTCCACTTTAAACGAGTACCCCGAGTTTTCGTATGCTTGTGGGTTATTATCAAACCCGTTGCCGAGTAAATTGGCATCGTAAAATACAACATCTCTATCGTAATTTTCGTTGAGCTCATTCGAGCCGTTGGTGAAAATGTTTGCTCTAAATAACTCCGCAGTACCATCGTAATCTCTGCTATGGACATTTAACAGAATACTCCAGTCATCAGCCGGCGCAATTAGCAACTGCCCCCTAAAAGCATTATCTCTAAAACCGCCCAACACTTTTCCTGCATCAGGGTTAGCGCCATTAAAGATATAGTCGTCACGCTCCTGTGAGAGTATTGAAAATCTGCCTGATACAGCATCGGTGATACCGCCGCCGACCGCAGCTTCAACGTTAAACGTGCCAAGATCACCAGCGGCCACATTTACAAAAGCATCAAAATCTTGACTTGGTTTAACGCTGTCAAATTTGACAATACCCGCTGTTGTATTACGTCCAAATAAAGTACCTTGTGGCCCTCGAATAACTTCGACTTGCTCAACATCAAAGATAGGAAAACTCTTTAATACTGTATTTTCCATCACAACATCATCCATAATGATGGAAACTGGTTGCGACGCTGCTAAATCAAAATCGGTATTTCCCAATCCTCTTATGTAAAAGCGTGGAGCAACTCTACCATTTGAGGATTCGGCGTATAGGCCAGGCACTCTGACTGCCAGCGCTCTTATGTCTTCGTTGCCAGCAAAGATTGTTCGCAGTTCTTCTGTTGAAACCGTTGCAATTGAAATCGGCACTTCTTGAATAGACTGCACGCGCTTTGTGGCTGTAACTTCTATTCTCTCAAGTCCTTTTTCTTCATCTGCGGGAGTATCAGTTAATTCTTCAGAAGAGACTTGCTGTGAATAGGCAGGTTGTGCAAACGCCATCGCTACTGTTAGCGCCACAGCTGTGTGCTTAAAAGGTGTCATGTAAATATCCCCAAGGTATTTTGTAGTCGTGTTTTTTTTATAAACCAATGGCGATGTCAATCTAAATTGGTGCAATGATATCCCCTCGCCACCTTTTATTTTAGCAGACGAGGTATGCTGGAATTATTGCTAATTTATGACATTTCGTTGGGTTCTTTCTCAATTCCGTGAAAAAGATACATGGGTTTGTATTTTTGTACCGCTGCGAGAGCCGCGCTTATCGCTATCTTGTCAAAGCCATATGACAAATAGGTTTAAGCGCGCTTACGTGCTGATTTAGGAGTGCTAAATGAGTTGAGAGTGAGATTAACCTACCGCATTGTGTCTTTTCGCACTTCACTCATGACTTCTAACAAGGGTTGTTGGTTGTATATATCATTGCCATCATCGTCAGCGAATGATTCACTTAAAATACGCTCGCCTATGAGGTTCATATCCAATACAAGAAGCATTTGATTGCGTTCGTTGTTCTGTTCTGGCTGGACAACATAACGCGTTAACATCGTGTTTGCATAAAGCATCTTATCGCATGGTTCAAGTGCTCTCTTGGGGACTTCTGGGCTATCTATGACCCTATCAACTACCAATCCAATGGTTTGATCGGATTCTCCATGCAGATGAATCAAGATGATAGATTGCTTCTGTTTATCGTAAGCAGCGTCAAATCCATCGATACCTTTCAAAGAAATAATGGGAATGCTCTGACGTTGATAGCAAATAATACCAAGGCATCTCGGATCAGAGCCTGGCATTGGTGTAATTTCCTGATTGCGAAGCGAGCACAGGATGTCTTTTGATTCAAGGGCGTAAAGCTTGTTGTTGATAACAAAGGTCGATAATTCAACGGTTTCTTCGCCAACCTGATGTTGAGGATACTTAAAGTCGCGGAAGCTTCTGTAATCAGTATCGGATTGCGATACATCCTCTACCACTGAACCAATTTCAACAAATACCAGAGCAACAACGTCATTTCTGTAGTTGTCGTTTATTTTGTATTCTCGATAACCACCACTCATGCGGGAACCGACCACATAATATTTATCTTTCATTTGAATTATGTCGGATACGCCTTTGCCATTATCGAGTGCAAAAAAACGATGTTCAATATCAAGTACACTACCAATTGGAAAAGATTTGTCTGTAGAAGAAATGATGGTCCGGTCTGGATTTGCTAAAATGCTGAAGCCGCCCTGAATTAGTTCACCGCGATCGTTTCGTGGCATGGCATCTAACAGCATCTGTTCGAATTGTGGCTCTGAATCGAAGACAATGCCAATCCCACCGTGAACTTGTTTTGAATGAATATCGAGAATTGAAGCGCCATATATATAGGTGTGTTTACCGCCATATTGACTAGATTCTTCAAAACTACTCACCGCGTAGGATTGTGTGTCGCGTATAGAAAGTGTTTCGGACACCCAACTTTCGGATAGGCGACGTCCAATAAGGTGTCTTTCAGCATCATTAGATACTGCGACGATAGCGCCTGATTTATCAAAAATAAACAAGTTAGTATAAACCGTATATAGGTTGTTTATGTATTTGAGTATGCTTGTAATTGTCGCTTTATCTGAATCGTCAATCACTTGTTTTGCCAAGATGTTGATAAAAGAACTGTTCAGTGACCACCATCGACAGTCATTTGCCCTTTCATATAAGTTTCGGTCCATGATATCGACGGCTAGAGATGCGTGAAAGTCTGCAACTCCCATGTATGAAGAGATTACGGTTTGGTTCAAATCAGCAATCGATTTCTCGAATACTTGCTTTGTTTTTTCGCCTGTCTTTGAAATCTCATTTAACAACGTTTTGGAGAATGAATTATCCCCTGATTTTGTGTTTGCGATTTGAACATTCCCGTTCCAAACGGTGTTATCCAAATCAGACTGAATTCTGTCAGCTTGTCTCGGTATATCGATAAGCTCATCTGAGAATAACGTAGAACCTGCGACGACTTGCTGCATAATTTCATCGCTAATCGAATGGTGTGATTGTTCGACATTTACATGAAATGCATACTCCAGCGGCACCATCACATGTCCGTACCAACCAAGGCCTTTAAAACCCTCATACCCTTGGGTCGGGGTCGTTTTTGCAAAATACTCTCGACCTGAAAATCGAATGATTTCGCAGTCCTTGTCCAGGATTTTAGGTACTTTGGCTCCAATCGGAATGTGATAAGGATCGCTTGATGAAATCACATAGCCATCGCTGTCCAATAACGTGATTTCCATCCGGTCATTATCTTCCATTAGGTTTTGAAAAATCCCAGACATTTCATTCTCGAAACGAAACATTAAACACAACACGCCTAATGGCGTGGAGGCAGGATCGTTGTTTTCAGTGACTCTATAGGCATAAATCAAGCACTTTTCTTTTTCAGATTGCAAATCTGTTTCCTTGTAGCATTCTACATATTCTGCATTAGTGTTTAATGCCTCTTGAATCAGCGGGTCTTTAGACTGGCTAAATGTATTGTTCTGATCAAGCTGAGCAAGCAAGACGCCATCTGTGTCTAATAAAACTATGTTGTAATACACAGAGTACTTTGCGACATATTCGCCAAATCGCTCAACAATTTGGTCGACCTTCTCTTGATAAATGGCTTTATCGGCGTCTTCTTCACCGTTTAGGCCTTTTGAGGTTTGGATGAATTCTCTGATGTCATCATCTGTAGCTAAAAAACCAATATCCGCGGTTCGTTCAAATAGATTGCGAATCACAATATCCACAGCTACCTGTGTTTTTGCTTCCATTTCAGACGTAAGCTTAGCGAGCGTTTCACGGCCTAGTCGCTGCATTAATCTGTCAGTAAGTTGCTGAAAACCTTCCCTTGTCTCTGTCATATCCATTCCAATATTTGACATTTGTCCTAACAACGCAAGCAGATTCCAGCGTTCCGAGAGACTGTTGAGCGCGTGGTAGTATTCGTTCACGTCTGGCATGTGTTTGATAAGGTGTTTTGAATCCATAAATGTAACTAGTGTTAGGTCAAACTTGATAATTTTATCGACGCTAAGTTTGAATTCTTAATAGTCAGGTGTAAGCAAATTGTGACTATAATTCACAATGAAATACTTTTACCGCAATTGGGCTGTAGGCGTTGACTTTATTGGTGGTTACAGTTCTAGACTTAAGTATAAATAACACGTTAAACCAGACGTTTTCGTTCAGTTTTTTCTACAGATTTAACAAGTAGAACCGATATACTTTTTCAAGCGTCACGAAAGGCGAAAAGTTAAAAAATTCGTTTCATTGTGGTTTATTTTTATTGTATGAAACGAAAATACTAAAGCGTGTCCGACCGCTCTATGCCTGTCAGTGATTAGAATCGAATTTATTCCCTTGTCTAAAAGGGTTAATGCGGTGTAGAAAAAATACAATGTTAAGATTTGGAACTCCGCCGAAATACAAATCGGAGCTATTTCTGGAAAAAACAGACAAGCACCTTCCAGAAGTGCTTAACCTTAGCACCCGATATGCACTTTTGCATACTATCGCTAAGGGCGGGAGGTCTTTGATTTTGGCTTGCAAAGATCTATATCTTAACCGAGTTGTTGCCTACAAAACACTTCGCTCCGAATTCAAAGACGACGAAATCGAAGTTACGCGTTTGTTAAGAGAAGCCCGTGTTCTTGCAGTATTGCGTCATCCCAATATCATTCCTATACACGACCTTGGCAGAGATAACCAAAACAACTATTTCTTTACGATGAAATTAGTTCATGGTCTGACGCTACGAGAGATACTAGATAGGCGAGAAGAGTATAGTCTGCGCAAGCTAATAGATATTGTCACAAAAGTGGCTTTTGCGTTGGCTCACGCTCACGCTCACCATGTTGCTCATCGAGACATAAAGCCAGAAAACATTCTAGTTGGTTCCTTTGGCGAAGTGCTTTTGTTGGATTGGGGTTTGGCAAAAGTGTGGGAAAGAGAAGGAAATGGCTCGATTGAAGTCGCCAATGACACTGAGATCAAAACCGAAAAATCTATGACAATGTCTGGCAAACTTCAAGGTACGCTTTGCTATATGTCGCCAGAACAGGTGCAACGTGATCCCAACATTAACTGTAGTACTGACATTTATAGTATTGGTGTTATTTTGTATGAAGTGTTGTTTGGAAGAGTCCCATTTGACAGCGAAAAAACACATGAAATTTTGGAATTTATCACTAACGTTGAACCACAGATTCCAGAAGATTCGCAACACCTTGCTGTACCTAAAGGATTGAAAGAATTGTGTTTAAAGTGCATGAGCAAAACGCCTAAATCCAGACCAAAAAACATGGATGAGTTCATAAGCCTGCTAAAGGCCTAACGATAAATCAACAAAATTACATAATACAATGCTGTCCTTTTCAACATTGAACCGTATTGGCGGAGGCATGTTCGCATGTAAAAGCGTGCGAGTGCATGGACGCACTCGCTCGAGCGAACAGGGAAGTCGCCGAGCGTCTTTTACATGTGAACATGACCGCAGCTAGATTCACTGCTGAAATAAACAGCGACATGTTTAACCTATAAAGTTGCGTCGAAATTTCTCCCTGTACTTAGCCGGCGTAAGCCCCGTATTTGCTTTGAACAAGCGCCCAAACGAGGCATAGTCTTCATAGCCAACGGCATCTGTGAGTTTTTTGATATTTACCGAATCTTGTTCAAGAAGGCGTTTTGCATTTTCGACGCGAACTGATTGAATGTATTTAACCGGTGACGTGCCCACGTATCGTTTAAAGTGACGGTTTAAGGTCCTTTCCGTGCACTGTGCAATGCGGGCAAGTTCGGCAATAGATATAGACTGGTTGAAATTGGATTCGATGTATTCTTGTACATGTACTATATGTTGTTGATTATGCTCTTTGAATGAAAGCAAACTAGAATAAGTTGCTTGGTAATCAGATTGTCGATTAATGACATGTGCTTTTGCCACTTGATTTGCGATTTCATGCCCACAATAACGTTCAATCAACAGTAAGCACAAGTCATTAAAAGCAACGCCACCGCCCGCGCAAAAAACGTTATTCGCCTGTGTTATCAATTGGCGTACATTCAAATCGACGTTTGGATATCGCGCGTTGAATAAGTCTTCATACCCCCAATGTGTTGTTGCTGTATGCTGTTCAAATAATCCCGCTTCTGCCAAGAAAAAAGCCCCTGAGCAATTGCTGGCGATATCAACATTCATGTTAGCAAAACGTTTTATGATGGAAATAAGCGAGCGGTTCGCTGCCAAGACGTGCTCAATTGGTCCGCCAATGGTGGGGATTAGAAGAATGTCTACATCCTCGATATCTCTAATATCTGCATGTGGCATTACAGTCAGTTTGTTAGAACACTCAATGGGTTGTTTGTACATGCTTGCGACAGTTACTTCAAATCGAGGAGCGGGCTGTTGTTGATGAAATCGTTGCCAACTAACGCCGGTAAACGAGAATACATCCAGCGCTCCCGTAATAACTGACGAAAGCGCACCATCGAAACCTAGAATTACGATTTTGTATTTTCTGAAAAACGGCATCAACTATCACTAGGTTTATTGAAGGTCCATTAATAATACGCATTATTGTCTTAAATCGCATTAAATATGTCATTAAAGACACTCAATAATCTCAAATAAATAATCTACACTTACGCCGTTAAATAACAATTGATTAACAAATGAGGTGATGTAAATGTCCGACACGCTAATTAATGCATTCGAAATGCCTTTTCAATTGTATGAAGTATTAGATACAGAAAAATTGTGTGAAGCAGAACGCTTTAATGAATACAACCGAGAAACGTTTGATGCCATTTTGGACACTGCGGATAAAATAGCGACAGACTTATTTTTACCTCACAATCATATCGCCGATCAGAACGAGCCGACGTTTGATGGCAAACACGTGCATATGATTGACGATGTAAAAGTTGCATTTGATGCGTTTAGAGAAGCAGGGTTTATTGCTGCTCGATATTCCTTTGAAGATGGTGGTATGCAGCTTCCAGAAACCGTGATTACGGCACTATCCGCTTACTTTATGGCCGCAAACCCATCTACAACCGGTTATCCGTTTCTCACCGCCGCTGCTATTAACGTTATAAGCCACTTCGCAAGCGATGAGTTAAAAGCGCAATTTATGCCGCGCATGTTGACTGGCGATTTTACCGGAACGATGGCGCTGACTGAGCCTCATGCAGGATCAAGCTTGGCGGATATCAAAACAACCGCGGTACCACAAGAAGATGGGACTTATCGCATCAGCGGCAGCAAAATATACATTTCAGGGGGTGACCATCAGTTATCCGACAACATCGTGCATCTCGTGCTTGCAAAGATCCCGGGCGGACCACCAGGAGTTAAAGGGATTTCATTATTTGTTGTACCAAAATACCGATTGGATGCCTCTGGACAGGTAGATAAGCACAATGATGTACAACTTGCTGGTTTATTGCACAAGCTAGGCTATCGCGGCACAACATCTACCGTATTGTCGTTTGGTGAAAAAGATGACTGTCACGGATATTTGGTGGGAGAGGCTCACAAAGGCTTGAGCTATATGTTCATGATGATGAATGAAGCGCGTATCGGTGTCGGTTTTGGTGCCGCAATGATCGGTTATCGCGGCTACCTTTATTCACTTGACTATGCAAAAGAGCGCACGCAAGGGCGAGTCGCGCCAAATTTGAAACCCACAGATCCACCAGCCACCATCATTCAACACGGTGATGTTAAACGTATGCTGTTAGCACAAAAGGCATTTTCAGAAGGTGGCATGTCATTGTGTTTATATGGTTCCAATTTACTTGATCGCATTGCAACCTGCGATGATGAAGAAGAACGACAATCATTGACACAGCTGCTGGACTTATTAACACCCATCATTAAATCATGGCCTTCAGAGTACGGACCCAAAGCCAATGATCTGGGCATTCAAGTGCTCGGTGGTTCTGGGTATACAAGAGAGTATTTAGCTGAGCAGTTTTGGCGAGATAATCGCTTGAACCCCATCCACGAAGGCACTAATGGTATTCAAGCGTTAGATCTGACGTTCCGTAAAATATGGCAATCAAATGGTAAAGGTGTTGCGTATTTACAGCGCGAAATGCTTTCAACGTTTGAGAGCGCTACTGGCGACGAATCTAAAGCACTTGTGCAAAAAGTATCCCCTTATCTTGGTAAGCTGCATGCGTTATTAGAAAAATTGGCGGCACAAATGCAGCTACCCGAGGTACAACATTCACTTTCAGCAAACGCTCAAGCAATGATGAATATCTTTGCCTCCATTGTGGTTAGTTGGAAGTGGATTAAACAAGCGCACGCTGCTGAAAAAGGACTGCAAAACACTGCTGACGAAAAGAAAATCAATTACTACAGAGGCAAGATCCAAGCAGCTAAATATTACATTGATTGGGAGTTACCTCTTATCGATCGTGATTTAGCCCTAATTGATGAAAGCAACGATGTATGCGCATCAATGCAAGCGAATTGGTTTTAACCAGTATATAACCCTGACGCTGATGGCCATGTGCATTATATACATGCAGACTTGCACTGCGTCGAACAATTAACACAACAACATCACAAGAGGTTTTAAAGAAGCCTCTTCGAAATCAAATAATTTGAGGACATCAACATGCAAAATAAGCAATGGCGGCTAAAACAACGCCCTTTTGGCGAACCAAACAGCGATACGTGGGAAATGACTGTTGAAGACGTAGGCGAACCCGCTGACGGTGAAGTATTAGTAAAAGTGGAATATGTTTCTCTCGACCCTGCAATGCGAGGTTGGTTAAACGATGCTAAATCTTATATCGAGCCTGTTGGTATTGGCGATGTTATGCGTGCGGGTACTGTTGGCCAAGTGGTAAAAAGCAACAACGATAGATTCTCTGCTGGAGATTATGTTGTTGGGTATGATGGCGTGCAGCAATATTCAATTACAGACGGAAAAGGTCTGCATAAGGTCGATCCAAATTTAGCTCCACTTTCCTTATACCTAGGCGTATTGGGTATGCCAGGAATGACAGGGTATTTTGGTCTATTAAAAACAGGTCAACCCAAAGAGGGCGAGACTGTGGTGGTATCAGGTGCAGCGGGAGCTGTTGGCGGTCTTGTTGGGCAAATTGCGAAGATTAAAGGTTGTCGCGTCGTGGGCATCGCCGGTGGTGAAGACAAATGCAAATTCTTAGTTGATGAGTTAGGTTTTGACGCCGCAATCGACTACAAGTCTGAAAACGTTAAAAAGGCACTTAAAGAAACCTGTCCAAATGGAGTCGATGTGTTTTTTGACAATGTCGGCGGCGACATTTTGGATGATGTGCTGACTAAAATTAACATGCGCGCACGCATTGTGATTTGTGGTGCGATCAGTCAGTACAACAATACAACGCCCGTCAAGGGACCTTCGAATTATCTTTCTCTATTGGTAAATCGAGCGCGAATGGAAGGTATTGTGGTATTTGATAATGTGAAGGAATACCCACAAGCAATGCAAGAAATTGGTGGTTGGGTCCAACAAGGCAAGCTAAAACCTAAAGAACATATTGTTGATGGCATTGATACCTTCCCAGATACATTGATGATGCTATTTAAAGGTAAAAACTTCGGAAAGTTGTTGTTGAAAGTAGGAGAGTCTGCATGAATCCAGCCGCTGATGTAACAAACAAAAACGTGCTTATCACAGGAGGCGCTTCAGGTATTGGCGCAACAACCGCAAAGATCCTGGTGGAGCGTGGAGCAAATGTCGTGATTTCCGACATTAATGATGCACAGGGTGATGCGCTAGCGTCTGAACTTAGTGCAGAAGGTCATTCGATTCATTATATGAATTGCGATGTAGCAAACGCAGCTTCGGTTGAAGCATTTTTTGCCTTTGGCAATGAAAAAATGGGCAGTATCGATGTCGTGCTTAATAATGCTGGTGTTGATCACAAACCCTCTGCCATGCACGAAATCAGCGAAGAAGATTTTGATAGAAATGTCGCTATTAACTTAAAAGGTGTTTGGTTCTGTATGCGCGAGTCAGTGAAATACATGGTGCCAAACGGTGGTGGTCATGTGATTAATGTGGCATCAGTCGCAGGGCTTCGCTCTGCTCCTTCTATTGCTGCTTACAGCGCCGTAAAACACGGGGTAATAGGGCTCACACGCTCTGCTGCGCACGAATACACAAAAGTTAAGCTCCGGTTTAACGCGGTCTGTCCCAGCTTTATCGACACGCCAATGGTGCAGAATGTACTTGCGCACTTAAACGAAAAGCAGCGCAATGCAATTGTCAAGGCAAGTCCCATGCGCCGACTAGGAAAAGTAGAAGAAGTCGCAACATTAATTGCATGGTTAGCCAGTGATGAAAGCAGTTTTGTCAATGGTCACGAGTTTAGAATAGACGGTGGCTTGTTAGCGTAAACAGCGCACGTGTAAAACGAATGGAGCAGATAAATGAGAGATTTGTTTGATTTAAGTGGAAAAGTCGCGTTAGTAACTGGAGCTAGTCGCGGTATTGGTGAGTCTATCGCGCATTTACTTGCAGCAAAGGGAGCGCATGTTATCGTCTCAAGCCGCAAAATAGATGGCTGTGAAGCCGTTGCTGCAGCGATTCGTGAAAAAGGATTTGCGGCTAGTGCTTTTGCATGTCACGTCGGTGAGATGGAGCAAATAAGCGCGATTTTTGAACATATAAAGTCCACCCATGGAAGGCTGGATATATTAGTGAATAATGCTGCTGCAAATCCATATTTTGGGCACATTATCGATACGGACATTGGTGCTTATGCGAAAACAGTTGATGTTAATATTCGCGGGTATTTCTTTATGTCATGTGAAGCTGGCAAAATCATGCGAGAGCAGGGAGGAGGTGTCATTTTAAACACAGCGTCAGTGAATGGCGTTTCTCCTGGTGACTATCAAGGTATATACTCCATAACAAAAGCAGCGGTCATCAACATGACAAAAGCATTCGCGAGAGAATGCGGAAGTTTAAACATCCGCTGTAATGCGCTGCTACCAGGATTGACTGATACGAAATTCGCAAGTGCATTGACGACCAATGATAATATCTTAAAGAAGGCCCTCACCCAGATCCCATTGGGACGTGTAGCAGATCCAGATGAAATGGCGGGGACGGTGTTGTATCTTGTATCTGACGCTTCGAGCTACACGACGGGAGCAACTGTAATTGTTGATGGGGGAATGCTAGCGTAGGTATTGGGAATTTCCGAATCAAGTTCGGAATGACGGCTGCTGTAGTTCGTAATAGCAGTGTTCACACTCTCGCCATAGCTGCGAATGCATAATACTGTTCGTTTAAGCGAAAAAGCGCCTAGCGGAGGGATGTTTCCATTTAGAAGCGTGCGAGCGCATGGATGCACGAGCCCGAGCGAACATCCGCTTCGCGTCGAGGAGTGTTGTACAGCGACTTCTAAATGGAAACATGCCGCAGCTAGCAAGCATTGCTTAAACGAACAGTATTATGCGTTCGTAGCAATCTCTTTTTTGTGCTCAAATCATGATTTATTGAGGCTTATCATAGAAGCGAACACAGTTCTCTTCAGATAAATCAATTTTGAAGTATGAACGAAGATCGTTTTGGAATCTTTGCTCGCAGCGATTTAACTTTAGTAAACGAGCAAGCGCAGCTTTTGACCAAAGTTTTACTGCATTGCTTGTTTCCCTTACTGGGTTGACACCAAAGCGACGACGTAGATATCCATTGGTGTATAACATATTCGCTTGAAGGATTGCTTGTAGCGTAACGTATTCTACAGACAGCGAAACATTTAGCATGTTTTGATTTTCGATGCGATGTGGGGCAAATTGAGGCCAGCTTGCAAACATGCCTGGCTCGAGGTCAACCTCAAATGCATGTTTGTCAAATTCAGGTTTGAATTCAAATTCCTCTTCGGTTTCTTTTAGTATAATGCCTTCAATAGTTTCATCAGGCGCAAATTCTGAGGAATTTGGATATATCCTTACTTTTTTAATGCCTCTGAGTTGCCATAGCAAAGAGAGTGAAATATCGAGGTGATAAAAAACTTGGACATTTGGCGACGAAATTAAGACGCCTAAATCGTGTTTAAACGTCTTTCTATCTATACAAGATTCGACTTCATTAAACATCTCGTCACACAGCTCAGCGTATTCATCGATATCGTCATTTACAGCACGAAGGTTAAGCCAAATTCTTCCCTTCTTTACCGCCTGAACCAATTCTTCTCCAGACAAATCACCGGCGTCACCGCCTACAAACGTGGTCCAATCCTCAGGGTTTTGCCCCATCGTATGGATCCCTAGTTTATCTCTTGGATACGCTTCTAGCAGCTTAGCAAGATGTTCATCATCGTAGTTATTGCTTTTATGTAGGTTATGCAAAGCAGTTAGTGGCCGCTTGCCGTAGTCAACTTTATTTTGCTGAGACCATTTTGTAATTAAGGAGGACAAGGATTACCTTTGTAGCATATTCATTCACCAAAGGTGAATATCGGCAATATTCATCATTTTTTGACATAAAAATGATTTGAATACTTGCTAAAGGTAATGCTCCAGGTCTGGCGTGCTAGTAATCTAGGAGTTTCCGAATCGAGTTCGGAATGACGGGGGTGTTACCACCGTCATTGCTGCGTACGCAGCAATCTGTTGCGGAATGATGGTGTTTATACCCTCCGTCAGTGCTGCGAAAGCAGCAATCTAGTTAAACTCCCCCGTAACTTACTTCGTCATGACTCGATTAACAGCATCCAACCAACCGTCGTACTCTGTATCTCGTTCAGCTTTTGTTAATCTGGGCTCGAATGTACGTTCTACTGACCACATTGCGCTGAGTTCATCCAGATCGGAAAACATCCCAGATTGCAAGCCAGCAAGGTAGGCAACGCCAAGTGCGGTGGTTTCCGTAATTTCAGGTCGATCTACGTTCGCGCCTAAAATGTCTGATAAGAAAGCCATTATCCAGTCGTTATTACACATACCGCCATCGACGCGCAATGTAGTGGGGCGAGCACCGTCGCTTTCCATTGCTTTTTGCAAATCTTTGGTTTGATAACAAACGGATTTAAGGCCAGCTTCAATAATTTCGTTTATCCCAGTATCGCGCGTTAACCCAAACATCGCACCTCTAGCATCGGGATCCCAATATGGCGCGCCTAAGCCGGTGAAAGCAGGGACTAAATACACTTTGTTTTGTTTGTCAGCTTGTTTCGCCAGCGCCTCACTTTCTGAAGCGTGTGAAATGATTTTCAATCCATCTCTCAACCACTGCACAGTTGCGCCTGCCATAAAAATACTGCCTTCTAATGCATAGGTTGGCTCTCCGTTGAGTCTATATGCGACTGTCGTCAATAACTTGTGATCAGACAGTAGTGGTTCTTTACCTGTGTTGAGCATTAAAAAACACCCTGTCCCATAGGTACTCTTTGCCATTCCCTTAGCAAAACAAGTCTGACCAAATAACGCTGCTTGTTGGTCGCCGGCAACACCTTGAATGGGTGTTTCAGCACCAAATATGGATTCATCAACAATTCCGAATTCATCTGCGCTATCGAGCACTTCTGGCATCATTGTGCTTGGGATAGAGAAAACATCTAACAGTTTTTCATCCCACTGTTGGCTATGAAGATTAAACAATAATGTTCGGGATGCATTTGTTGCGTCGGTGACGTGCGATTTACTGCCTGTTAATTTCCAAATGAGAAAGGTATCAACCGTGCCAAACAGCAAATCTCCACGATTCGCTTTATCCCTTGCACCATCGACATTTTCTAAAATCCATTGAATTTTTGTTCCAGAAAAGTATGGATCAAGCAAGAGCCCGGTTTCGTTCTTTATATGGTCAACTAACGCTTGGTCTTTGCGAAGCAATTCACATTTATTTGCAGTGCGTCTATCTTGCCATACGATTGCTGGATAGACAGGCTCTCCAGTGTGTTTGTCCCATACTAAAGTTGTTTCACGTTGATTCGTGATCCCTACTGTTTTAATGTCATTTGGAGTGATGTTTGCGATTTTGATGACATTTTTACAACTATTTACGACCGTCTGCCAGATATCTTTTGGGTCATGTTCAACCCAGCCGTCCGCTGGAAAATATTGCGCGAATTCCTCTTGTGCAACATGTAGTAATTCACCTTGTTCAGAAAATAAAATGGCACGAGAACTCGTCGTTCCCTGATCGATAGCGAGAATGTAGGACATGGATGAAATCTCAATAAGTTCTTTATTGTGAATGATGAACTATTTACAAGATTTTAACAACATGGGGATGGCAGAAGGTATGTATATTTAGTGTGAACTCGCGATAATCGCAATCCGTGCTAGATTTCTTAATTATCCAACGTTTAAACTTAATAAAAGCGTTTTAATGAGAGCGTATTGGCTATTTGTGGTATTGAGTCTTATCTGCATCGGTTGCAATTCAGCGACTAACCCACTTGGCGAGCGGGGTATCAATCATGTGGTGATATCATTAGATGCAAAAACAGTTGATGCAATCATCGAATCCGATGTTATGGAAGAATTTGGTTTTATCGTGACGCAAAACGTTCAGACAGAAAATGACGCTTGGCAAGGGGTGTATCTAATTGGTAGCAAAACGTACGTTGAAATATTTCCCTATGGCACGACAGATTGGGCAGACAAAGGAATGGTGTCAATAGCATTTGGAGTCGATAGCGTTGGGGACGTAAACCGTGTAGAAAAGAATTTTACCGAACGTGGATTAACCCCTTATCGTGAGTTAAAGCGTCGCCCTGTGGACGATGGCTTTCTGGATTGGTTTCACTCCATTAGAATTGATCAACAAGGTCCTGAGATCCCTAAAGGACGCTTATTTGCAACGTGGTTAATGGAGTATACGGTTGATTATATGGAATCACCTATCACCAAAAGAGAAAAAGCAGAATCTAATAGCGATACAATAAGCCGCGAGCGATATTTGCCAGATGAGTATGCTTCAAAGCAAATGCGCGATGTTGTCAGCGCACAAATGACAGTGCCCAAACAGGATGTTGTCAGCAACCTTCCAATGTTAGAAGCGCTGGGCTATTCCGTTGCCCACGAAGATAAACGATTAGTTGCACGTAATGCTGAGGGCACTATTGTAATGAACTATCAGATGGATGACGAACCAACAGGGATATCAATGATTGAGTTTACATTGAATTCTCCAGTTAAAGAGAAGAATACACACCAAATAGGCGAGAGTACTTTAATCGTCGGACCGGGCAACTATGCAAGGTGGGAGTTTTAAATCGATTACAACAACACCGTTGTCGTTAGACGCCAAGCAAAATTGTGCGCTATTCTGCTAAATAGCGCTGGTATTTCTTTTGTTTGAACTTACGCGTATCAACCATGACTAATCCATCGATGCAAAACTCAAAGTCTGGATCGACGTTAAACGCTGAGAAGCTAACGCCATTGTCATTACAAAGCTCTGAATACTGCTTGTAAAGCGTAGGTACCGTCACATCCATTTCCTCTAATTGCGATTTGAGATAAGCGAAACCATCCTCATAATTCATATCTGCAAAAACATTTTCATGTAATGTGTTGTTGAAGGGTAGGCGAGCCTTTGCAAGGCACTGAGATGTTCCAAAATAATATGAATAAAACGTCACAATAAGTGAGACGGCCTGATTGGGATATCGATTGCTAATGGAAACAGGTCCAAACAAGTAATAATACTGAGGGTGTTTTCGTAAAAAAGCACCTATACCTTGCCACAGATAATCTAAACTCCTGTTTCCCCAATACTTGGGCTGCACAAAACTTCTGCCCAGTTCCAATGCATTTGGAAGTATTGTTTGCATATCCTCTTGATAGTCAAATAGCGTAGATGAATAAAGTTGATTAATGTCGTTGAGGCTATCGACCTTACCCAATCGATATGCCCCCGCTATTTCCAAATCTCGTTCGTCCCATAGTAATAGGTGATAGTAGTCTTTATCAAAAATATCAATATCCCTTCGTTTGTTAGTGCCTTCTCCGACTGCTCTGAATGTTATCTCGCGAAGTCTGCCTAGTTCACGCATAACCACAGAATTGGACTTGTAAGTATAAAGGTAGATTGTTTTGCCATCGGTCGTTTGACCGAGCACTTCGGCTTCATTTTTAAGTGATTTTAATAGCAGTCTTCGATCTTCAGGCAAAGCAATGGCAGCTTGAGTAGGCAACAGTGGCCCTTTGTTCTTTGCCAGTCGGTATAAATGTTTCTTAAATAAACTAACTTGAGACTTCTTGTCTATCTTTAAACTTGAATATCCTTCATGAGGTATGACTTCGCCGATTTTTACGTTGATGCTTTTTTCTTTTTGATGCCACATCTCTTTGACCAAAAGAGCTGTTGCGGCCGGTTTAAACACCATTGAGACACCGTAAAATAGTGCCGAATTTTTTGCGTCAATGTAGACAGGTAAAATTGGGCTCTGATTAGCATTCGCCATTTTTAAGAAGCCAGAACGCCACTTGGTATCTCTAACACCTTGCGGACTTAGTCTGGAAACTTCACCTGCGGGAAATATAATCACAACGCCTTCGCTTTTTAAATGCTGATTAATGCGAATGAGGTTGTCTCTTTTCGTACCGCCGTTCATGTTGTCAACGGGCAACAGAATGTCATGCAGAGGTGAGAGTGACATTAGCATTTGATTAGCTACAACTTTTATATCATCTCGAATTTCTCTAACAAGTTTAATTAATGCAAGCGCGTCTAATGAGCCTATAGGATGGTTAGAAATAATCACCAGTTTACCTGTAGAGGGAACTCTCTCGCGATGCGTGTCGGAAACCGTGTACCCAAAATGAAAATAATCCAGCACTTGTTCAACAAAATCGAATCCTGTTAGATGTGGATATTGAGCACTAAACGCTTGCATCTCCTCTTCACATAAAAGCTTCTTTAAAACTGCGGTAGTGGGTTTATTAAGGAACTTGTTTTGGGCTACTTTGGGGAAGTGTTCTTGTATGACTTGTTCTGTGCTTAACATATGAGAATAATTTTATATTGGATGACAAGATAGTGTAAAAAGAAAAAATGACAGAAATAGTTTGAATTTGTTGCAAATATGTTACATATATAGGGTAGGCGTGGTTGTTACGCGCAGGGTAATAAATAAGCTAATCGTTTACCAAACATACAGTTAATCAGGTAAATTATAGAAAAAGGATGAAATATGAATACAGGGTTTTCTCAAGAATTAGTAGATGAAATCAATGTAATTTTGTTGTTCCCAGACCAGAGCTTACGTAAAGGCATAAAAATTCACCATGATGCTGAATCTTCGGTGCAACAAGCTGCAAAAAGGCTATTTGATAAAGGGATAATAAGTCAACAAGACGGCGGTTATCTGACCGATTCTGGGCATGAACTCGTACGGCACGCACATATTATCAAATCAGCGCTCACGCATAGTTAAAAATACTTCAACTAACGCTCAATTCCCATTAAATATTGAAGTCAATGAAACTAGAATAGCTTTAATGGATATAGCATCCACATAATCTCTCTAATTAGCTTAATTGTTCTGTCAATCAATTGCGCAACGCTATTCTTGTAATCAAATTCTAATCGATTTTGATTCCACTCTTCGATTGTTACTAATATCCGCAACAATGGAAGGGTAAACAACCTTTATTTGCATGGTATAGACATTGCTAGATGACTCGGAATTGTGAGTGGTGTTTGACTAGGAATCTTACTATCTTTCTGATTTTATTTAGTTTTATTAACTTGTCTAGCTGGAAGCATACTGCACGCCAGAAACTTGTCGTGCTTAATAGGTTTTTGCAGGTTTGATGCGTTTATTGTTAATTCATCTAAAAATTACACTTGTATTACTGTTTTTGTCCTCAAGCGCGCTGGCAGATCTGACTGGTAAAGTGAATATTGACAATGAATTCGAAGTTTATCTTTCAACAGATAATCAAACCCAAGGCACCTTGATTGCTTCTGGGACCAACTGGACGCAAACATACAACTTTTCTTCCTCAATACTTCAAGCGGGTCAGGACTATTATCTACATGTCCACGCTAGAGATACGGGCGGACCTGCTGGTTTCATAGGCGAGTTTTCGCTAACTGGTACTGATCATGTATTTGCGACTGGCACGAGCGAACTTATAACGAATACGACAAATTGGAATGTCAGTCTTACCGGTTGGAATAATTATGAAACGCCAACTGATTACGGTGTGCGTGGTGATGCACCATGGTTTAACAACACCACTGAAGACTATGATAATGCCCGATGGATTTGGTCATCAGATAATAATAATCACAACGAAGTATTCTTTTCATCGCCAATACGCGCAACTTGTAATATATCGCCAACATTAACGGCAACAGGTATTCGGATAGGCAGTGGGAATGGAGCTACAGATACAGTTATCGACCCGGTTACTGAGGCAGAGAGCATTTATAATGCTTGGATTAATGATGGTTCGCCAGCCAGTGGGTTGATAGATAACGGAAGATATAATGTGGTGGCAAGCGGCATTAACCAAGTTGACAGAATTGATTTCGGCGGTAGTAACAGATTTTCTACAGGTACAACGTTACCATATCCGTTTGATTCTAGTAGTGCAGGCAACCAAGCCAATGAAAACTTTTTAGTCAGAGCAAATGGGCGAGTCACCCTTCCTGCTGGAGATTATACGATATATGTCACGTCGGATGATGGATTCAGATTAACGTTGGATACTATCTCTGGTGATGCGGTTGCATTCAATAAATTTGGCGGTTCGACAGCAGGCGATAGTAATGCATTGTTTTTTAATAATGCAACGGGAGACTCTAGAACTGGTGGTTCTTTTTCCCTTACGCAGGCTTCTGAATTTGATCTGACATTAATCTTTAATGAACGATTCGGTGGTGACTACATCGAGGTCTACATTACCGATTCAATCACAACATCCACTAGCCCAACAGTCGATTACGAATTGTTTAGCCATGGTGCTCTGGGCGGAAAATTGCAGTTTACGACATGTATACTAAATCCTCCCGAACCGCCTGAATTGATCTCATTCTGGAATGCAGATGTTTGTCCGCTTGATCAGTCAACACTTATAGATGTGGAGGGCGGGCACAATGGCGTTATTGGTGCAGGGGCGGTATTGGGCCAAAATGGAAAAGCATGTCAAGGTATTGTATTTACGGGCAGTGATTCTGATGTGTCGGTGCCGCATAATGCGGATTTTGAGATTGATTCGGGCGCCGTAAGTTTTTGGGTAAACTATTCAGAGCGCAATGGCGATCAAGGGTTGTTTTCAAAAGACGCTAATGGATTTGTCAACGGTGGTCACTTGCATATCTATCTGGATTCCATTGGTCGCGTTAACGTGCGCCATCAAACGACTAATTCACAAATCACCCATCAAAGCGCGGCAATTGCCACCGATGAGTGGCACCATATTGTATACAGCTTTGGCGCTAATGGTAGTTTTCTATATGTCAATGGCCAGCAAACCAACTGGCAACCAACCTTTACCACTGGCTTAACCAATAATCAGGAAATTTTAGTTTTGGGCGCCAGCTCGATAACACGATTCACTGGAGATGATAGAACATCAGAACTAACTAATCGCTTGATTGGCCAAATTGATGAAGTAAAAATTTATCAAAATCAACCGACACTTCAAGAAGTTACGGATTGGATGAATGAAAACCCAGTATGCGATCAGTGTGAATTACCAGAACCAGAGCTTGTCAGTCATTGGGATCAACACCCTTGTAATCTCAGTGTCAGGCCAGCGGGTGAAATTGTAGACAATGTCAGCGGACATAACGGCAACATGCTAGAAGGTGCTGCCTTTACCAGTGATGGCTACTCTTGCCAAGCAATAGATTTTGACGGGAATAACGATCACATACTTGTGCCGCATAATGATGACTTTTTGTTATCAAATGGCGCGATTAGCGTTTGGTTTAATTTGGATAACCTTTCTGGTACTCAGGCGTTGTTTACCAAAGATGCAAGTGGGTTTGAAGATGGCGGTCATGTTCAGGTGACAGTGAATAACAATGGAAGGATAGATGTTAGGCATCAAACCAATGCCGCTTCCGAAAGCGTGAATACAGCGAATAACGCTGTGCAAGCTAATCAATGGCATCATCTTGTATATAGTTTTGGCACACAAGGCGCGAAGTTGTATCTAGATGGGCAACTACTTATTGATAATGACGATTACTTTAACGGTATTGCGACCAACGCAGATGATTGGGTCTTCGGTGCGTCGAACAGCGGCAGAAGCAGAGGAGATAGCGATGTTGCCAATCTTAGGGATTTTATGGAAGGCCGCCTCGACGATATTAAACTCTATCGCAACCAACCGACCGACCAACAAGTGCTGGATTGGCACAATGATGCGCCCGCAGGATGTATCTGCAACGACGCAGTTGCGGAGTTCAGGTTTGACGAAGGCCAATATAACAATATTGCAGGCGAAGTCATTGATAGTGCCGGCACATTTGATGGCAGAGCGGTAAACACGCAGCCAGTGCAAGGGAAACTCTGTAATGCGCTTGATTTAACTGCGTCAGGCACCTCAGATTATGCCGTTCTTGATAGCGGATTTATGAGTAGCATTAATGATTTTACTATTTCAGTATGGGTGAAAACGCAAAATACCGGTAGTCAAACCATTCTTTCAGGGGCTGCACCCGCCTCGTTTAACGAACTCATTATGTTTTTCACAAGTGATACAAGTTTTTTTCCGCATTTAAACAACAGTGGAGCTCCCTCAATAGGTCATGCTTCTATTGCTGATAACGAATGGCAACACGTAGTTTGGACCAGAAGTGGCACGCAAAACTGTCTGTACATCAACAAAATTCTCCGAGGCTGTACAAATGGCAATGGTGACGTTATTGAAATTGACAGCCTGATCGTTGGGCAAGAACAAGATTCCATTGGCGGGGGATTTGTTGCCTCACAAGCACTTAACGGGTTACTTGATGAATTGGTCGTGTTTGATGACGCATTGGCGTTAAGTGCAGTCGAACAAATTTTTGATAATCAAAATGCCGGCTTGAATTATGATGGTAGCGCACGAAGCTGCCCATTTATTAATCAAGTGCATCATTATGAAGTCATCCACGATGGACAGGGATTAACTTGTGAGGCAGAAGAAGTGTTGGTTCGCGCCTGTAAAACCGCTGATTGTAGTGAATTAAGCGACCAAATTACCCAAATTCAGCTTTTGGGCGATGGGGCGTTAAAAGCAACGGCGAGTTTTACAGGCAGTCAGCAAGTGAGTTTTAATCATGTCACCGCAGAAACCTTAACGCTTTCATTAGCTAATCCTACCATTGCTGCAACCAATCCTCTTATTTGCAATGATGGAGTAACAAGCACCTGCGACATGGTGTTTACCGACGCTGGTTTTAGATTTTTGTATGGCAGTGGAAGCACTATTGCAAATCAAACCGCGGGTGTTGCATTTCCCGAAACGGTAAGTATGCAGGCGGTCGAAAACAACAACGGTGTATGCCAAGCAATGTTTAATGGTGCAAAAACGGTAGCGTTATCTCAAGAAAACGTAACGCCGTCAGGCGCTGGAGGTTTGAGCTTTACTGTCGATGGCATCGACTTAGCGAAACACCCTTCAACGACGGATGTAATTCTCAATTTTGATGCTAACAGCATCGCCGCGCTACCTAATGCTTCATATGATGACGCAGGATTGATTCGTTTGCATGCAAACATTGACGATGGCGGTGTTAGTGTTACAGGAAGCTCAAATAGTTTTTGGGTAAGGCCTGCTGTCTTTAATGTGAGTGGCAGTTTTGGCGGCAATCCCATCAATGGAAATAGTGCTAACAGTGCGGCTACCCATCCAGCCGGGGAAGATTTCCAATTACAGATAAGTGCTGTTAATAGCAATGGTGCAGTAACGCAAAACTATGTACCCGGCCAGATTCAGTTTAGGTTAACAAGAACGGGTCCTCTGCTTGGCGACAGTGTGGATGGTCAATTTACTTTCGCGAGCGGACAAAGTATGACAAGCAGCACAAGTCCAGCATTTGAAAATGTCTCGGTTGAAAGCTTTGTTGACGGGATTTCAACGTTTAATACTGCGCAATACTCAGAAGTTGGGTTAATTCAGTTAGACGTACGAGATATCAACTTCGGTAATCAAGGCATAGTTTTATCCAGTAATACGGCTGCTCTTGGGCGCTTTACACCGCATTATTTCAATCAGACAATTGTGGATAATGGTGTATTGCAAGCGCGCTGCGATACGCGTTTAGCGTTTCATGCCTTTAGCGGACAATTAGATGGTGCCAATGGTGCGATTGAATATCTAACGCCGCCTGTGCTTCAAATTACCGCGTATAATAAACAAGGCAGCATTACGCAAAACTACTTTGAGGATAGTCAGGGCAGCAGCAATGATTATATGAAATTAGACGCCACAGGCATATCGATAACATCACCTATCTTAGATCAAACTGCACTCGGCGTTGATGGCACTAGGCTGCCTATTACGAGTAGCTTCAATGTCGGCCAGTTAAGCCAAACCGACCTAACACAATTGCCTGCTGTCGTAGCATTGCCAAAAGGTGTTTTGCATTATCAACTCTCAAGTGCCGACCACTTTGTATACACGCGCTCTGCAAACAGTGAAGTTGCGCCATTTACGTCAAGTATTAACCTTGCGGTTTCAGCAATAACAGATACCGATAATGTCTTGGCCAACAGTTTAGAAAATGCCGCACCATCGGGTGTCGAAATACGCTTTGGTCGATGGTTTATTGAAAATACGTTTGGTCCAGAAACGCAAGCACTTCCATTGCTGATGAAGCTACAACATTTTGATGGTACGCAATATATCACCTCATCAGATAATAACTGCGTTGACTATGATCCAAGTAATTTCACGCTTAGCAACATAACTTTAGATCCGGCTCTCACTGGCGTTATAGGGTCAAGCAACATTTTTGTTGACGGGAGCAGTAATTCATTGAGCTTAAGTCCATCTGGTGAAGGGAACCAAGGCCAAATAGGGTTGGGATATGATGTTCCCACATGGTTACAGTTTGATTGGGATGGTGATGGTGTGTTTGATGACGATCCTTCCGCTATTGCTACCTTTGGTGTTTATCGAGGTGATGATAGGCTGCTGCATTGGCGTGAAGTATTTGAATAAAAGACTGTTTCGAAAATTATAATGGTCTGTTATGAAGAGATTTCAGATGTTTGTAAACGGTAGCAATAAAATAGCAACGTCATATAAACGTGGCGCTGCCAAAAGTACACTGATCATGTGTGGATTTTTATTGGTTATTATCATCTACGTTCTAATTACAACACCTGAACTGCAATCCGAGGAAAAGGTCATCGGTAAGGTTATTGCTGTTCATCCAATGCAAGATGATTCGCAGCAATATGGCTGGTTTATTGAAATAGAACTTGAAAACCAAAAACGAACTAGATTACTAATGAATAAACAACCAATTCCTGATGTAGGAGACCGCATTCCTTTGATAAAAGAGACTTATGATAACGGTGAGGTACTTATTAATTTATCTAGTGAGTTTTTATTAAATCGCCCCTAATGGATTAAACAATAGAGGCTTTTTTTGAGAAGAAATTAGATATCAATAATGTCTATATTACAGAAGCAATTGCGAGTGCTAGTCGCTCGACATTATTTTGATTAATCCCTGCAATATTGATGCGACTGGAATCGACAAAGTACACACTTTTCTCAGCTCTCACTTTGCGCACTTGCTCCGGTTCAATGCAGAGGTAAGAAAACATGCCTTTTTGCTGGTTGATAAAATCAAAATCGCGATCGACGTGATTTGATAAGTTATCCACCAATAGTTTACGTAACCCAATCATACGGTCACGCATTTCGTTGACTTCACTTTCCCATCTTGTGAATAGGTCTGGGTCGTTAAGGATGATATCCACTAATGCACCGCCATAAGAAGGTGGCATTGAATATATCCCTCTTGCCACTGATTGAATTTGTGACTGCGCAATCGACTTAGAATTACTGTCTTTGCAAACAATAGCGGCTAAGCCAACTCGCTCTCTATATAAACCAAAATTCTTACTACATGACGCTGCGACAATCATTTCATCAACAGATTCAGATAACAGACGTATGCCATAAGCATCTTCTTGCAAGCCTTCACCAAACCCTTGATAAGCCGTGTCTACAAACGGCAAAAAACCATTCTTCTGAGCGAGTTCTGCTATTGCTTGCCACTGCTCTTTGCTAAGGTCAGCGCCTGTTGGATTGTGACAACAACCGTGAAGAAGCACTACATCACCTTGTTGAACATCACCTAGCGTCGCCATCATTTCATCGAACTTAATGCCAGCTTTGTCTTTGTCAAAGTAGGGGTAGGGTTTTAGCGTAAGACCAGCATCACCAAGCAGTGGGATATGGTTTGCCCATGTTGGATCAGATACCCAAACCGTCGTGTTTTCATTAACCCTCACCAATAACTCTGCCAAAATACGAAGAGCGCCGCAACCGCCGGGCGCCTGCACAGCAGCCACTCGATTGTCATTAAGTACTGTCGCGTTTTTTCCGAAAATGAGATCCAGCATGCCATTAATAAAACCTTGATGACCTTGTGGCGTGATGTAGACTTTTGAATCTTCTTTTCCGTCAAGAATGTTCATTGCTTCTCGAACGGATGAAAGAATCGGCGTAACGCCGTGTTCGTCTTTATACACACCAACGCCCAAATCTATTTTGTTTGGGCTAGTGTCTTTCTTGAAAGCGGCAGATAAACCAAGTATTGGATCAGGTGAAAGGGCGGGCAAGGTTTCAAACACGTAAGTTTCCTCTCATATAGCGATTATAAATTCGCGCAATTATGCACCATGTTTATGCATAATCGAACTAATAATTTGGTTTTATATCAATTCGTGCTGTTCTTCATGAATTCTAAAGGAATGTTCCACTCTATTTGTCTCATAAGCCGACGCATTAAACGTGCGTTCTTGCCAATACACTTCATTGTGTTTATTTAGCAAAAGGAGTGTGCTCGAGCGTGTTCCGTATTCTGGCGATTCTATAAATATTGAGGAGAGTTTTTTCTCCCATTCAATGGGTACGCCTGTTTTAGGTAACAATTCATCTTGTGCCGGTTGTTTATTTTTAAGTATTGAGAATAGTTGGTCAATGTTGATGGGACTATCCTGTTGACAATAGCGCGCCAGTTCCGCTTTTCCAGCGTCAAGCTTGGGCCATGGTGTATTTAGCATTGCGTTACTTAATCCATAGACACCAGATGTAAGCATCTGCAGGTCGTCTTCAAAATTGTTGTAGACAGATAACTGCGTCAGCTTGCCAAACAATAAATTGTATCCGTTATATCGCTTTCTCGAGGACTTAATTTGTTGATGATAAGAAACTGTAGAGGGTTGATTATCTAAATATTCTGTAACAAGACCGCCACGACTTATGGCATCACTTACCTCTCGACCCGGCGCTCTAATATTAGTAATTGCAGCGATATATCCGGACTTATTTATGCCCATCCATGTACCGTTGGCGATTTCATCCTTACCCGCCAAGATTTGTGATGGACGTTGCCATACATGAGATGGCTGTGTGGGGCGTTGATGAAATTCATCGCGATTTGCCGCGATGATAAGAGGATAATCTTTATGTTGATCGATGGCTATGAATAGAATACACATGTAATTAAGACGTTTTTCAATAACATATAATAAATGGCGGCTATACATCACATTGTAACTGAGCTAACATCCGCTAGCAAAAATAACTGCCGATTTTGACCATAGAGTCTGTTTATCTTTGTTTATATTTTGAGCAGCAGGTCATTTATTCACCAGACAATCACAAATGAGTGTGGTTTGGTGGTTCCAAATAAACAAAGTTAAACAGACTCTTCTAGCTATAAGGACAGGTTGAAGTGAAGAAATATTCCCCGCAGACGCGTCATGTTCATGCAGACCGTCTCATTAATAAGCCTGAACAAGGGGGAGTCCATCAATCAACATCAAACTCAGTGCTGTTTGATTTCGAAGCTGTTGAGGAGCTTGAAGCTGTTTTTCAGGGCAAAATCCCAGGGCATGTTTACTCTCGTTCTTCATCCCCGAGCATAGTCGGGTTACAAAATATTCTTTGTGAAATGGAGTCAGGTGTCGCGTCAACGTGTTTTTCGACAGGTATGGCAGCGATTAGCGCCGTGTTCTTTAGTCTTTTAAGAAGCGGTGACCACGTTATTGTCAGTCGTTATTTGTTTGGCAATACGCGGAGTTTTATGGATGCCCTTGGTAATTTTGGGATTTGTGTGACATATGTTGATACTACAGACGCCAATATGGTTAAGAACGCGATAAGGCAAGAAACTAAATTGTTTTTTTGCGAATCGATAGCTAACCCAGGTACGCAGGTTGCTGACCTTGTTGCCATCGGCGAAATTTGTCATCAACATAACGTATTGTTTGTGTTAGACAACACGATGACACCGTCAGTTATGCTTGATAGCAAAAGTGTCAAGGCGCATCTTAATATAACCTCGTTGACCAAATATATTGCTGGACATGGAAATGTACTTGGCGGTGTCGTTACTGATTTAGGAACCTTTGATTGGCGCACGTTTCAAAATATTAGCGCAAAATATAAAGTAAGCGACGTGTCTTTATGGGGGATGACGCAAATCCGTAAACGCGGATTGAGAGATATTGGTGCTACACTTGCGCCAGCGTCTGCGCATCCTATTGCTATTGGCCTCGAAACGCTTTCAATGCGCATGCAAACGGCGTCTCAAAATGCATTAGCATTGGCTGAATTTATGGCAGAGGATAAGCGATTTGTCTCAGTCAATTATCCGGGGCTATCACGGCATCCTCAGCACGATCTTGCTAAACAGCTTTTTTGTGGACGATATGGTGCTATCTTGAGTTTTTGTTTGGATGAGACAATAGACTTTAGGCGCTACCTCAATAACTTATCGCTAGTCCTCAGAGCAACACATCTTGGGGATACGCGTACCCTAGCGTTGCCGGTTGCGTCCACAATATTTTATGAGAACGGTCCGCAAAAACGAAACGAAATGGGTATTAAGGACAATCTAGTACGAATATCGGTTGGTATTGAAGATATTCATGACTTGATCGATGATTTCACGCAAGCTTTCGAAAATATCGAATAATTTACCTAATATTTCGCAATATTCATTTATAAATAAGAAAACTACACTTAACACAACTTCAAAAACAGCGAGTGTGTTATGAAATCAGTTTTAGTCATAAATTCAAGTCTTAACGGTGCTGCAGGTAACAGTAATAAAGCGGCCAAGAAATATATAAAAGCGCTTAATGAAAACAAACCTGCAAATATTACTGAGCTGGATCTTAATGATTACGGCCTACCGCATTTGAGTGCAGAAGAGATGCAGGCGTGGCGTACCAATGCGTCAGAAAGGAGTTCTTCACAGGAAGCATTGGCTAACCATAGCGATCATTTTATCGAACAATTGTTTAGCTCGGACGAGGTCGTGCTTGCAGTTCCGATGTATAATTTTGGAATCCCATCGACATTAAAAGCCTATTTTGATCGCATTGCACGGGCAGGAAAAACTTTTGAATACACCTCAAAAGGCCCCAAAGGCCTGGTAACGGGTAAAAAAGCGACGATATTGGCAGCGCGAGGCGGTAAATACCAAGGAACGCCGATGGATACTCAAAGCGATTACATTAAAAATTTTTTAGAATTCATTGGCTTTGAGGATATAAACTTCATATATATCGAGGGTTTAGCGATGGGTGATACGTCTGCATCAGACGCATGGAAAAACTTTGATGCAAATATTAGTGAACTTTTCACCATGGTTACAGACTATTAATAGTACTGATTGGTTATCAACTGGCCAATCAGCGTGTGTTCCTAGTTGAGTGTGTTGATGCCCCACTTCGGTGGGGCTTTTTATTGCCTGAAAATCAGCAGTAATTTATCGTCTACACAACTAGGTGTTTTTAGAAAGTAAAACCGCCTCCAGACATTTCAAAAAGTACGTTCTGACTTGAAAGGGTAGTGGTATCCTCCATCCACTATTTTGTTGTGGGGATCATATTTCGTCCATCCTTGTTTGTATATCAATTTGGGGGGTTCCAGACTTACGTGATGAAAGGCATGGTAGATTGCGATAACTTCGTTTTTATTGTTGTATTCTGTGTAGTAAAGATCATCCATATCAATGCCGTGTCTAACTTTCCAGTTACTTTTTTGTTTGTCATAAACCATCCTGTGATGATCCGCGACATTGAAGAATTTTTTGGCTTCATTCGTTAACATATTGATGCCCCTTGCATACAACAAAACGATAACTCACGTTTACACGTTATTTAAGTATATATATACATACTCATATTTCCTGCAATAATATTAAAAATAACTTAAATATTTGTAAAAATTATGTTTATTTTATTTTGTTTTGTCAGATCGTCTGAACCGGAAGCTACATTCTCCTTCAATCACTTCTTTAATCCGATAGGAAATGATTTGTCATCTACTGCGTGCCTTGCGTATTTCTAGCGATTACTTTAACGCGTTTTTTATATCACTCCGGAATTCCTCATCACTTGGTTTCACGCTACTACCATAATGTGTGAATATATCCCCGGATTTGTTCATCAGAAACTTGTTAAAATTCCATTTAGGCTCCTTTCCCGTTTTTCTCTTCAACTGCGCAAATAACGGGTCGGCGTCATCGCCTTTTACTGACACTGTTTCAAACATCGGGAAATTAACGCCATACGTTAGCTCGCATAGCTCAGCAGTTTGAGCTTCGTCAGCGTGTTCCTGGTTAAAAGAGTGAGATGGAAACCCTAATATAACAAGGCCTTGGTCCTTAAATTCACTGTAGAGCTTTTCAAGTCCTTCGAACTGTGGTGTAAAACCGCATTTGCTTGCAGTATTAACGAACAGAACGGCACTGCCATTATAGGATTCACAAAGGTTGACCGTTTCCTGGGAGTTGAGTTTGCGTTTGATATGCTTTAAGACATCTGGACAGTCGGTCATCGCATGACTAGATACGGAAATCGTCAGTGAAGTTATGAGTATGATTTGTTTAATAATGTTTTTCATGATTCGCTTTTCTTTGGCCGTGCTTTCGTATTTGAAGTTTCATAATCCTGATGATGGTATTTAGATCATATCACTCTAAAATGCTACTTCAGAAATATTTGATTTCTATGTTCCTAAATTACTTACTAAAATTAAAATGCTTAAGTAGTTTGGTTTTACCAAGCGAACAAATCGACCACTTGCAGGTATCACATGCATCACAAAAAAAATTACGTTCTCTTATTTTTTATAGCATTCTCATTTAGTTGCACCTCTACTGCTGACCTCAGGCCAACAGTCGATTTGCCAGAATTTAATACACAAATAATTGCGCAGGATAGCCCGGTATCGAATGAACAAAATAAGGCAACGGTTTCCCTCACGCTAAAACAGATCATGTCAGACCCTGATTGGCTTGGCAGGCAACCAGAAGCTGCAGGTTTTGCGCCTGATAGCGACAGTATTATTTATCAAAGAAAAAGAGAAAACAGCGTTGTACGTGATTTTTATAAAACTGATGCTGGACAAGGAAATGGTGAGAGCATTGCGCTTGAGCAATTGCATCAATTCCACTTTGATGAATACATTGATTCACCCGAAATGACTTTTGTAAGCTGGATTTTTGAAGGTAATGTTTTTGTAAAGCAAAGAGGGAGTGAACAAATACAACAGCTCACGAGGGATACAAATACATACTCAGGTCTTTCGTATTTTCAGGGGGCGGGCGTATCAGTACGAAACAGTAATAGCTTCTATAGTATAGACGTCACAACTGGACTAAAAACGCAACATTTAACATGGCATTACGCCGACAAGCCACTAGCTGTCAAGCCTCCCAAAGACTATATCGCGCAAGAACAACTTAGACTCATTCAGTACGAAAATGTACAGCGAAAAAACAGAGCTGATATTGAAAAAGCAAAACGTGAACTTGAACAAATGAACCCGAGTTTTGGGACGACCGAGGTGTACTTGAATAAAACACATAGATTGGTTTTAGCCAGTCTATCGCCAGATGGAAAGTGGGCGTTGATTGCATCGACAAAAGACAGTCCGACGAGAAATGAAACGGATATAATGCCGGATTACATAGAAGAGGATGGTCGAATCAAGGCGCAATCGGTGCGGCAACGGGTGGCAGACGCAAGTCCTATTAGTCATCAAATTGATTTGATCAATGTCGCTACCGGCGAAATCAAGACCCTGTCATATAAGGCGTTGCCAGGTTACAACGAGGATGTTTTGGCAGATGTAAAACGTGAAAATGCAAAGGCTCGTGGTGAAGAATATAAAGTTAACAGACTACCGCGCGATATCGGGTTGTTATTCGACTGGTATGCCACTGAAGATCCTATCAAATGGCACAGTTCCAGTCAGCAAGCGGCGATTATGCTAGAGGCTTGGGACAATAAAGATCGATGGTTGGTGACGGTTTCACCTGATTCTGCAAAGTTAAATGTTCAGCATAGGATGCAGGATAGTGCATGGATAAATTATCGTTTTAATCAATTTGGGTGGTTTAACAATGTTGAAACCCTGTATTTTTTAAGTGAAGAAAGCGGTTATTCTCAGCTTTACATAAAGCCACTGACGCAAGAAAAATCTGCTATAACTAGCGGTAGATTTGTTGTTGATAATGTTTATTTGAGTAAAGACGATAGCTTTTTTCTTTACAAAGCAAACAAAAAACATCCCGGTATCTACGAAATCTATCAGTACGATATGAATACCGACGAAAGTAAGGCACTGACGAACCTCAACGGAATGACCGATTACGCTATTAGTCCGACCGAAAATTCATTAGTGTTAACCCATAGCAAGCTAGTGCGACCGCCAGAGCTTTATGCGTTGCGTCTGCAAGACAATGCTTCTGCAGAAAAACTCACCAGTACTATAAGTGATGAATTCTTGTCCATAGATTGGGTGTCTCCACAAATAGTGCCGGTGCCCTCTAGCCACACAGAACAGCCGATTTATTCGCGCATCTATTTGCCTGATGACGTTGATACTGAAAAAAGACGCGCAGTGGTGTTTAATCACGGTGCAGGATACCTTCAAAATGCGCACTTGGGATGGTCAAGCTACTTTAGAGAGTTCATGTTTCACACGTTTTTGGTGAAACAAGGATATGTTGTTTTAGACATGGACTTCAGAGCGTCTGCAGGTTATGGAAGAGATTGGCGCACTGCTATCTATCGTCATATGGGGAAATCTGAAATTCAAGACAATGTTGACGGTGTCAATTGGCTTGTTGAAAACACAAATGTAGATAGAGATAAAATAGGGGCATATGGAGGCTCGTACGGAGGGTTTTTAACCTTTATGGCGTTGTTTACAGAGCCTGACCTATACAAAGCAGGTGCAGCGTTACGACCAGTCACTGATTGGGCGCATTACAACACGCCATACACCTCCAATATCTTAAATACTCCAAATGTCGATCCGATTGCTTATGAAAGAAGTTCACCTATCTACTTTGCCGAAGGGCTTGAAGAATCACTGCTTATCAATGCGCCTATGGTAGACAATAATGTATTTTTTGTTGATGTCGTTCGACTCGTCCAACGTTTGATTGAGTTAGAAAAAGAAGATTTTGAAACGGCTATTTATCCTGTCGAGCCGCATGGGTTTGTGCAACCGAGTTCATGGTTAGATGAATACAGAAGAATTTATAAACTGTTTGAAGAAAATTTATAGTTAAACATGCGCTTGTTATTGTGATTGAATTACGCGCAGTTTAGTCAAAGTAAGTGTGAAAAGGCAGAGTAAAACGCCGCCGAGTGCACCAAATAAGTGTGCATCGGTTGCAATAGCGATGCCGATAAGTGTTTCCTGTGGCTGTGATTGTTCAGCAACTTGTTCGTGCACCAGTTTCGCAATGCCAACTATCGCGAGTAGCCATGCGCTTTTTCGCTTTGATAAAAGTTCTTTGAGCACTGCCCATGCAAAAATACCATGAAGATATCCCGAAAGTCCCATGTAGATATCAAATGATGAAAAGTAAAAAATTCCTATGCTGACGGATAAACTACAGATAATGAAGACAACGATCTGGTTGATGGGTGTAAAGTGCTCAAAAAACAGTAAATAGAGCAAAAGACCGCCGAGAAGATTAAGCCATAGATGATGAATGTTGTTGTGTACTAAACTCGATGTGAACAGTCGATAATATTCATGTTGTTGCAGGTTGATGCGATTGAATTCTAAATGTGGATTGGCGTCTGGCCAGATAAACACAATCGCACTTAACAATAGAATAATGAAAAACGACAAGCCATTTTTAAGGTTAACAGCACCTAACGAATGTTTATTTATTTGTGGTCGGTTCGGCATTGCTTTACGTTAAATAATTCGGCGTGTTGTGAAATCTTCGACGCGAATGCTAACATGATCTCAAAGCTAAGGTAATGGAAGTAATTCATTAACCTTTGCTGTAATGATAGAAAATCCGTTTTCAAATGTAAGAGTTGTAGATGATTACAGTTAAAAATAACGATGAAGTTCTGACGGTCACGATCAATCGACCTGATAAAAAAAATGCGTTGACGCCTAGCATGTACAAAGCGATGGCGGACGCGATTAATAGTGCAAAAGACGGCGACGTACGCGTAGTTGTCATAGAAGGTATCAATGGTGTCTTTACATCAGGCAATGATGTTGCTGAGTTTGCATCTGCACAAAGCACAACAGGCGTTAATGAGACTGTTAAATTCATGCAAGCGTTGCTAAATTGTGACGTGCCAGTGGTAGCTAAAGTTGAAGGCCTTGCGGTTGGGATAGGTACTACCATGCTGTTGCACTGTGATTTTGTGTATGCTCACAAAAATGCCAAATTTGCAATGCCGTTTATCAATTTGGGCCTGGTCCCCGAATATGCATCAAGTTATCTCATTCCGAGATTTGCTGGACATTTGAAGGCAGCAAAATTACTAATGTTAGGTGAGTTTTTTGACGTCGACGTCGCAAAAGAATGTGAAATCATCACCGAAAGTTCCGCTGACGATTTACAGCAAACGGTAGACGACGTTGTTACAAAACTCAGAAATAAGCCTCGAACAGCGCTAATTGATACGAAAAAGCTTCTTAAGAGTAATAAAACATTTATTAAGTCACATATAGATGTAGAGTTAGAAGTGTTTGCATCTGCGATGCAGCGAGCTTCAGCACAAGAAGCATTCAGTGCTTTTTTAGACAAACGACCCGTTAATCAAAAAATATTCAGAGAGTAATATGAATCATCGCTCCAACTTGTTACTGCTTTTTTTCCTTGGATTGTGTTTATTTCAAACTGCTTGTGTCGCTCAAACGGCAAAACTTGAAGCACCTGCGCGAGAAGATCGCGAGCCAGAAGCAGCCACCGGTGTTGCTGATAATAAACTTTCATCTGCCACAGAATTTATGGTGTCTAGCGCAAACCCCTATGCTACTTGGGCAGGCAAGCGGATTATAGAGCAGGGCGGTTCTGCGATTGATGCAGCAATAGCTATACAGGCAATGCTTACACTGGTCGAGCCGCAATCATCGGGGATTGGTGGAGGTGCTTTCATTCTATACTGGGACAACCAAAAACAAAGACTATTCACTTATGATGGCAGAGAGACAGCGCCAGCGGCAGCAGATGCAAATATGTTCGAGAAAGATGGCAACACAATGTCGTGGCGCGATGCTGTCGTAGGCGGCAACTCGGTAGGTGTCCCTGGTGTATTAAGGGCAATGGAAATGGCACACCAAGCACATGGCAAACTCAACTGGAGTGAATTGTTTGATGACGCCATCGAGCAATCAACAGTGGGATTTGAAGTAAGTCCTAGGTTGGCACGTTTATTGGCAATAGATATTCATCCGGGTTTACATGCGTTTGTTGAATCGGCATCTTATTTTAAATACCAAGACGATTTCTTGAAAGAAGGTTTTGTGCGTCAAAATAAGGGATTAGCTAAGGCATTAACGGGCATCGCAAATGAAGGTGCTGACTATTTTTATACGGGTGAACTAGCGCAGAAAATTTCAGATACCGTCAGGTTTGCGTCAATCAATCCAGGCTCACTTTCTACTAAAGATTTAGCGCAATATCAGGCGGTAAAACGCAGCCCCATGTGCGGTTTTTATCGCAGCTACAAAGTATGTGGAATGGCACCGCCCAGTAGCGGAGGCGTCTCTGTCATGCATATCCTCAAAGGGTTAGAGCGTTTTGACTTATCAAAATATGCACCTGATTCTGCTGAATTTGTGCATCTTTACAGTCAAGCAAGTGCACTGGCATATGCTGATCGAGCCCATTTTATTGCAGATTTGGCATTTTTGGGGATTTCACCAGTGCCGTTGGTAAATCCACGTTATATGAATGAGCGCGCTTCTCTTATCTCAATGCAAAAGCCTTGGACAAAAGCTAAACCAGGTAAGCCTTATTCCGCGCTAAGTGTTGGAAAAGACAATGCATATGAATTAAGCAACACCAGTCATATCAGTATTGTAGATAAACAAGGCAATGCGGTTTCTATGACCACCAGTGTCGAGTTTATGTTCGGTTCTGGACTGATGGTGGATGGATTTATGTTAAACAACCAACTCACTGACTTTTCGTTGGATCCCGATAGAGATGGCGTACCAGTGCTAAATAGAGTTGAAGCTAATAAACGACCACGAAGCTCAATGTCGCCCACCATGGTATTCGATAAAGATGGCAATCTGAAGTTGATAGTAGGGTCGCCTGGTGGTAGTCGTATTATCAGCTACGTAGCGCAGACAATTATTAACGTCCTCGACTACGGTATGGATATCCAATCGGCAATTGAGTTTCCGCGTATTACCAATCGCAATGACTACACAGCTTTGGAAAAAGGAACTAGTATTGCAAATCTCGAGTCAGCATTAATTAAAAAAGGTCATGATGTTCAAGTCCGTGATTTGAACTCAGGTATACACGCTATCATGATAAAAGATGGAAAACTGTATGGCGGTGCTGATCCCAGAAGAGAAGGAGTGGCAGCGGGGCGATAATCTGCCAAGGTAAATGTGCAGCGCATCGCGTTTTGAAAAGTTATCGCAAATGCACTTTATTGCGGGACGGATTCTCTTACTGCGGCCACTTTCCAATTGCCATTTTCCTTCAGTAACTTAATGGTTTTTAAGTCCCATTTGCGTTCGCCGAGGTAATTGCCATCGAGTTTTATTTCTATTTCTGCATCGTCACGTGTATCCGTACTCAGTAACGTGCCGCCTGCAACGATCTCCGCTTCTACTTCGTCGAATCTTACGTTGAAGATCTGTCTTTGGACATTTCTCGGCGTGTGATATGACGCCACGACTTTTCCAAATCTGGCTGTTGTTAGCTCTAAGGCAGGTGCTAGATCTTTTTCTTTATAAATCGCTTTCGTAAATTTGAGTGCTGTGTACTGCGGCGTTCCATCACTCATCATGCCGTATCTACCCGCACGTAAACCATCATCTTTACAACCGAAGGTTGTGAAAACTACAGCGAAAATAAGAAAAATACATGAAATACGCATACTGACCCCTTGGTGGCTTACCAAACGAATATCGGCGAATTTAGGAAAAATTTAAGTAAAAGTTTTAGGGCGCGACTTGCGCCCTAATTAAGATAAATAGCTTTAGCGTTTTGACAACAATGTTGCTTAAAACAAAATGCTTTGAGAATGAAGCTTCTAGTTGCTCTAATGAAGTCTTACTGAACTTCTTCAAGTTCAGTAAACTGTCCAGCAAACATTGGACTGCTTAGATAACGTTCTGTGCCGCTTGCAAGCAAGACAACAACGATTTTATCTTTATTCTCTGGGCGTTCAGCAAAGCGCTTCGCCGCAACAACCGCTGCGCCTGATGAAATACCAGCCAAAATACCTTCCTCTTTCATCAAACGTCTCGACATTTCCATGCAGTCTTCATTGGAAACGCGCTCCACTTCGTCGATGAGGCTTAGGTCAAGGTTACCAGGAATAAAACCAGCGCCGATACCTTGTATTTTATGAGGTGCAGGGGTAAGTTCGTCACCTGCCATTGCTTGTGTTATCACTGGGCTATCTTCCGGCTCAACGGCGACAGCAGAAATAGGCTTACCTTTAGTCTGTTTTAAGTACCGCGTAACACCTGTAATGGTTCCGCCGGTGCCAACACCTGCAATAAACGCATCAATTTGTCCATCTGTCGCTTCAAAAATCTCTGGGCCGGTTGTTTTCTCATGGATTTCAGGGTTAGCTGGATTATCGAACTGATGCATCGGCACGTATTTACCGGGGTTCTGATCCATCAATTCTTGTACTTTAGCAACAGCGCCTTTCATCCCTTTGGGAGGTTCAGTTAACACTAAATTAGCACCGAGGGCCTTGAGAAGTTTGCGTCTCTCAAGACTCATACTGCTTGGCATTGTTAGCGTGATCTTGTAGCCTCTAGAGGCCGCGACAAAGGCTAGTGCAATGCCGGTATTACCGCTTGTGGCTTCGATGATTTCCTTATCTTTTGTTAATACTCCTTTCTTTTCAGCATCCCAAATCATGTTTGCGCCGATTCGGCATTTAACGCTAAAACTTGGGTTTCTGCTCTCAATCTTGGCATATACGTTACCCGAAACGACTCGATTAAGTTTTACAAGAGGGGTGTTGCCAATCGATAGCGAAGCATCATCAAATGTTGTCATGGAAGTGTCCTTTGTTCTTTTGTTTCATACAGGAAATAAATACGCGGTTGCAAACCAGCTGTTTTATGTTGCTATTGTTATAAGCTTATGCAGAAATTAAAAAAACAAAACTTTTTTTTTGATATAACTTATTAGAACGGATCATAAAAACCCGATTCGGAAACTAATCAAATCGGGTTTAGTACACTGTTGCGGGCTGCTAGTTGCGCTTTGTCGTTTAGGCGCTTAGCTTAAAGAACGTTACCATTTTGTTAAGTGTATCGGCTTGGTCTGACATGCTATTACTCGCTGCAGTAGCTTGCTCTACCATGGCTGCATTTTGCTGTGCCGTATCATCCATCTGATGTATCGCTGAATTCACCTGAGAAATACCGATTCTTTGTTCTTGTGTGGACTCACTCAGCCCCTTCATTTCTTCATTTACTTTGTGAGAGAATTCAATGATTTCTTGCAAAATGTCACCAGACTTATTAACGAGTTGCTTGCCTTCCTTGACTTTCGCAACTGAATTAGAGATAAGTGAGTTGATTTCTTTTGCAGCGGCAGAAGAGCGTTGAGCCAGTGCTCTGACTTCAGTAGCTACGACCGCAAATCCCCGACCTTGTTCTCCAGCTCTAGCTGCTTCTACAGCTGCATTGAGTGCCAATAAGTTAGTCTGAAAAGCGATGCCGTCGATAACGCTTATAATATTTGCAATTTCATTACTTGTTCTATCTATCTCACTCATCGCTGAAACAGCGTATTCTGCTTCTTCTCCACCTCTTTGAGCCAGATCTTTAGCTGCACTGCTCATTTCTGTTAAATCTTGTGCTTTGACGTAGTTTTGTTCCAGAAGCTGTTTCATTTGTTCGATACTGGCGGCTGTTTGTTGTATTGATGCACCTTGTTGTTCGGTTCTACGATTTAAATCGAAGGTGGCAGCAGCAATTTCGGATGAACCAGTGTTGACCTGTTCTGACGCATAATTGATTTCAGAGATTGTTTTTGTTAACTGAGCGATTGTGTTGTTAGTGTCATTTTTAATCTGATTAAACAAGCCTTCATATTCGCCGTCGATTTTTTGTGTCAGGTCTCCCTCGGACATACGTGCCATTGCTTGTGCTGATTGGTTGAGTATATTCTCACTTGTATCTACAAGTGCGTTGATACTTGAGCATAATCGGGCAAAAAAACCATCCTTGCCAGCTAAGCTTATGCGACTGTCAAGTTCACCGCGTCCCGCCTTATCCACCATATTCTGCACATCATTATCGATGACATCCGCAAGTTTCTTCATCGTTAAATTGGCGTCTAATTTTAGTTGATTAAATGCGCCTTCATATTCTGTCTGTATTGTTTGAGACAAATCTCCGTTGGACAAAGCTCCAAAAACGCGGCTGGTATCGTCAATGACTTTTTCATTTATGGCAACTAGGTCATTTACCCCTGAACTTAGTGATTCAAAAAAACCTTGCTTGTCATCCAACGCAATACGCTGAGTGAGATCTCCAGAACGAGCGGATGCAACCAGTGCCTGTACATCGGTTTCGATGACTTGTGTCAACTTATCCATTGTGCGATTCGCGTTAATCTTCAGCTCATTAAAAATACCCTGGTATCGATTCGTGATCCTATGATCTAAGTTTCCATTCGCCATCGCATCGAACATAAGCGCTGTATCATCAACAACCATATTGTTTACTTCTAATAATTCGTTGATGCCGTCTCCAAGCTTTTTGTAAAACCCTTGCTTATCGTCTTCGCTGACCCGTTGAGAAAGATCTCCTACCTTAGCTTGGTCGATGACGTTTTGTATATCTTCTTCAATAACGACTGTCATTTTTGTTTGCATTGAGTTCAGTGATTTCAATAAATCACCGACTTCGTCATTGCTGTTTGTATCGATAGAAGAATCCAAATTACCGTCAGCTATATTTTGCGCTATATCTCGTGCTTTTTTCACAGATTTAACAATCGTGTGAGAAATGATCAGCGAAATTAAAATTCCCATAATACATGCGATTATGATGATCATTTGATTATTATTTTGTGCAGATTTGATATCCGTGTGGACCTGCTCGCCTATCTCTGTCAATGATTCAAATACGCTATCCTTTAGCTGCTGGCTGAGCATTGCCATTTGCGGACCAATAACATCTAACGTCTCGGTCACGGCTTCGTTTCGATTGTAAATTGCATTTACCACGTCGTTAAACGCGGTCTCATATGCAGCTAATTCCTGTTTTACATAAGCTGCCAAATCTCGTCGTACCGGGTTTTCAAGATTATCTACTAAACGTTCAAGCTCCTGATTTGCTGAAACAATTTCCTTTTGAACTCTAGCTACAGAATCTTCATCGTTTTCAACAAGGAAGCGAGACGCATACAGTCTGCCTAGCATTACGTGTTGTTGAACCAATCCTGCATAATATGCGGCATAGCTGTCATCGTCCTCATAAGCGGTCTTCATAATTTCTGACAAAGCTTTGCGAATTTCGGGACCTTTCACATTAAGAACGTTATATACAAGTCGGTTGCGTTCTCTCATGTTTGTCACAACGGCATTGTTATACGTAGACGTGTACAATTCACTAAAGGTGGATATTTCATTTAGTATCGCTTTACGCTGCGGGTTTTGGATTGATGCTTCAGCTTTTTCCATTAACACTTTGTATTCGTCATGAAGCCCGTTGAACTCCGAAATTTTCTCCTCATTGCCAGATTGCAAATAGTCTTTCATCGCTAGACGTTTGAGCAGAAGGTTTGACATCAAATCTGATGCAATACCGCTATCTGGCGCCAGATCGTTTGTAATGCCATTGACGGTACTGTCTAGATTGGCATAAAACTGGTGGCCCGAAATGCCCATTAAAACTAGCAGACCAAGCACTATACCTGGCGAGACCATCGATTTAACTCTAAGACTAAATTTATTCAACATATGAAGGGAAGTTATTGCTGGCGACTTACGGAAGGTATCGGAATAAATGGACTTTTGTTTAGTATTTCAACCGCGTCTCAACTGAAGTACTTGTCAAAACAAAGAATTTTTTCGACGTCTTAGGGTTACAGCATTTTGTGGAGTTCAAATCTAATGTTTAAGGAGTGCCCGTATTGCCTCAGTTAGACCATCTAATGTCATTGCATACATACGGTTTTGCATGATTTCTTTAATGATTTGAATAGAGCTATGGTAGCTCCAATATGCCTCTGGTTGTGGATTTAGCCAGACTGAATATTCAAAGTGGTTGAGTAATCGCTGCATCCATGTTGCGCCTGGCTCTTCATTCCAGTGCTCAACACTGCCACCAGGATAGGTGATTTCGTAAGGGCCCATAGTAGCATCACCCACAAAAAGAATTTTGTAGTCACTGCCATATTTATGTATGACATCATGCACTGATACATCGCCTCGACCGCGTCTACCATTGTCTTGCCACAGCGACTCATATACACAATTATGGAAGTAAAAATATTCAATGTGTTTGAATTCAGCGTGTGCAGCACTGAAGAGTTCTTCGCATAATTTAATATGGGGATCCATTGAACCACCGACGTCAAAGAACAGCAAAATCTTAATGGCGTTGTGACGCTCCGGTGCCATTTTAACATCCAAATAACCGCCGTTTCGTGCGGTTGAGCGAATCGTATCATTGATATCTAATTTTTCACTGGCACCAGTGCGGGCGAATTTCCGAAGTCTTCTCAAAGCAACCTTTATGTTTCGAGTGCCTAGCTCGACGTCATTAGCGAGATTTTTATATTGACGTTTATCCCAGACTTTGACAGCACTGAAGTTTCGGTTTTTATCTTGGCCAATGCGAACGCCTTCAGGATTATCACCATAAGCACCAAAGGGGGAGGTGCCGCCAGTGCCTATCCATTTGTTTCCTCCCTGATGGCGTTTGGTTTGTTCTTCCAAACGTTCTTTTAACGTTTCCATCAGTTTATCCAGGCCACCCATCGATTCAATTTTTTCTTTTTCTTCCTTTGACAAAATTCGCTCGATTTCTTTGCGTAACCAATCATGCGGGATGTCTTTATCGAACAAATCGATTTGTTGAACACCTTTAAAATATTCAGCGAATGCGCGGTCATATTTGTCAAATTGGCTTTCATCTTTAATCAATACAGCACGAGAGAGGCTATAAAAATCGTTAACATCGCCACTAACAATCTTATTGTCGAGCGCGTTTAATAAATCTAGATATTCTGTAATTGATGTCTTCACTTTGTGCTTTCGAAGACAAAAGAAAAAATCAATCAGCATTGCGTCGAGCCATAAACATTAACTTTTCAAAAAGATGAACATCTTGCTCGTTTTTCAACAGCGCACCATATAATGGCGGTAATGCATTTTTGTTGTTTTTGTCTAATAACGCCTCTGCCGGAATGTCATCTGACACTAATAGTTTTAGCCAATCAATCAATTCAGACGTTGATGGTTTCTTTTTTAGTCCATTGACGTCGCGCAGTTGGAAAAATGATTGAAGTGCGTTATCAAGGAGTTGCTTTTTGATATCGGGGTAATGCACATTGACAATTTGGCGCATTTCATCAGCTGATGGGAAGTTTATATAGTGAAAAAAGCAGCGTCGCAAAAATGCATCCGGAAGTTCTTTTTCGTTGTTTGACGTAATAATCACGATAGGGCGTTGTTTTGCTTTTACAACTTCCTGTGTTTCATAAACAAAAAACTCCATCTTATCGAGTTCTAATAGCAAATCATTTGGGAATTCAATATCGGCTTTATCAATTTCATCGATGAGTAAAACAGGGCGTTGTTCTGACGTAAACGCCTCCCAGAGTTTACCTTTGACAATATAATTTGCGATGTCTTTAACGCGTTCGTCACCCAGTTGGCTATCTCTAAGTCGGGAAACGGCGTCGTATTCATAAAGTCCTTGCTGCGCCCTTGTCGTTGATTTGATGTGCCACTGGATAAGCTCAACATCTAGACTCTTTGCTAGCTCTTCGGCAAGCATCGTCTTACCCGTACCTGGCTCGCCTTTTATCAACAAGGGTTTTTGTAATGTGATCGCAGCGTTTACCGCTAGTAGTAATTCTGTGCTCGCGATATAGTTTTCAGTACCACCAAATGCCATACATGTTCCGTAACTGTGAGGTTAAAAATAAACGTGTTTATTCTAAGGCCTAATTATTTGTTGGTTGCAATATACATTAGAACAACACGTATGCAACTATATCAGCTTACGTAACCCATTGAGCGAAAGATTAGGTGTTTTTTTGCCTAAGCAGAGGCATGACTGTGTGAGAAAGCGCGCGAGAGTATAGACGCACGCTTTAACTTGGACGTTGTGTAACAAGTTCTATTCGCGCTGAGCTAAATTATCCTTGGTACTTTGTGCATGTAGTCTTTGTATTCGTTGCCAAATATCGACACAAGATGTTTCTCTTCAAGTTTTATTTGGATGGATAACGCAATCATTCCGACTAACAAACAGATAAAGGTAAATGCTGTCGGAAGCGCAATAAAGAAGCCAAGCTGTGCTAAACCAACGCCAATGTACGCAGGATTTCGACTTAGGTGATAGAGACCCTCTGTAACTAGCTGAATTTCAGCATGTCTATCTATGCCTGAACGCCAGCTTCTTTGAAGGCTGGCATTGCTAACTAACGCCAGCAGAAATCCAGTCACCATCAAAAAAACACCAAAAGCTCTTATTAACGGCTGGTCAAGTGGAGGCATCAATTGCACGTAATGGTCAATAGACGGAATAAACAGTCTTGCTACGCAATATGCCCAAATGGCAATTCGAAAAATACGAAAAGTAACATGATTTATCCAGTGTATAGAATACTTTTCGCCCATGTGGACGCATTGAATAGTTGCATTGTCATTTTGTTTTTTAAGAATTAACAGCGTATAAAAGACAGCGACGAACGTGAAGAATAAGGCGAGAAAAATATCGATCCATATATGTTCCATGATCATTTACCAAGATAAAGAAAAGTGAAGACACTGTATTAAATGTAGTACAGAATTGAGTTATCTCCATAAATCACTTTATTAATCAAAGTTAAAAAGACGTTAGAGCGTGTTGACCTTTGTTCATTTTTTGAGCTGCCTCCTATAATGGGCTAGTTCAAGGCGTCGATGGTGCAGTTTGGCAATCCAAATAAACCAGCGAGAACACAGAAATAGGTCATTATAGGTGACAGCCCTCCGGGCAGCGGCCATTTAGCCGGCATACTGCCCACAAATTCGCTCATTTGGCACCACCAAACCACACTCATTTGCGGTTGCCTGCCGGCTAAATGACCTGCTGCTCAAATAATGAACAAAGATCAACACGCTCTAATTGCATCGAGCTAAATTTTGATTAATATATGCGGCCTCCATAACGCCGTAGCACCACATTGACAAAAAACACACTTAAATACGAAGTCAAACAGCTGTTGTCGCTTGCTTGGCCGTTGTTAATTGCACAAATCACACAAACGCTAATGGGTGTGTCTGATAGTATAATGGCGGGCCGTTATAGCGCGGTCGATATGGCTGCCGTTGCGATTGGTGTCGCTGTTACTTTTCCAATCCTTATTTTCTTGCAAGGATTATGTCTTGCACTTTCTCCACAAGTAGCAAGGCTTAATGGTGCCAAACAACATCATCATATATCTAACTGGGTTTTTCAGTGTTTCTATATTAGCGTCAGCGTAGGGTTTTTATGCATCGGTGCAAAATGGATATTACCAAGGGTATTTGAACTGCTTTCAATGGATTATGAAATGCAGTTGATTGCGACGGATTATGTGCGATACATTTTGCTCGCAGCACCAGCATTTGCCGTGTATCAGTGTCTTCGAAACTATTGCGAAGGGATGTCATTAACTCGTCCAACGATGATGATCATGTTTGCGGGTCTTCTGGTTAATATTCCTGCTAATTACATATTTATTTATGGGGCTTTTGGCGTGCCTGAAATGGGAGGAGCGGGTTGCGGACTAGCCACTATGCTCGTGATTTTTACAATGGCATTGGCGACGTTTTTATACACTTATTTTGCGCCATCGCTTCAATATATAAAATTGTATCAATCGTTCCCAAAACCTTGTTTCAAAAGTATCGTAGACCTTACGCGGCATGGGTTACCAATTTCATTTACTTTACTGGCAGAAGTCACGCTTTTTGCGTCAATTGCATTATTGCTATCCCCTTATGGCGCAAACGTAGTGGCGGCACATCAAATCGCTTTAAATTTTAGCTCTCTTATATTTCAAATTCCGCTTAGTATCGGGTTGGCAGTTGCGATACGTATTGGTTTTTGTATTGGTAAAAATGAGCCCCTAAACGCGCCCGTGGCATATAATGCAGGATTGCTAATTGCCGCAAGTACCGTTGCTTTTACCGCTACCATTACAATCGTTGGCGCTACGACGATAGCCTCACTCTACACAACAGAATCGGCGGTCATTGAAATGGCTGCCGTGTTGCTACTTTTCGCTGCGGTATTCCAATTTTCGGACGCTATTCAAGTTGTTGGCGCCAATGCATTAAGGGGTTATAAGGATAACAAAGCCATGTTGTTAATTTCCTTGTTTTCTTACTGGGGCATAGGTTTTCCGGCTGCCCTTATCCTGGGCCTTACAGATTGGATTGCAACTGGCTTAACAGCGCGAGGGTTTTGGATTGGTTTTATTATTGGGTTGACATGCGCAGCCATAATGATGACCGCGCGAGTAAGATATATTCAAGCATCTGCAGCGATGCGGTAATAAAGAATTGCTGCGTCACAAAGCGTACATGGTTAAACTGTTTTTCGTTTGAGGCGCAAAAGGGAAATCAATATTAAGAAAACGCCAAGGTACCATTGCATAGCGCCGCCACCAGAGCCGGAGGAGGGCGGAGGAGTCGTTATCGTAACTGTTACAACTTGTGTTACGGTGTCTATTCCATCGTCTACTGACAATGTGAAACTGGCTGAAGTCCCGGTGTTGGGTAAAATAAAGCTGCCGCTCGATCCTTGCGATTGATTGATACTGAAATTCAGTGCGTCGCCATCCTCATCACTGGCATTAAAACTAATATTGATTGACTGTCCGGCAGCACCCGTTGAAGGTGCACTTATCGAGTCTATAACCGGTGGATTATTATTGGTGACAGCAACACTCAAACTAGAAGTCGTTTGATTTTCAAACGCATCCGTAGCGGTAACATTAAATATAATTGTTTCATCTTCAGTCACATTCGGCGCGTTAATTATGATGTTATTTTCATTGTTTTGAACGTTTGCAGTCGTACCGCTAGTTTGACTCACCGTTAGAATAACATTATCTCCATTTGGATCGGTGGTCGTGAAGGGGATAGTCAATTGTTGTGTTTCTCTTACTTCAAATGAGAGCCCATTACCGTTATTGATAGATAAGGTTGGTGCTCCTTCAATTTGAATTCCTGTGAAACTTTCGGGGTTAAATACACTTGTAAATTCGCGATCTAGTAATTCACTGGTAAGACTCACCGTGATCGGCCCGGGTGCAGAGTCATCAACAATAAGAATGTCAAAGTCCAGTATCGTGTCACTTGTGCTGTTTGCAGATTTAACAACCTCCCATTTAAGCGCGTTGTTTTCTATTCGACCTTGATTTTGCGACGTAAAATCACTAAATACTGCTCCAACTGGCATTGGGACACTAATTTCATAGCTACGCTCTTGAGCTGTGTTGTTTTCTTGAATAATCGCTTGTAATGAGACAACATCATTTGCCGCCACTCTAGTCGGACTCCCAGTAATGGAAGTATCCTATTCCCCAACAACAAAATCCAAATTAATGGTGCCGAGAAAATCAAGATCGTTTACGCTATCTGACAGGCCTAAAGCGCCATATTGAATAGGTGTTTCAATCACGTTGGGTAGTGCATATACAACACCAATGTCAAAAGGCACGCCATCTTCCACGCTGCCTGGTATTGTTGCAGTTACCTCCGAGGAGATTTGATTGTCCACTATTGCGTAATGTGCGGATACGCTATCTTGCGGCGCATTGGAACCACTGAAATTCTGTAACACAATGGTGTAGTTACCTGGTTCTGGAAAGTTAATTTGGACCTCTTCTACTACACCACTGGTTAGACTTGCCGCTAGTTGCTCCGCTTCAGATAAGAAACCATCTTCATTTTCATCTCTAAATACATAAAGGTCGACATCGGATGCACTGGATGCTGTAGTTTTAGCTACAAGCCGTTTTGCATCCTCGGGTACGGAAAACTCTACAAGGTGGATACCATCAGTGAGATCATCCAAAATGGCACGAGGTTCGCTATCTTCTGATAATAAGATACTGATGAATGTTGGCTCAGTCGGCCCAAAGACGGTACCTGAAAGTCCATCAATATCGATAGTTGATAGGTTTTCTAATGTGAACTCATCGTTGTTACGCCGCAAAAGCACATCAGCACTTGTAGGTAAATCGCCAATGCTGCCCTGCACAGAGATGGGCAAAAGCAAGTCAGGTGAAACGGGAGACGTCAGTCGTAATCTTGCAAATGAATATTCGACTTTGGATGCGCCAAAGCTGTTAATGCTGACTTCAATTTCTTGTGACTCTCCCTCTTGAAGCCTAAATGAAGCAGGTGATACAGATACATCAAGGCCACTACTTATTGTCTCTACTTCAACCTCCCAATCTCCATCGCGAGTGGCAACAAGCGTCCGTGACCATGTGCATATTCCGCGGCATTCATTATCTGTAATACTTGGCAAATTTAGCGCTCTTGGGTCGCCACCTGAAGCAGGATCAGCCGCAAGGTATTCTTGAGTGGAGACTGCCATTAACAAGCCTGATTGAGTCGCAGCATCAACTTGTATCCTGCCTGCCCCCATATCAAAGTGATCGGTATTTGTGACTTCATCATCGAGTCGCATATTTGGCGTTGCGGTTAATGACAATGCTGAACGCACTTGATCCGCGCTCCACGAGGGATTTGCTGCCATTAAAAGCGCAGCTGCGCCGGCAACATGTGGGCTTGACATTGAAGTGCCCTGTAGATAAGAAAAATCTCCAGCCCGAGGGGGGACATCGCCATCTTTACCAAAAGACTGATCGGCAAAAGCGGAATAGATATTTACTCCGGGTGCGGTTAGCGTAGGGGTTAATGTTGAAATATTTCTATTGGGACCACGTGACGAAAAATTAGCAACGACATCTACCCTATCGTCGTTGATGAACTGAGACGCCTGTCCAGCAGTGATGGTCGCGATATGTCCATTCCCGGTTTCCAACCATGATTTTAGTGCATTGCCATCCTGAGCCCTGATATGTATTCCCGGCACTACATAGACGTCGTCAGCTAAAAATGTGGTTCCGCCGTCAATATTGGCAAGAATATAGCCTCCGGCACCGCCTGCGGCAACGTTTTCTGCTTTTTGAACACGCGCGATCTCACCCCGGTCACAGACTACGATTTCTCCGTCAAACGTGCCGGCGGGAAATGGTTGCAGGCATTGTGCAGGATCATTATTTGGATCATTAGGATTTGTAAAGTCGCCCGCGTAAACAATAGGCGCACGAAATCCCGGTGTGTTACTTCTACCTCTAATAACAGGTGGGGGTGTGACACCGCCGGTAAAATTATTTAATTCTTTTACAAAACCATTTTCCCTGCCGTGTTCGCTCGCTGCGACAGCGGTATACCAGGGTGAACTTTTCACTGTTGTTGAGTCACTAGGACCGCTGTTACCCGCTGAGACGGCAACAAAAATACCAGCGGAAAACGCGTTTAAAAATGCTCTTTCTGTTGAATCTCGCCATGGGTCTCCGCCGCCGCTTATCGAAAAGTTGATAACATCAACGCCGTCTGAAATGGCATCATCAATTGCATCATTGATCACAGATGTTAGGCAACCTGCATACGTATCGTTATCGCTTGTTTCACCCGGATAACAGGCCTGATAAGCAATAATATTTGCTCTTGGCGCAACGCCACTTACTTGTTCAAATACAAAAGCGCCAGGAATTCCATCGCTCTCTTGTGTGTTTGCTTCGGGCAGAATTTCGGTCTGATTTAGAAGAACGTTGCCAGCGGCTATAGCGGCAACATGACTGCCATGTCCGTCGTAGTCTTCACCATTGCGTGGCAGGTTCGGCGGAAAAACATCAAGGTCAGCATAGTCATCAGTAATGGTAGGGTAGCTTCTTACCCCAATCAGTTTATTGTTACATAAACGCGTAAACTGCCCGGCACAATCCCCAACATATATGCCTGCGCCAAACGGGTTAGTGTGCACAAAACCGTCGCCAGACACCTGCGCAAAAGAAGGGTGATCGGAATTGATGCCAGAGTCAATGATGCCGACAATAACGCCTTCACCTTGTGTTGACAGTACGTTAGGTAGTTCACCATCCCAAATGCTAGGTGCGCCGATTAACGTTGGGCCTCGGTCAGTTTCTAGCCATCTAATTTGGTCTCGAGTAATGTGGCTAACGCCTTTAAGTTGCGCGACTTTTTTCGCTTCTTCTTGGGTCATTCGAAGTGAAAAACCATTGAGTGCAAACTCATATCTATTTATGGGTTTCTTGTATCCGATGGCATTTGATAGTGTTTGTAGGAACTTATCTTGTTCGTCTTTTACTTTTTGGCGCAACTCATTGATGAGCTTGACATTTTCGATTGTACGCGCCTTTCTGTTTCGCATCTTATGGAATGTCTTGTCTTGCGCCAAGGGCGTTTTATCCAACTCAACGATATAGATGTATTCAGATGCATCGAGATTGTTTTCAGGTTGAAATACCTTATTGAACACTGGCCTTTTATGTGGGTTGCTGTGCGCCTTTATCACCTTCATTTTTGTTTGAGGGCCATCTTGAATGCGATGCGCGATTGACGTCTCAGATTTTGATGGCTCTTCTTGTCCGTTTTGCCCAGCGCTGGCGCTGGCGGTGACGGATGAGATAATTAAAAGAAGTGAACTAAACGAAACTGTCAGGTGTGTAAGTTGCCATTTGATTGCTTCACTACACATATCATTACTCCTTACAAAGAATGTGGTTGGCATTTGATATTTCTGCAAGAGCAAGATCCCGCTGATCTATCAGACCTGATATTCACCTAATTTTATTCATTTATAAACAAAACGTTAACAAATAGGATAAAAATCCTAATTAAATAATATTTAGAAAATTTAATTTTCAATTTACAGACGCCATAAACTCTTATTCGCAATAAGAATGGTTACGTTCTCAACTATTATTACCAACAGTCAAAACTAACTTAGTATTGGTGTCACGTGTATGCAAGGTGTGCAAGATAGAAATCATCTTTCAAATGTAACGGTTTCAAATAAAGTAACCGTCATAACAAATGGTCTGCTTGATATCCCCATGCTGCAGTTACTCAATCCAGAGGGTAACGAAACCAATACGGACCTCGACTGCAATATTGATCAGGTACTCGCAAAAAGAATCTTGTTCAGCATGCATTACACAAGGTTGCTTGATGAGCGAATGATTGCAGCACAACGCCAAGGCCGGATTAGCTTTTATCTGGCTTCAAGAGGTGAGGAGGCTGCTACTGTGGCATCAACGGCAGCACTTTCAAACAGTGACATGATCATGAGCCAGTACAGAGAGCAAGGTGCCCTGGTATATCGTGGTTACACGACTGAACAGTTTATGAATCAGATGTTCTCGAATGAATTGGACCCTAACAAAGGCCGGCAAATGCCAATTCATTACGGCGACATGGCGCTAAATTTTATGACAGTCTCTAGTCCATTAGGAACGCAAATTCCTCAGGCCTCCGGGTATGCTTACGGGCAGGCCCTCGCGAATGAACCTTCCATTACTATGTGCTTTTTCGGTGAAGGTGCCGCGTCTGAAGGCGATTTTCACGCGGGTTTGAACATGGCAGCGGTGTTAGACTGCCCTGTTATATTTTTTTGTAGAAACAACGGTTATGCTATATCGACCCCCGCTGATGAACAATTTGCAGGGGATGGTATTGCTTCCCGAGGCATTGGCTATGGGGTTCGTACCATTAGAGTTGATGGCAATGATGTACTAGCGATATACGCGGCTACCAAAGAGGCGAGAAAAATTGCGTTAGAACACCAGTGTCCCGTGTTGATTGAAGCGATGACCTATCGACTTTCTGCGCATTCAACGTCTGACGATCCAAGTGGCTATAGAAGTAAAGACGAAGAACAAAAATGGGCGTTGCGGGACCCCATAACGCGTTTTCAGGCTTGGATGCAGCATAAAGGTTTTTTTGATCAAGATGAACTCAACCAGTATATCCAGCAAAAAAGAGATGAAATATTAGCCGCAGTTAAAGTCGCCGAGAAAATGCCAGTCGCTGGTATTGACGAATTGGTTGAAGACGTATACGACAGCGTCCCATGGCATCTTGAAAAACAACGAGATGAGCTAAAAGCCCACATTAAAAAGTACCCAGCTGCCTATCCGAAAACATCATGGAGGCTCAAGTGATGGCGCAAATGAATTTATTGCAAGCGGTCAATGATGCGCTCATCACATCGATGCAGGCAAATGAGCGAGTCGTCGTTTTTGGCGAAGATGTCGGGCATTTTGGCGGCGTATTCAGAGCAACATCAAACTTACAGGAAAAGTTTGGCAAAAAGCGCTGTTTTAATACACCCTTGACAGAACAGGGCATAATTGGTTTTGCGAATGGTTTGGCTGCGCAAGGGGCATTTCCCGTCGCCGAAATACAGTTTGCTGACTATATCTACCCAGCGTTCGATCAAATAGTCAATGAAACTGCCAAATTTAGGTACCGATCCGGAGGGCAGTTTAGCTGCGGTAGTATGACCATACGCACTCCTTATGGCGGCGGTATTGCTGGCGGTCACTATCACAGTCAGTCTCCTGAAGCTTTTTTCGCACATATTCCCGGCATCAAAGTAGTGATCCCGAGAAACCCAAAACAAGCAAAAGGATTGTTGTTGTCATCAATAGAAGATGATAACCCGGTGTTGTTTTTAGAACCAAAACGCCTTTATAGAGCGGCAGTAGGAGATGTCCCTAATACCTCCTATAACGTTGCATTGGGAAAAGCAGATGTCGTGACATCCGGCACCGATATTACGCTTGTTGCATGGGGAGCACAGGTAGAGATCGTTGAAAAAGCAGCAGCAATGGCTGAAGAAAAGGGCGTGTCATGCGAGATCTTAGATTTACAAAGCATTATGCCGTGGGATGCAGAAGCTGTATTTGAATCTGTTTACAAAACAGGGCGTTTATTAATTAATCATGAAGCCCCACAAACAGGTGGTTTTGCCGCTGAAATTGCAACCGCTGTTCAGCGTGAATGCTTTTTGTATCTTGAAGCTCCGATAATGCGTGTCACTGGTTTAGATACACCTTATCCATTAGCACACGAAAAAGAATACATGCCAGATGAATTGAAGACATTTGAGGCGATTATGCAATGTCTGGATTTTTAGGAGTTTGAGATGAGTATTGATTTCATATTACCCGACATTGGCGAAGGAATTGTTGAATGCGAGCTATTGAAATGGCTGGTAGCTGAAGGAGATGTCATCGAGGAAGATCAACCAGTCGCTGAAGTCATGACGGATAAAGCAACAGTGGAAATTCCAGCTATGCAAAACGGCATTGTTGAAAAACTCTACTACCGCGAAGGTGACGTCGCCAAGGTACATCAACCATTATTTCGTTTAAAAGACGATGATAAATCGTCATCACATAGCATCGAGAATTCAGATAGTAAGAGGGAAGAAGTCGAAGAACACGCGATGCATTCGATGTCAGCAGACGTCTTTTTATTGCCCGATATAGGGGAAGGTATAGTAGAATGCGAAATTGTTAAATGGTGCGTGCAAGAACAAGAATTTGTCGCTGAAGATCAAGTGGTCGTGGAAGTAATGACCGACAAAGCGGTGGTAGAAATACCTGCAAAACACGCAGGGCAAATAACTAAACTACATTATGGCGAAGGTCATATTGCCAAAGTGCATGCCCCGTTATTTGAATTGTTGCATGCCGTTAGTGAAGAAACACAAGAGGCTTGTGCGTCAGATGAGATTTTACCTGATAAGATGCACCCGCCGAGCCAATTAGAAGTCGTTAACCGTGTGGCAAAACAGATTCAACGCACCACCTATACCCAGGGCGAGAACAGCATTCCTAAAGTAGAAAGCAAACGTCCTATTGCAAGCCCCGCAGTGAGGCGACTAGCAAGAGAAAGAGGTCTCGACATATACAATATAAAGGGCACCGGTGCCAAGGGAAGAATACTGAAAACCGACGTACTAAGAGTTGAGAATGCTAATCCCCTTGTTCATGAACGTGATGTGTCAACGGTTGTTGAAACGCCTAACCGCAGTAGGAGTGAATCAGGCTCATTGGCGGGTAGCACAACAAGTAGCATAACGGATAGTACAACGGGTAAGCGAGTCCCAATTAAAGGGCTACATGCTGCTATGCTAAAACAAATGCAGGAGAGTGCCTCAACCATTCCCCATTTTTCAGTATCAGATGAACTGGAGATGGATGAGCTGATACTGCTGAGGAATGAGCTAAAACCTGTATTCGAAAAAGAAGGTATTACGTTGAGCTTTATGCCTTTTTTTATCAAAGCGTTATCAATGTCACTCCACCAGTTTCCAATTCTTAATTCAACAGTTTCCGATGACGAGCAAGCGCTACACTATATTGATCAACATAACATAGGGTTAGCAATCGATTCCATTCAAGGCCTTTTAGTACCCAATATCAAAAACGTTCAGTGCTTGTCATTAAAAGAAATAGCGGTTGAGGTCAATCGGTTGGTAGACGCAGGTAGAGCTGGAAAGCTGTCTAGAGAGGATATGCATGGCGGTACCATTACCATTTCAAATATCGGTATTATTGGCGGGATTACGGCGACGCCAATCATTAATAAACCTGAAGTTGCCATTGTTGCCTTGGGAAAAACGAGAAAGTTACCGCGATTTAATGAAAATGAGCAAGTCATTGCAAAACACATCATGCATATTAACTGGTCAGGTGATCATCGCGTGATTGATGGTGCTACAATGGTGAAGTTTAACAACTGTTGGCTAGACTATTTGCGATCGCCAGAAAAAATGTTGATTGAACTGCGTTAGCACCAAGAAGACAAAACGTAATTAAAATCGAACAAGTATCAATAGACGCTATTAAGGTGTATTTCTTTTGCTTAGCTATCAACACCGGTTTCATGCAGGTAATCACGCCGATGTTTTAAAACATGCTGTGCTCTTGGGTGCTCTAGAGCAGTTAGCACAAAAGCCCAAAAACTTCTTTGTACTTGATACGCATGCTGGAGAAGGTCTCTATGACATTGGTGCTGAGACAAAAGCAGACGAAAACGTAGCCGTTTATATAAAATCGTTGCAAAGCAAACAAAGCATTGTCAACACTTATGATTACCTATTGTCTGCTTTTCATGAACAACATAAGTATCCGGGTTCTCCGATGCTGATTAAAATGTTTATTGAGCGTTATTGTCAGCAGAAAGTGAGCTTTCATGCTAATGAACTTGCAAAGATCCCTTATGAGCGTTTGGCAGATGCACTAGGGAGTAGCGCGTTTGTTCACAATAAAAATGCCTTTGACATTATCTTACAACTATTACCGCCTCAGCCTCGACGAGGATTGTTAATTTTCGACCCACCATATGAACAATCAATTGAGTACAAGCAAGTGTATGAGGCGGTTATAAATGCCTACAAATTATGGCCGACTGGGGTGTTTCTAATCTGGTATCCATTATTATCGCCTCGTCGCGTAGACAGAAAAACAGGAAGGAAAGAATTAAATAATAAGTCTGGTTTATCTGAAGATTTGCTTTTAAGGTTATGTCAGAAAATTGAGCATTCTATACTCGATGTGCGCCTCACATTAGCTGAAAAAGACGGTGACATGAGTATGTATGGAAGTGGCGTTTGTATCATCAATCCCCCTTGGAAGTTAGAACAAGAAATTACATCTGCCTTGCATGAAATAAAAAGAATGTTTAGTTTGATTGGTACCTTTACGCATTCAGCAGATACGCAAGTGCAATGGTTGAAAAAGCCCAATTAAACAATCGCAATTCGACGCGTATAAATGATCCAAACTGAGTTAAAACACTTTTACATACCCGAAGATCAGTCCGTCTATCTTCTTTCCCATTCAGATGCCAAGAAACTTAAAGACTGGTTTACACTTTGTGAAAATCAACTCACTAAATTGGGCTATTTTGACGTCGAATTGATTGGCAAAGGCGCTTATGGTTTTGCATTCGCCGGAAAATTACCTTCAGGTGATGAGCATGTGTTTAAGTTTTCAAAAGTCACCTTGCCACAACACATTCAAGACCGCTTGGAAGAAGAAGCGTTTATGCTGAGTCAAGTACGGCACCCTAACGTGCCTGCGTTAATTGATTTTCAGCGCGTGAAGCGGCAATCGATTTTGGTAATGGAGCGCGCTATTGGACAGGATTTGGAACAATTTTCATTGGAAAATGGACCACTTGAACCAAAGACAATCGTAGATATTATTGTGCAACTCTGCGATATCTTGCTATCGCTTCGACAGCATAGTGGAAATACATCCAACAACACGCGCAGACGACCCATTGTGCACGGTGATATCAAACCTTCAAATTTAGTCTGGGACCCTCAACAGCATCGACTTTCATTAATCGATTGGGGAAGTTGTGTTTTTGCGCAAGTCGATGAAGATGGCCATTTTGTTGGTGAAAACGTTATGGATTTAATGTCCGGTGATTTACAAGAAACCAATGCTAGACTAGGCGACGTTTACTTTATTGGGGAAGAGCAGTTAAGTGGAGAGTTATCCAGTCCAAGATTTGATGAACAAGGGTTTGCAAGCACAATATATGCGCTTGCATCAGGGCAATCGTGTCGTTTCGGTGTTAATGCTATTTCCCCATTGTCGCTCGGTCTACCCAAGCAAATAGCAAAAGTGTTATCTGCTTTAGTGAGTGATGACAAGAAAACGCGACACGCGGCAGGAGATTACTTATTTGACAATTACCGGTATTGGCGGCATTTAGTTTTACCAACGTTAAAAAAGGAAAAAACTACCTGTATGCTTCCCACCTGGATAAGTCAGGATAAAAAGAGTATTGAGACAGTTGTGTATAGTTCTCGCAAGTCCTTTCTAAGACAGAATGATGCAGTGTCTGAAACTGATTTAAACTACCTCGATGATGCCCAATTTGAAAGATATTATAAGAACTACTTACAAGGGATGGGTGATACCGAAAAAGCATTTATATCAGCCGTAAGTCGATTGGGCAAATATCCGGTGGTTGGTGGCTTGGCGCTGCATTGGGAAGACAATGGCATTTATATCGATTCGAGTCTAAAACTTTACGATCCACGGTTGCAAGCAGCATTTGACAGTGCTGTCGACAACGTTGTTGTTTTAGCCCGCGCCATAGAAGGATCCGGCATTTTTAAAAGCTGTATGTTTAATGCGAAAAATACACTGCACTTTGAAAGGCAATCTGAGAGTGAACGATTTTTCGCAGGCCCTGAAGACAAAATTGTGTTTGAGACAAGTAAAATCTCAACAACTGAAGATGAGAGTCGAATGCACAGTTATTTTGAAGATGGCGAAGACCCGGATGAGTTGCTGAAATTACCAACATCGCTTTTAGACGTAATTACAAAACTCAATCAAATTCACCACACAGGATGTATTATTTTTGAAGCGTTGCCGACGCATTTAAAAATCCACAACTATTACACGTTGCTCGACCACAGTCGTTCTAATGAGTTTGCATTGTTGCTCGGCGAAATCTTACACCTTATCCCAGAAATAGAAGGATTAGGTATTTCGGGATTTATGAAGCTTCCATATAAAGACACGCGTTTCTTTTCCCATCATATCAACAAGAACGAGCATTACTACCCTGTCAATCCTTATCAATGAAATTATCAAAGTTGTGCATTGATACAAACTAGTAACTCTGGCAATCATTTGAATCCCAAGTAAACATATAGCAAATTCAACAATCGTATTCATTTTAATACGCTTTAGCGCCCGCTAGTTATGTAAAATTTTGGGATGGTTTAAGCAATGATTCGCGAGCGATATGTTCACACGCGACGAAGATGACGGAGAATTATTTTGACGGCAGCAGCGCAACAAATAAAAACTAAATTTAGATTGGTAACACGTAGTGATTTTGACGGACTTGTGTGTGCAGTGCTGCTAAAAGAACTTGATTTGATTGAGGACATTAAGTTTGTCCACCCAAAAGATATGCAAGATGGAAAGATAAGTATTTCGTCGAATGACATCACTACCAACTTGCCTTACGTACCCGGGTGCCATATCGCGTTTGACCACCATCTTAGCGAGCTTAAACGTGCCGACGAAAGCCCGAAAGAAAACCATGTCATTGACGAGAAGGCACCATCAGCCGCCCGTGTTGTATACGATTATTATGGTGGACGCTCAGTTTTCCCCGAGGCTTGGGATGACATGATGACAGCGGTTGACAAAGCCGACGCTGCGCAATTTACCAAACAAGAAATTTTGCATCCGCAAGGCTGGGTGCTTCTTAACTATCTAATGGATAGCAGAACTGGGCTTGGTCGATTCAGAGACTTTCGAATCTCCAACTACCAACTCATGATGGAACTGATAGATTACTGCAAAGATCATACAATTGAAGAGATTATCGCGTTACCGGATGTGCAAGAGCGCGTTGTTATGTATTTTGAGCACGAGGAAAAATTTAAACGACAGATACTTTCTTGCAGCAAAGTATATCAAAACTTGGTCGTACTCGATTTAAGAGACCAAGATGTTATCTATTCTGGTAACCGATTTATGATTTATGCGCTTTTTCCCCAGTGTAATATTTCTATTCATCAAATTTGGGGATTTCAGCGCCAAAACGTGGTGTTTGCTGTCGGAAAGTCAATTTTGGATAGGCGTTCGAAAACTAACGTGGGTGAATTGTGTTTGCGATTTGGTGGTGGCGGACACAACGCGGCTGGCACCTGTCAAGTGATGGAGTCTGAGATGCAAAGCACTTTGAATCAGTTAATTGAGCAAATCAACGCCGATGGTTAGACGCTTACTAACGATAATAGAACAACCTTCAGAATATATTGTAATTTTATTGACATCGTCCCTTTCAAGCATCGATTACTTGCAAGCTACCTTGTGAAACGTCAGTGTTGAACCCATACTAGCCGTTAAATTATTAACTTGTTCTAACGCCGGCAGCACGCGATATAACTAGGAGGAAGCTGTTTGAATAGTGTTACGTTAACGTCATTGTTTAACCTAGAGACAGTTGAGAAACATCTATTTCGGGGGCATAGCTGGGATTTGGGGTTTCGCGCACTTTATGGTGGCCAAGTACTAGGTCAGTCTGTTATGGCAGCGTATCAAACCGTTGCACCTGAATTCACGATACATTCATTTCATTCCTATTTTTTGTTGCCCGGCGATGCAGGTATTCCAGTCGTTTATGACATTGAAAATGTCAGGGATGGTCGTAGCTTCTGTACGCGCAGGATAAAGGCGTTACAAAAAGGGAAAACGATTTTTTACATGACAGCGTCGTTTCAGATAGCTGAAGACGCCCCATTGCAGCATCAATTTGCCAATATGCCCAAAGTCCCTCTCGCTGAAGATACCACGCCAGACATTGACAACTACCTCAATAATCGAAGCAAAGTATCAGAACGCGTTAAGCAGGCAATTGAGTATCATCGCCCCTTGGATATCAGAAGCGTTGGCGGTGATAACTTCTCCAAGGCGCTTCACAAAGAACCGCGACGCAATATTTGGTTTAGATCTCGAGATCCCATGCCTGAAGATTTATCTGTCAATCAGGCGAGTCTTGCTTATGCATCCGACTACCATTTTCTCAGCACTGCATTGTTTGCTCATGGCCTTGCGCCAAATGACCGCTCTCTTCGCATGGCAACAATAGATCATGCCATGTGGTTTCACAAACCTTTCGCCTTTGATCAGTGGATGCTATATAAAATCCATAGTCCTTTCTCTGGTAACAGCAGGGCATTGGTTAAGGGAGAAATTTTTGATCAGCAAGGTACCCTGGTGGCGACATCGATTCAAGAAGGTCTTCTGAGAAAAATAGCGTAAGACCGTTCGGTCAATAAAATATCTACTACAGCAGAATCGGAGGAGTTTAGTATGGTGTATTCGTTCAAGGGAAAATCACCTCAATGTGAAAAAGACACATTCATTGCGCCAGGCGCACATGTTATCGGCGATGTAAAAGTTTGCAAAGGCGCGAGCATATGGTTTAACGCGGTATTGCGAGGTGACTGTGACCTTATTGAAATCGGAGAGGATACTAATATTCAGGATGGCGCGATATTGCATACTGATCCTGGTATAAAACTTAAAGTGGGGAAAGGTGTCACCGTTGGTCATAAAGTGATGCTGCACGGCTGTGAGGTGGGCGACTACAGTTTGATAGGGATAAACGCGGTGGTATTAAATGGCGCAAAGATAGGAAGATACTGCGTGATTGGCGCGAACGCTTTGATCACAGAGAATATGAATATTCCCGACTATTCACTCGTCGTTGGTTCACCCGGTAAAATAATAAAAACTATCCCCAATGAAATGTCCGTCCAGCTTGAGGCATCTGCCACCCACTATAAACAAAACGCACATGATTTCATTAATGGCTTAGAACGTATTGATGATTGTTAAAGATTACTGGGCTTTATAAAGAAAAAGGCCCGGAACATGGGTTCCAGGCTTAGGGGAATGGCTCATTTCTGAGCCGTGCGCTAACTTTAAATTCGAACATATAAGTTAAACAACTTATCTCGCTTGCCACTTATAACACCGTTCGTTCCAATGACCGGGAGAGCATCAGACCACAGTTTCTCTAGTGGGTCTTTCATAATAGCCTAATAAATACTGATAGTTAAAGGACTTTTTGTGAATATTTTATTAACAACAATATGCATGCACTATTTGTTAGTACTTGGAAAGCTCATAAAATCTATTTAATACAACACCTTATTAACAAGTTGTGATTAAAGTATCAACACATCTTACCACAGCGTTTACACAAGTTGTTCACAGACTTATCAGCAGTGACTATACTTCAGAAAAAATATAAAACTACAAAAACATGCTGCATAAAATATGGTTAGGCTTCATCTTTTCAGCGTTTATCGCGACGTCTTATAGTGTATTTGTCCAAGGCGATCTTGGAAGTTATCAACAAGTCATGCAAGCAGTAACTGATATGGCGAGGACAAGCGTCAATATTGCACTGGGCCTTATCGGGTTGCTTGCATTTTGGCTTGGTGTATTCAAGGTAGCCGAAAATGCTGGGCTCATTGATAAATTTTCAAGAGTGTTAGCGCCTTTTCTATGCCGAATCATGCCGGAGATACCAAAAAATCATCCGGCTATTGGCAGCATCACAATGAATATGTCGGCCAATTTATTGGGGCTAGATAACGCTGCTACACCATTTGGCATTAAAGCTATGCAAGATATGCAAACGTTAACCTCGAAAAAAGATACATTGACTGACGCTCAGATCTTGTTTTTAGTGTTAAACACGTCTTCAGTAACGTTATTTCCAATTGCAGTATTCTTGTATCGAGCGGAGCAGGGGGCAGCAGCCCCGACTGATGTATTTATTCCGATTTTACTTGCGACAAGCGCGTCGACGCTCGCTGGTTTATTTGTTACCTGCGCAGTTCAAAAGGTAAATCTGTTCAATCGCGTTATCGTTGCTTATCTCGTCGTCATATTTGGCGTGTTAGCAGCAGTTATCCTTTACTTTTCAACATTGGTCGCCGAGCAATTAGCAGAGCAGTCCAGTCTCATTGCTAACTTTGCGCTGTTTAGTTTTATTGTAATCGTATTACTTGCAGGTTTTTTGCGAAAACAAAATACCTACGAATTATTTGTTGAAGGAGCAAAACAAGGGTTTGATGTTGCCGTTTCTATAATTCCATATTTGTTAGCAATGCTTGTGGCAATTGCCATGCTTAGAGCTAGCGGCGTGATGGACGCAGTCACAGATGGCGTTGCCTATCTGGTCGCAAGTGTCGGTATGGACACGCGATTTGTCGATGCAATTCCCAATGCGTTAATGAAGCCTCTCAGTGGTAGTGGTGCAAGAGCGTTGATGATTGAAACCATGCAATTTCACGGTGCAGACTCATTCGCAGGACGCTTAGCTTCAGTACTGCAAGGTTCAACTGAGACAACTTTTTATGTGCTAGCAGTTTACCTAGGCGCAGTCGGTGTTAAACACAGCCGCTATGCTGTAGGTTGTTGTCTTGCTGCCGATTTAGCGGGCATTACAGCTGCAATCTTTGTGTCGTATTGGTTTTTTGGGTAACAAACGAAAGCATTTTGAAATGCAAAGCGGTCACTCCAAAAATGTTGATAGGTTCATTGCTTTGATTTACATCTTGGAAGGGCGGGGTTATCGTTTTGATTAAATTAGAAATCGCTCTATGCAATAGGTTATAGGCCATAATAAAGACGCTACAAGCCACGTCCATGTGGCGCTTGGCAAAAAACATCCTTGTTTTTTGACACTTTATTATGGCCTATAACCTACTACAAACGCTTCTTTCAAACTTAATCAAAACGATAATCCCGCCCCACTCATGATGTTTATAGACCAATATATAAGTGGATATCTAATTCGTGAAGTTTTAAACTACGCGACCAGTTGATAACTCAGACGCAATCAAAAAGGACACCACGATGTTGAGTAAGCAACCATTAAACAAAACAATTGGCACCTTTATTCCTCCTGTTAGAACGCTCATGGGGCCTGGCCCGTCAGATGTTTCACCAACGGTGTTAAACGCGCTTGCAAGGCCTACTTTGGGACATCTTGATCCGCTTTTCATCGACTTGATGGATGAAACCAAGGCGCTATTGCAATATGCCTTTCAAACTGAAAACAAACTTACCATGCCAATTTCTGCGCCTGGTTCCGCTGGTATGGAAGCTTGCATTGTTAACTTAGTAGAACCTGGCGATAAGGTCATCGTCTGTCAAAACGGCGTGTTTGGCGGTCGTATGAAAGAGAATGTAGAGCGATGCGGCGGTATTGCTGTCATGGTAATGGCAAAGTGGGGTGAGCCTAATAGCCTTGCGGCGATTGAAAACGCTTTGCTCGAAAACAAAGATGCGAAGTTTGTAGGGTTCGTCCATGCTGAAACAAGCACGGGCGTACGCAATGATGCACAGGCAATTTGCAAGCTTGCAAAAAGTCACGGTTGTATGACGATTGTTGATGCAGTGACATCACTGGGCGGCATTGAATTAAAAGTGGATGAATGGCAAATCGATGCGATTTATTCAGGCTCTCAAAAATGCTTATCGTGTGTACCGGGACTTTCTCCTGTGTCTTTTAGCGACGAGGCAGTTGCTAAAATCCAAAATCGTCAATCCAAAGTACAAAGCTGGTTTCTCGATATGAACCTTATCGTTGGCTACTGGGGGCAGGGTAATAGTGGCGGAAAGCGTGCGTATCACCATACAGCGCCCGTAAATAGTCTTTATGCATTGCACGAGTCATTGCGTTTATTGCATGAGGAAGGCCTTGAGAATGCAATTGCTCGCCATGCTGAAAAACACCAAAAACTGAAAAATGGATTAGCCGAGTTGGGTTTAACACTACTCGTAGAAGAGAATTCACGTTTACCTCAGCTCAATACAGTAGTTATCCCCGAAGGTGTTGATGACGCATCTGTGCGTGGTCAATTATTGAATGACTACAATCTTGAAATTGGCGCGGGTCTTGGCGAGTTGGCAGGTAAAGTCTGGCGTATTGGCTTGATGGGTTATGGCGCAAGTGACAAAAATGTGGATTTCTGTCTGTCGGCGCTTAAACAAGTCCTTAAATAAACCATTTCTTGCGATTAAAAAAAAGACGTCATGAGGCGTCTTTTTTTGTTTGCCCATAAACACTCAAGTTCAGCAAATCTATCACTTGCACGTTGAAAAACCATTCGCATAATTTAATTGTTTATAGGCAATTGGTTGAACCTTCTAATTTGCAATTGAAACCAAAAAGATGCTTTTCCCAACAATATACATAAGCACTAAAAACCAAAAACACCCCTTGACCTGTCTATTGCTTTATAGTTTACATTAATCATCGCATTTTAAATGTATGGAGTTGTATGTGTATCGAATCTCTGAGTTAGCTTCATTGGTCGGTTTATCAAGAACAGCTTTGCTTTATTACGAAAAGCTCAATCTAATCAACGGAAAAAGACTTTCGAATGGATACCGGGTGTATAGCGATAGAGATGTTCAGCAAGTTCTATTGATTCAACAATTACAAAGTGGTGGACTCACACTAGCTGAATGCAAATCCTGTCTAGAAAGCAAGTTGGATAAATCTGTACTTCGCTTGCGATATAACGAGCTTGAAAAAGAGATTAAGCAAAAAGAATGGTCCTTAGGTTTGTTGTCCTCACTTTTAGGTAATAAAACAAGTAAACCTTTGCATGAAACGCTTAGCAAAATAGCGCCTGATGCACATATAGACTGGTTAAAAGTTCAAGGGTTTGATGAAAAGCAAGCTCTCAGAATTAAATGGTTATCAAAAGATATGAATGAACATGACAAATATATGCAAGACTTTATGAGAGTTTTTGAAACGCTCGAGTCTTGGGGGCCTAACAGTAAAGAAGATACAGCAAGTGCATTTAAGTTGCTGAGCTGCAACCCTAAAAGAATTTTGGAAGTTGGATGTGGTAAGGGTAATTCGACCATAGTAATCGCCAAGCTATCGAATGCTGAAATCGTTGCCATAGACAATGAAAAACTAGCGTTAGATGAGTTGAAGGGCAAGTTAACATTAAATGGCTTGAACAGCAGAGTAACAACACACTGCGTCAGTATGACTGAACTCAATTTTGGAGATGATAAATTTGATGTTGTATGGGCCGAGGCGTCTGCATACATAATGGGAATTGAGAACGCACTGTCAAAATGGAAACCTTTGTTAAAAGATGGTGGAGTACTTGTCTTTAGCGATTTAGTCTGGTTGACAGACAAGCCTAGTGAGGCGTCAATAAATCATTGGAAGAGTTATTATCCTGATATCCAAACAATTGAGACACGTAAGTCCCAAATTGGGAAAGCCGGTTACCAACTTGAGAATACATTCACTGTTTCAGAACAAGCTTGGAAAGACTATTATGAGCCGCTGCAAAAGCGTCTAAATGAATTAGCCCCAGTGATGAAAAACTCTCAAGCAATGTTTGACATACAAAATGGTGTGAACCTTTATAAATCTCATCTAGGTGAGTTTGGTTATCAGTTTTTTATTGCTAAAAGCCTCTAAATTGCATCATACAATGGTTAACTTCTTCGTAGTAAGCAAGTTAAGTTGCAAATAAACTTATGGCATTTGCAAATCACACCGTCTAAGAAAGTATGATAGCCGTATTAATGGCAATCCGATAAGCGCATTGTGATCTGAACCGCTAAGCCGTTCAAACAAAGTGATTCCAAGACCCTCTACTTTGAACGCTCCGGCGCAATCAATGGGGTTTTCGATAGCAACGTATCGTTCTATTTCTGCTACCGATAGGGTTCTGAATTTTACTGTAAATTGTTCAACGCAAATTTGTAACCTGTTCTCTGCGTGCCTAGGATTTAATACGCATAGCCCTGTGAAGAATTCAACGTTGGTACCGCTGCACTTTAATAACTGTGCAACCGCATTTTCTTGGTTTTCTGGCTTTCTCAAAATGCTGTCAAAAGCAGTATGGTAGGGCACTTGGTCGGAAGCAATGATTATACTATCAGGGTGTTGTTTTGCAACCGCTTCTGCCTTGCTTTTTGAAAGCCGCATGGCCATGTCGGCAGGACGCTCGCCGGTAATCTGTGTTTCATCTATTTGCGGAGCACTTTGAATGAAATTTAAGCCAAGAGGCTGCAATAATTGTTGAAGTAATGTGGCTCTGTATTTAGACGATGATGCAAGGATGATAGATTGCGACATAAACCGTTGTAAAACCTTTGACTAACTTGCGCTTAGACTATATTATGCGCGCCCTATGGCAAATGTGAAACTTCCAAAGTCGCTGGACCCTGAAAAAAACGCGCAGAAGCGCGCAGTTTATGATGGGATCTACCTTAAAAACGACTTGCAGCGACTGTCTGAGGCAGTTGCAGAAGTTAAATCCGATGCCCAAGTGAAAGTCGAGTTCTCAAAAGACGCGCAGGGTCTTACTTACTTTCAGGGGCAAGCTGAGATTTCGGTCATACTCATATGCCAGCGCAGTAATAGAGCGTTTGCATATGAGGTAAATACAATGTTTTGTTGTAGTCCCGTGCAGGGGATGGAAGAAGCGGAGTGTTTACCCGAGCGGTATGAGCCGATCGAAATTGACACGCATGGAGCAGTTGATTTGTTTCAGTTAATAGAAGACGAACTGATTTTGTCATTGCCTGTTGTTCCTCTACATCCAGGTGAGGAAGATACAGTGATAGTTAACGAAATGCAGTTCGGCGAATCGGTTGAGTCTATTGAAAGACCAAATCCTTTTGCTGTACTAAAAGAGCTTAAGCGAGATTAGGAGTAACCTATGGCGGTTCAACAAAATCGTAAAACCCGTTCTAAGCGTGGTATGCGCCGTGCACATGATGCACTTGGTGCAGAAACGTTGTCAGTTGATGCGACATCTGGTGAGACACATCGTCGTCACCACGTGACCGCAGACGGCTACTACAAGGGTAAGAAAGTTATCAATAAGTAAGGAAACGACTTGCAAAAAGTCACCTTAGCTATCGATATTATGGGGGGCGATCGCGGCCCCCATATTTTTTTTAGTGCGATAAAACGCGTACTATTAGACTTCAAAAATCTACACATTATCGTCTGTGCATCACAACAAGCATCTGATGAGCTCATGCAGTTCTTACCTGATATTCTAAAAAGTAAGGTATCGACAAGAGTCTCTGCACAAATCGTCGATATGGAAATGCGCCCAGCATTAGCACTGAGGAAAATGACGCAATCAAGTATGCGCCAAGCGTTAGATTTGATTAAACAAGGTGATGCCCACGGATGTGTCAGCTGCGGTAATACCGGCGCGTTAATGGCCATGGCACACTATGTACTAAAAACACTACCTGGCATATCAAGACCGGCATTAGTATCTTCGTTGCCTACGATGACCCATAATAAAGTGCTGCTGCTTGATTTAGGTGCTTCAATAAACTGTGATGCAGAAAACTTATTGCAGTACGCCGTAATGGGGTCTGTCCTAAAGCAATCTTGTGAAGCTATTAAGGCGCCTAAAGTCGCTTTGCTTAATGTTGGAGAAGAAGATATAAAGGGTAACTCGGATATACAGCATGCAGACGCGTTACTAAAAAATGCTGAGGGCTTAAACTATATTGGATATGTGGAAGGCGATGACATTTTTGCGGGCCAAGTTGATGTTGTTGTAACCGATGGTTTTACTGGAAATATCGCTCTAAAAGCAAGTGAAGGTATCGCAAAGCTGTTAATGCATGAGATTAAATCTACAACACAGCAGAACGTGATGACGTTGTTGTTCGGGAAATTAATGCTGCCTTTTCTAAAAAAAATTTATCAGCGCATGAACCCCGACCAGTATAATGGGGCTAGTCTGATAGGATTGCGCGGCATTGTCATCAAAAGTCACGGGAATGCAACGGCTGATGCGTGTTATTACGCAATTAAAAAAGCCATTGCTGAAATAGAAATATCCGTTCCCGATAGGATAAAAACAAAAATAGAAAAAGAACTGTTGGAGCAATAACGAATGTATTCTCGCTTTATAGGGACTGGAAGCTATTATCCAAGCGATGTTCGATCTAACGCAGATTTAGAATTAATGGTGGATACTTCAGATGAATGGATCACCGACCGCACGGGCATAAAAGAAAGACGCATCGTCAGTAAAGGCGAGACAGCTGCTACTATGGGAGCAAATGCCAGCAAAAAAGCGATTGAAGCAGCTGGTATCTCACCTAGCGATATAGACATGATTGTGTGCGCAACAACCAGTGGACGCTACGCTCTACCCTCTACCGCCTGCGAAATTCAAGCTGAATTAGGTATCGACAATATTCCTGCTTTCGATGTTGCAGCTGCTTGTGCTGGATACTGTTTCGCTTTAAGCGTCGCCGATCAATATATCAAAAGCGGCATGGTAACGCGTATTCTCGTCATTGGGACAGACTGTCTTTCTCAATTAGTCGACCCGGCTGACCGCGGTATGGTTATTTTGTTTGGTGATGGGGCAGGTGCCACCATCATTGAAGCCAGCGAAGAACCAGGTATTTTATCAACTCATATCAATGCAGCGGGATCAGCCAAAGACCTTTTATACGTCGGCAATCCTACTCGCGGCGACGAAGCCTCCGTCCATGAAAACTGGGGCGTGATGAAAGGCAATGAAGTATTTAAAGTTGCTGTGACAAAGCTCAGTGAAATCGTCGAACAAACGCTTCGCGCCAACAATATGCAAAAGTCTGATATCGATTGGCTTGTACCTCACCAAGCGAATTTCCGCATTATCAAAGCGGTTGCGAAAAAGCTCAATATGTCTCTAGATCAGGTGGTCATTACGTTGGAAAAGTATGGGAATACTTCCGCTGCAACAGTGCCGACAGCGTTAGATACTGCGATAAGAGATGGGCGCATAAAACGAGGACAAACAATTCTCTTGGAAGCATTTGGTGGTGGCTTTGCATGGGCCTCAGCGTTGGTAAAATACTAGATTTCGACTGCATCATCCGCAGGCTGAATACAACTTGCCATAACATGTTTGGTGGTTGTCACAAATCGCACATAAATTGAAGAAAAAGCGCAGTACAGATAATGCGCTGATAGAATAAAGGGATGTCAAATGACGAAAAAAGCCTATGTTTTTCCTGGGCAAGGCTCACAATCGGTGGGTATGCTTGGCGAACTTGCAAGTGAATATCCTCAAGTGCAACAAACGTTCTCAATTGCAAGCGAGTCGCTTGGTTATGATTTATGGGAAGTATGTCAACAAGGACCAGCAGAAAAGTTAAATCAAACCCAGATCACCCAGCCTGCATTATTAACAGCGAGTATCGCCTGTCTTAAGATATATCAAGAGTTGCATGGCGCACCAGATTATTTTGCTGGACACAGTTTAGGCGAATACACCGCCTTGGTAGCTGCTGAGGTGTTATCGGTAGAGGATGCCGTTAAGTTAGTCGAAACGCGCGGCAATTTGATGCAACAGGCGGTACCCGCAGGTACGGGCGCCATGTATGCAATTATAGGACTAGATGACGAAAGTATTGGGTCAATTTGTACGGCTACAGCAACAGACATGCAACAAGTGGTGTCACCGGTGAATTTCAACAGCCCCGGACAAGTTGTGATAGCAGGAAACAAAGAGGCGGTTGAGCGCGCGGCAGCAGCAATTAAGGAAGCGGGTGCAAAACGCGCCTTGCCGCTAGCAGTGAGTGTCCCTTCACATTGTGCATTAATGAAAAGCGCAGCAGAAAAACTCGTTCCGGTGCTTAACAGCATCACATTTTCGTCACCAGTATTGCCGGTCATTAACAACGTCGATGTGGCTAGTGTCACGAATGCTGACGAAATTAAAAGTGCGCTTGTAAGACAACTATACAGTCCAGTACGTTGGACGGAAACCGTGCAACAACTGGCTGAAAATGGCGTTGAGCATATTGTTGAAGTGGGACCAGGAAAGGTATTAAGCGGTTTGTGCAAACGCATTGATAAATCACTTAAATTAGAAAATTTTTCATAGTTCGTTGCACAATATTTTGTGCGATTTTTCTGATGAGATGCTTTCATCTAAATTTGAAACAGTAGGTTAAAGGGTATGTTCGATTTAACGGGTAAAACAGCTTTAGTAACGGGCGCAAGTAGAGGCATAGGCAAAGCCATTGCGACGCAATTAGCGTCAGCAGGTGCGTTTGTAATTGGCACTGCGACCAGTCAAAAAGGTTCAGACGCAATATCTGAGTATTTGGGCAGTGAAGGCAAAGGAATGGTATTAAATGTGACCTCTGGTGACTCTATAAGTGAACTGTTGGAGCAGATTAAGTCTGAATTTTCGATGCCTGATATTCTCGTTAACAACGCTGGCATAACGCGTGACAATTTATTAATGCGGATGAAAGACGAGGAATGGGACGATATCATTCAAACTAACCTTAATTCTGTGTTCAAGTTGTCAAAAGCAGTGCTTCGAGGCATGATGAAAAAGCGCTTTGGACGCATCGTTACTATTGGTTCAGTTGTTGGCTCCACGGGAAATCCTGGGCAATCTAACTACGCTGCGGCGAAGGCGGCTGTCATAGGATTCAGTAAGTCACTTGCAAGAGAAATTGCCTCTAGAGGTGTTACGGTAAATGTAGTGGCACCGGGTTTCATTCAAACCGATATGACACACGCCCTCACCGATGAACAAAAACAGGCTATTTTGAAAGATGTGCCTGCTGATAGATTAGGAAAACCTGAAGAAATCGCATCAGCAGTTGCATTTTTGTGTTCTGAAAATGCAGCTTATATCACAGGAGAAACACTGCACGTTAACGGCGGCATGCACATGGGCTAATGTAAAAAGAATGTAAACAAACCATAAAGAAAATACGACAAAAGACGTATTGAAAGTCACTCAGTTTAAACCCAAAGTTATGATGACTATTAAATTTTTTTTGTTTAGCGGTGGTTTGACCAGAGTGTAAAGTGATCGTTAAACTTGCAACAGTAGGCATAGGCAAATAAACTACGCCAACTAATTTGAAATCAAGGGATTTAAAGGAAACCTTAAATATGAGCAATATCGAAGAACGCGTTAAAAAAATCATTGTTGAACAGCTAGGTGTGAAGGAAGATGAAGTAAAGTCGGAAGCATCTTTTGTCGATGATTTAGGTGCTGATTCTTTGGACACAGTAGAGCTTGTTATGGCGCTTGAAGAGGAATTCGATACTGAAATTCCTGATGAAGAAGCAGAGAAGATAACGACTGTGCAATCTGCAATTGACTACATTAACGCAAATCAAGATTAACCGAATTTTTATGAAAAACGGCTCATTTTGAGCCGTTTTTTCGTTTGATCTGGTGTAAAATCAACAATTAATAATAATAATCGGAGAATAGTAGTGGCAAAACGTCGTGTTGTCGTAACAGGAATGGGAATGATTTCTCCATTGGCTAATGACGTTGACGGGACTTGGAGTAAGTTACTTGAAGGTGAAAGCGGTATAGGTGAAATAACGCTTTTTGATGCGAGTAGTTTCTCAACTCGTTTTGCGGGGGAAGTCAAGGCGTTTGACGCTGAACAATATATACCCAAAAAAGAAACGAAAAAAATGGACAGGTTCATTCAATTGGGCATATCTGCAGGTCTTCAAGCCCTCGAAGATTCTGGATTAAATGTTACTAGAGAAAATGCTTCAAGGGTTGGTGTAAGCATTGGGTCTGGGATAGGTGGAATACTTACGATTGAAGAAAACCACGTAAAAATGCTCAATTCGGGTCCTAAACGCGTTTCACCATTTTTTGTGCCAGCCACTATTACGAATATGATTTCGGGTTTTCTGTCGATAATGACCGGACTAAAAGGGCCAAATTTAAATGTTGTGACGGCATGTACAACTGGTGTTCACAATATTGGCATTGCGGCGAGAACTATCGCATATGGGGATGCAGATGCTATGCTAGCGGGAGGTGCTGAGACAACAGTATCGCCATTGGGAATGGCGGGTTTTGGCGCGGCAAGGGCGCTGTCGACTAATAACGATAATCCGCAACAGGCAAGCCGACCTTGGGATGAGGCCAGAGATGGGTTTGTCATGGGCGAGGGAGCTGGCGTGGTGATGCTTGAGGAGTATGAATCCGCGAAACAGCGTGGCGCAAAGATCTATGCTGAATTAGTGGGTTTTGGAATGAGCGGAGATGCTTATCATATGACATCGCCACCTGAAGACGGTCATGGCGCAGCTGCCGCGATGCAAAATGCCATTAATGATGCCGGTTTGGATGCATCGAAAATTGGCTATATCAACGCGCATGGAACCTCTACACCTGCTGGGGACACTGCAGAAGTTGCCGCGATAAAAAGCGTATTTGGTGAACATGCCTATAATCTCAAAGTAAGTTCAACGAAGTCGATGATAGGTCATTTGTTAGGAGCTGCTGGCTCTGTAGAAGCTATATTTACTGTCTTGGCATTGCGAGATAGTACTGCTCCTCCAACCATAAATTTAGACAATCCGGGCGAAGGATGTGATTTGGATTTTGTTGCACACAAAGCCTCCGCGTTCACCCAGTCTGCGGCGCTGTGTAATTCCTTTGGCTTCGGTGGAACAAACGGCTCTTTGCTGTTTACAAAAATTGATCACTAGGTTTTTTTACGCCGTCCAATGACCAAAAACATCATTAAATTGAATCAAGCTACTGTCGGAGCATCTGACCGTAGCTTTTTTTATGGTGACGGCTGCTTTACGACGATAGCACACAGAAACAATCAACTGGAGTTAATAGACAGGCATTTTTCTCGACTGCAAAACGATTGTGAAAAACTTGGCATTGATTGGCACGACTGGGTGAATTTAGAAATGAAACTGGTTGAGTTTGGAAAACAGTTAACGTCTGATTGTGTTGTTAAAATTTTGATATCGCGAGGTGAGGGCGGTAGAGGTTATGCGCCAAGTAAACTTGCAGAACCCGTCGCATATATTAGCTCGCATCCTTTACCAGTGAAGTCCGTACCCAAGTTTGTTTCATTAGGTGTTGGGGAGACAGAACTCATTGATCATCCAAAACTTGCCGGTGCAAAACACAACAACAGATTAGTACAAGTGCTGGCAAAACAAGAGTTAGCCATACTTCAGGCAGACGGAAGTGAAATAGACGACCTTCTGCTTTGCAACCCTGCAGGCGATATCATTGAAGCAACGTCGGCCAATTTCTTTTATATGAAAAATAACAAATGGCACACGCCCTTTGTCAATTCCGAGGGCGTTGCTGGCGTTATGAGAGAGTATGTATTGGAAATGCTTTGTACGTCTGGCCAAAGCGTCTCAAAAAAGAATTTGAGTTTTGAAACTCTGCCCCAAGTACAAGCCGCATTTCTTACTAATGCCGTTATGCAGGTTACGCCGGTTAAATCTATTACAGATGGGCACCATTGGTATCAACTCAATTTGTCCTCTAGCAAACAGATTCAAACACTTGTTAGTGATACATTACAGGAGCGCCGCTGATGAAAAAGGCAGCCGCTGTCATTTTGTTATTACTACTTGTAGGTAGCGCAACACTTGTCTTTGTTTATTATAAAATTGAAGCTGAAATGCATAAACCGCAAGGTAATTTACCTGCACAGCTTTATGTTGATCGGGGCGATAGTGCTATTGGTTTAACGTACAAACTTATTAACGAAAAACAGCTACAACTTGATGTAAATTGGTTCAAAATTTGGTCGAGATTGAACGCGGAAAAACTCGCTTTAAAAACTGGGTTGTATGAAATAGAACCGCAAAGTTCGTATTATCAACTGTTAAAAAAAATTCAAACCGGAAATACTAAAAAGTTTACTGTTACGCTTATTGAAGGGTTACGCGTAAAAGACTGGTTTGCACAAATATCGCAGATTGACTATCTGGAACAAGACCTTGGAGACTTTGAGCAACTCTACGAGCGTTTAATTGAAGGGTCTGGTTTTTGTGAAAACGAACACCGTTCAGTGGAAGGGTGCTTACTTGCTGACACCTATCAATTCGAATACCAATCATCAGCATTCGAGCTGCTTTTAAGGGCAAGAAATATGATGCAAAACTATGTTGATGATCAATGGCAACAACGATTTGTGGACGTGCCGCTTGCCAATACATACGAGGCATTGATAATGGCGTCAATTATTGAAAAAGAAACCGCCGTGGCTGCTGAAAGAGACGTGATTGCCGGTGTCTTTGCTAATAGGTTACACGATGGCATGCGTCTGCAAACTGACCCCACCGTAATTTATGGTATTGGAGATGCGTTTGATGGAAACATCACGCGCAAGCATCTGCGAACATTAACGCCTTACAATACTTACCGAATAGACGGACTACCCATTACGCCAATCGCCATGCCCTCTCGTGCTTCAATCGATGCTGCACTGCGACCAGCGTCAACCGACTATGTCTACTTTGTATCCAAAGGGGATGGCAGACATCAGTTTTCAGAAACACTTGAACAGCACAACAAAGCCGTAAGAAAGTATCAACTAGGTCTGGATTAGCGAGTGACGAAAGCAAAGTTTATTGTTATTGAGGGCTTGGAGGGGGCCGGAAAATCAACGGTCATATCAGCTATTTCGAATTTTCTCAGTGCCAAGAATATCAAATGTAAGGTGACTCGGGAGCCGGGTGGCACTCCAATGGCCGAAGCCATTAGAAAATGCGTTAAGGAAGATTGGGAAGAGGACGTTACTCAACAGACGGAACTGCTGCTGATGTATGCAGCGCGAAGTCAATTAGTCAGCAACGTCATTGTGCCAGCATTGGCAAAAGGCATCTGGGTAATTGGCGATCGCCATGATTTGTCTACAGTCGCTTATCAAGGGGGTGGGAGAGAGATATCTCAGAATAAGTTAAAGATATTAAAAGAGTTAACATTGGGTGAGTTTGAGCCTGATTTCACGTTGTACCTGGACATTGAGCCTTCAATAGGTCTAGAGAGAGCGAGAGGCCGCGGACAGCTAGATCGAATAGAGCAATCAGGTATCGCATTTTTTGAACGCGCGCGAGAGATGTATTTGTCAAACATATCTAAGATGCAAAATGCGCGCACTGTAGATGCATCTAAAAGCGTTGAGGAAGTAGAAGCAAACGCCCTTGCAGCGTTACAAACATGGATGAGTTCGATATAGCATGTATCCATGGTTAGAAAAACCTTACGAAGCGCTGTTGCAGCAGTATTTCTCCAATACGCTACACCACGCGTTATTGTTGAAATCACCCTATGCTATTGGCGCGGACCGCTTGGCGCAAGACGTTGCAAAGAGCATGCTCTGTCAAGATAAATCGTCGCTTGTTTTCTGTGGCAAATGTAAAGCATGTAAATTAATGGATGGTCAGGTTCATCCAGATTTTCACGAGTTAATGTCTGAAAAGCCGACCATAGGCGTGGATTTAATACGTCAGCTTATTGAGAAAATACAGAAAACGGCGCAACTTAGCGGCAGCAAAGTGGTCGTCATTAATCAAATACAAATGATGACCGAAGCGGCAAGTAATGCGTTTCTCAAAACACTGGAAGAACCAACACCTGATACCTTTATTATTATAACCACAAGTCAACCAGATAGGTTGTTGCCGACAATACGCAGCAGGTGTGAACAAATTGCGTTGGCAGTCCCAAGTTATGCGCAAAGCGTTGATTTCCTTCAACGGCAAAACGTAGCGCCACCGTCTGAACAATTATTAAAGGTCTATGGCAATTCGCCGTTGCCGTATCTTGATGCGCTTAAAACTGATGAAATGACGTATATAAAGTTCAAAGGCGATCTTCAACGATTTGTGACTGACGATATAGGTACCAGTGAATTTGCCGAAAAATACGCAGGAAAAGAATCTTCAGTACTTGATTGGCTATATCACGTAATAGGCGATGTTATGTCGACAACACTTTCAGCCGAACATAACAACGATGAAAACAATGATGTTTTGTTATGCGAGGCACAGCTAATTGAATTACAAGACTGGGTCTACAAAACAATGACGCCCGCAAAGAAAAAGCTGCTTCATCAGGGCATAAATAAAACACTGTTATTGAAAACAGTATTAGAGGACTTTAAACAAGGCCATCTTTTGGCAGTTAACTCACAAATTAAATGGGAGTAAATCGGACGTGTTTATTGACTCACACTGCCACTTGGACCGCATCACTGAAGATAAAGAGGAGCTCAATGATATTATCAAGCACGCCAATGAAGCGAACGTTGAGCATATGTTATGTGTTGCCGTATCTGTGCGCGAATTTGAGCAAATGTATGCAAGGGTTCAACCGTTTGACAATGTTTCCGTCTCCTGTGGTGTACATCCTCTGCATCAAGAAGATGCATGCGAAAAATCGGTACTAAGAGATTATGCAGCAAAGCCATACGTTGTGGCGGTTGGCGAAACAGGCCTTGATTATTATTATAGTGCTGATAGTAAAGCAATTCAGTTAACCTCATTTAAAGATCACATTGAGGTCGCAAATGAACTAAAAAAACCACTGATCATTCATACTAGGAATGCACAAGAAGATACATTGCGTTTGTTAGAACAAAACTATGACCCCAACACTGGTGCAGTGCTTCATTGTTTCACAGAATCAACTGAAATGGCGAAGGCAGCAATTGACATGGGTATATATATCTCCATCAGCGGTATCGTGACATTTAAGTCAGCAAAAGCATTGCAACAAACGGTTCAAGAGATACCGCTAGACAAATTACTTATTGAAACTGACTCTCCGTGGTTAGCACCTGTGCCGTTTAGAGGGAAAAAAAATCAACCAAAATATGTAAAAAACGTTGCTGAATTCATTGCACATCTAAAGGGCGTAACAGTAGACGAATTAGCCAGTGTTACGACGCAGAATTTCTATGACCTTTTTTCACTGGTTAAAAAAGACTGAACACCAATCGTTCTCTATTAGGGCCTGTTTATCTTTGTTTTCCCTTAATTGTCAGTGCTATCCCACCAAGTATAAAAAGTGCAGCGATTAACAAGCGAGCAGACATTGTCTCATTGACAATTAATATGCCGCCAATGGCTGCAATTACCGGCACCGAAAGTTGTAATGCAGCAGCCTGAATGGCACTTAAATCACGCAGTGCTATGTACCAAATCGTATAACCAAGTCCAGACGCAATGCCGCCTGAGAGCATCGCCAACACAGCGCCTTTAGGCGTGATTTCAAAAAATGAAAAACTCAATAATGCACAAATTATTACCAATGGAAACGTACGCAAAAAGTTATAGGCGGTATCATTCAATGGTTGTTGGGATTTTTTACCGGCAAGCGTATACATGCCCCATGCAACACCTGAAACAGCCATGAGCATGAATCCATATATCGAAGGTGTTGAAACCTTAGGTATCACTAAATAAACAAAGCCTGCAAAGGCAATAATAAGCCCAGACCATTCAAGTTTATTGAATCTACTCCCCATCAAAAAGCTTACTAGCATCATCGTTAGCTGCACTGCACCAAACAGTATTAATGCGCCTGTCGCTGTATCTAACGTTATGTATGCATATGAAAAGCAAATGGCATAAATAAACAAATAGGCAGCGCTCTTCCAGCTACCTTTGCTCATTGCAACGTTAGACTCACTGGATTTAGATGAATACTGCAAAATGAAAAACAATACAAGGATGCCCGAGAGTAGTCGCAGAACAGTAAAACTCGATGCATCGATTGCTTCATCGCCGAGTGCCATACGGCATAAAACAGAATTGCCAGCGAAAGCAATTAAAGCCAGTGTTGTATAAAAAACGGTTGCCATGTTAGCGTGTTTGGAGGGCTTTAGCCTTTGTTTTCAATTAATGGTACGTTTTTCCAGTATACATGCTGGCTTGGGACAACCTTACTAATCTATTTGTATTAAACAGTCGCTAGTGCTCGTTTAATCTTATTCTTCTTATTAAGCGATTTTTTGATTAGGCAAATGAAGTTCTTTGGCATTTACTAGTCTAACGGTCTTATTTTTCGTGAGGTTTTCTAGATAAAGAGACTGCTGCTTAGTCAGATCGCAATCATAAAAAATAACTTCGCAGTTTTCATTTTCAATAAGTTTAACCATAATCTCGAACTGTGATTTGTTGTTTTGCTTGACCACAATTTGATGAGGATGAATTGAACTCAATTTATAGTTGTTACATAAATTACACCACCACCCCTTAGAGCGACGTCTGCTCAAATGGGCGACATCTGGGCATAAGTACATTGTGGTGGTAGGCAGTGAGATCACTGCTGCTTGATTTGTAACCTGACGCTTTGACGTATACATAAAACCCTCTCTTGTTTAACGTGTACTTCGACTTTGCATTGTTAATTGTTGCTTCTGATGCCGATTGACGACTAATTTACGCCTTAATTTACGCCAATACGGTATTCGATAACTTATATAAAGACGCAGTTTGGTATTCAGAAAAGCAATCTTTATGAAGTTTATTACAGGTACTACATGTATAAATAACCACTGTTAATGTATACAGTAATACTGTATGTATAAACATGCAAGATATTTTTTTAAATGGATCACACAAGGTTGCAGTCTTTCAGCACTATCTTTGCGGGTTAATTTTTATTATTGTTTGATGTATTCGCATGTCTAACGTCCACAATATGATTGGCGAGAGACGTTTGGTATGCCAAATTCTGAAACTTACAACTAAAAGAAAAGAACGATAAAAATGAAAAGAAATTACGGTCCGTTAGTATTTATTTTGTCTTTGTTTTACCTGTCGTCACTTCACGCAGTGACAGAGCGTACTCTAAACAATGGTAATCTGGTGTTGCAGGATATTCCTCAAATCCCTGAAAAAATAATCAGTGACCTAAACCGTTATCAGAACGTCCGGTCTGCGAGTTTTTATGGCTTTATGCCAGACAGCGAAAGCATACTGATCGGGACGCGTTTTGCAGATGTAAGTCAAATACATCGTGTTGACTACGCTGGAGGTGCTCGACATCAACTCACATTTTTTGACGAGCCAATAGGGCAAGTTAGGGTGCAACCGGGTGGAACTTTGGTTGCTTTCACTATGGATGCGGGTGGTAGCGAGTTTGCGCAGATATTCTTGCTGGACCTTCAAAGCGGTGATTATCAAATGATTTCAGATGGCAAATCTCGCAATGGCGCGCTTCTTTGGAGTAATGACGGTACTCAACTTGCGTATCAAAGTACCCAAAGGAATGGGCGCAGTAACGACATTTGGTTGGCGTCGATTGACAAAGAAGGAAATATTGACCATAAGCTAATTCTCGAGTCCGAGGACGGCAGCTGGTGGGGGCCATCAAGTTTCAGTGCAAACGCGAATAAACTACTGGTGTTGCAATATATATCGTCCACCAAATCCTTGGTGCACTTAGTGGATACTGCAACTTCGGAGACTACTATGCTGGCAGGGGGAGGTGATAAACAATCACGAAACTTTGCGCAGTCGTTTGATAGCGATGAACAATATGTTTATTTATTAACTGATCGCTATAGTAATTTTATGCAACTGGTTAAACAAAATCTAAAAAGCGGCGAAGAAACGATCATTACAAAGAGCCTCGACTGGGACGTGACAAATGTTACGTTCAATCACGATAAGTCAATGGGTGTATTGGTAACAAACGAAAATGGCTTAAGTAAACTATATCTCTACAATCCTAAACAACAAACCTATACACCTGTTGATAATCTACCAACCGGTGTTATTGGTTCGCTCGAATTTAACCAAGACAGTTCTAAGTTAGCGATGGCATTAAACACGCCTTCAACCCCGACAGACGTATTTGTCCTTGATATTGCTGATAATGATTTGAATCGATGGACATACAGTGAAGTTGGCGGTCTGAATACGAATGAATTTATTGAACCAGAACTTATCCACTACGAAACGTTTGACACCGCTGACGGTAAGTCGAGGAAAATTCCTGCATTTGTCTATCGGCCCAATACTGACGGACCGCATCCAGTGATTATTTCTATTCATGGCGGTCCAGAGGGGCAAGCACGCCCCGTCTTTAGCAGCACTTACCAGTTGTGGTTGAAACAACTAGGTGCAGCAGTTGTGGTACCAAATGTCAGAGGTTCTGCGGGTTACGGCAAAGAATACTTAAAACTAGATAACGGATTTAAACGAGAAGATTCGGTCAAGGATATCGGTGCTTTGCTGGACTGGGTTGCGACACAAGAAGACCTAGACAGCGATCGCGTCGCCGTGTTTGGTGGTAGCTACGGTGGATATATGGTACTTGCGAGCTCAATGTACTATAGCGATAGATTAAAAGCAGCGGTAAACATTGTGGGAATTTCAAATTTTGTTACCTTTTTAACTAACACCAAATCATATCGTCGAGACCTGCGTCGCGTTGAATACGGGGATGAACGAGATCCTGATATGAGGGCGTTTTTAGAGCGTATTTCGCCCACCAACAATGTCGAAAAAATTAAGGTTCCCATGTTTGTTGTGCAGGGTGAAAACGACCCACGCGTACCGGTGACTGAAGCTATTCAAATTGTTGACAAACTGCGTGAAGCTGGACAAACGGTGTGGTATATGAATGCATTGAATGAAGGGCATGGTTACAGAAAGAAAGAAAATCGCGACGTTTATCAACAGGCAACTGTGTTGTTCTTTGAACAACATTTGCTCGAATGACATACAGCAAAAATCAACACGTCTTAGTTGAACTCACCGATGGATTTTGAAACTTGGCTGGCATATTCGATAATCTTGTTTACTTCGATGTTATTGTAAACCGACTCAAATACATCGGTGTCTAATGAAGTTAACGGCGATGCTGTCGCAGCATTAATGGCAATCGCATTACTAAATACTCTATAGAGATATCGACTATCGCTGTTGCCTTTCCCTTTGAGGAACTCACCCTGTACGGTAAGTTCCTTTATTACCGTTTCATTGACGCCCCATACCGCCAGCATCAAGCCGGAAACCTTGTAGACGGACACATTGAGTGTGGCATGTGTTTGAAACATGAAGTCAGCAAAATTATCACAACTGTTATAAATATCCGAAAGCTCTTTTTGTAAGGGCTCATCGCGATGGAACATCAGAAGTAAGCCTAAAAGGCCCATGGATAAGACATAGTCATCAGTAGGTTGGCTGCCGATAAACTTGCATTGCTTTTGACATTTTATATAAATCATTTGGCTGATTATCGTTGCCTTGATTATTGCAGTAACGTCTAAATTTTCTGCCATATTACCTAACAGGTCTTTTGCAGAGAAAATAAGCGCTAACTGCCTTACTTTCTCAATGCCAAGATTCCTACCAATGGCTTCTTTTAAGTTTTTTGGTCTCGCACCAAACACTGCTCGACTTGCTAAGCCAAGCAATCTGCCAATAAATACTGGATCAGATTCAACGATATTTACGACTTCATCTAGTGTCGCTTGCTCTTCTGATAGCTGTATCAGCCTGCGACAACTGCTGGGGAGAGGAGGTAATGCTTCGACGCGTGAACGGAATAAAGGTGTTCTGTTATTGTGACCAAACTTAAAGCTTAACTCTCGAAATTGAGATGGTGACATTCCAAGATTTGATTTAAATGCCCTCTCGAACGGTGCGCGCTCAGAGTATCCTAATTCGATTGCTATAGCGTCTATTTTTGTTTCACTATTTAAAAGCTTGGAAATAGCTTCTTCCAATAGCCACCATTTGCACAAGTATTTGAAGCTCGTATTTTCATCTGCGAGCTTTTTTCGTGCGTGTGATTCAGATATGCCTAATTCTTCAGATACTAGCGCTAGCGTCACGTTGGCTGGGGAGGCCACTTGTTTAACGACTGCCATTACTTTTTCCGAAAAGGAGCTACCCGTTCTGACAATGGCTTTGCGTTGGTCAAGTTCTACTTCCAGTCGACTGCGTTCAGTAGGATTGTGATGATAAGAAGTGACCTCAAGCCAGTTTTTGTTGAACCCAAATTGATAGTTATTCCCAGAAAATTCTATGTTTGCAGACGACGCGCTTTGAATCATTTGTATGTTACTTTGTTTCCTATAGGTCGGAATGACGAGTTGTTGAACGTCGAAGGTCTTGCCAGCGACCGCTCTACACACAAACAAAAACTGCGAAAAAAACATGTCAAAAATATAATGCCAAGTAGAAAAATAATCAGCTTTATTGACTATTGAGGTAAGTACAAATTTACCTTTGACGACGCCCTTAAATTGCGTGTGCCCCCCGAAAATAGCGCCTTGATTTTTGTTAAGGTCATTGATCACTTGAGTGAGGTTTTCAGCGGACATTGCATATAAAAAAGGTGTATCAAATCGCTGATATTGCAAATAGGTATTGAACTGTTTATACAGTACAGAGGTGTCGATCCTCTCTAAAAAAGTGCCAAACTTTTGATAGAACGCCTCAGCACCGATGTCTCGTTTTGAAACTTCTTCCGCTAAATTGATCAGTACTTTAATGTCAGCACTGCTTGCTAGTCGATGGTCTCTGCATATTGATGCAACGAGCTTTACAGTGTTTGTCCAAAACAGTGGGGTGTTCTGCATTTTACTCTTTCATCTTGATAAACAGGCCCTAATTAGCACGTCAGAAACGAGTTAAATTGCCAGTTTAATCGAAACTGTCATCGAAATAGTCGTTTCTGTCATATTGTTAGTTTTTCTATGCACGTACTATGCCTTTCAAGAGTTAGCGACTCGTTATCTCATGCATTGGAAAGTTTTCTTGATGCAAGGGGGATAACACCGGTCACGTTACTTTCTTGGATTAATAGGTTGGTAAGCAATATGAGAAGTACATTATCCATTTCCAGTATACTAATTTTGCTAAGCGGATGCGGTGGCGGCGGAAGCGAAACCGGTGAGGTAGTTAGCACACAGAGTGTGGGAAGCAGCAATGTCGTTCATACTGTCTCGGCGACACCCGTGACAAGCACATATGAAGATGAGCTATATCAGTTTAGCGTCTCTGTTAATAACCCAAACAATAGCAAGTTAGCGTACCGTCTTGTTAATGCTCCAGGCTGGTTATCAATTGACGATACAGGGTTAGTTTCAGGAACACCACAAACAGATGCTGATGCTGGCATATACAGAGATATAAAAGTGCAAGTGACGGATGACAACCAGCGCATTGCAGAGCTATTACCATTTTCCTTAACGGTCACGCCTGTGAATGATTTACCCGTTATCGCGTTTGCTCAACAGCGTTTTGTGGTCGATGGACGCAGCAATAATACCCTTACATTTACTTACCAGGATGAAGAATCGAGCTATCCGCAATCAGTGCAGCTTTCGGACGCTTCGGTGAATGTTGTATCAGTGGAAATGTCAAGTGACACTGAAATCGAGCTTACGATTGCGGATGTAGAGCAGGTGACAGACACTTCTGTAGCGTTTGAGTTTTTTGACGGAAACAAAAGCGTTATCAAAGAAGTTGATTTCACAATTTATCCTGTATCACAAAGCGGGTTGGGCAGAACACTGCGTGGTAGCAGAAGTGGAGCAGGTATCCACCTTGTTGTGTTGGGAGATGGTTATATTGACGAAAATGCAGATTTGTTTATGCAAGATGCACAAACGTTTAATGCCTTGTTCGATCAGGACCCGTATATCGCATCACACATGTCTGCATGGAATATCCACATGGTTTTTCGTGCGAGCCAGGAGCAGGGCGCTGATGAATTTCATGGCGTTGATACCACGGAAACATTTTTTGAAAGCGGCTACTCCTGCGCAGATATTGAAAGACTTATATGCGCTAACACGTCAAAAATATTTGCTACTGCTTTAGAAGAGTATCCATTGGTCAGTCAAACGGTTTTAGTCGTTAACTCAGACACTTTTGGTGGGTCTGGCACCGATGGTGTAGCTATTTTTAACAGAACATCTCCCGAACTTGCTCTGCATGAGCTAGGACATAGTTTTGCGAATCTCGCAGATGAATATGTGGATGAATCAGTAGCAGATTTTTATGGCCAGTATTATCAACAAGGAGCATTTGCAAATATCTCTAATTCAAATGATCTTGAAGATGTACCATGGGCACATTGGATAGAAGATACTGATAATGTGGCTACGCAATCAGAGGAAAAAGAAGTTGGTCTGTTTGAAGGCGCTTTTTTCCACTCCGAAGGATTTTATCGCCCTGTTTATGATTCTGTTATGAGAACCGCAGGCATGCCTTTTGGGGTCGTTAATGCGGAACAGTGGATTTTATCTATTTATTCGGAAGTAGGTGCTGTAACAGAGGTAGTCCCTTCATCATCAATGGTGAATGTGCAAGCAAATACCTTAGCTCAGTTTTCGATAGAACCTCTGTTCGGGACACCTCTACAGGAAATTACGTGGTTGCTTGACGGTGTTGAAATTACTGAAACACGCAATCAACACGCCATTTCCCTTGATTTGCCAGTAGGTAGCTACCAAGTCGAAATGCAAATAAAGGATGTTTCCGGAAAAATTAGACATCCATCGAAAGATATTAGCTCAAACTTTTCACAGCAATGGCAACTGACGGTGGAGTAAATATTAAAGGCGGGGTCTCTGCCGATTACTTCGACTACGCTTACGTTTTCTAGGCCTCGCAAATTTGAGTTTTGCGGCAGTTATCAACAGACCAATAAATGCCCCTAATACAGCCGCCGAAATTAGTACCACTGGCGCTTGGGGTTTTACTTCTGACACTGGGTCTATTGGATTTAGCACCTTAACCAGCGGAACATCATAGTTAGCTAGTTGTATGATTGTTTTACCTTGTTCCTGAAACTCGTCGTAATTACGTATTGCTGATGCTACTTCTTCTTCTAACACTGAGACGGTATCGTCTATAAATGCCGTGGACAATGAATTTGATGTCGAAGTGGTATCAAGATTATTGCTTTGTCCATCGAGGTAATCGTTCAAAACGCTTCCGACGATAGGACGAAGCCGAGCCTCAATTTCCGCTAGATTTGCGCGCGCTTCGATCATTTTCGGGTGTTTTTCTCGATATCTCTCGAAATATGCATCAACGGTCTTCTGTTGGTTTACAAATTCAGTTAATACGGGTTGTATTAGACCATTTTGCCCTAACTGCTCCGTTGAAACTACTTTGGTGATGTCGATACGACCTGGCTGCTTTTGTTTGAACTCACGCATCAGCGATGCTAGCTTGCTTGACCGTAACATCGATTCATCTTGTACAACAATTTCATCGTCATTTGGGGTTTCCTGCAAATCAGCCTCTTGTTGTACAACGATGCTCAGTCTACGTTTAGCATTTTCTATTTGCCGTAATAGCCCTTTTGATTCATTGTCAAACCACTCTTGTGCGAGCTTTATGTTTTGTATTTGGGCATTGAATGTAAATTCGCTATAGGCGCTGATATATGCTGAGACAACTTCAGCAGCAAAGCTCGGATCAATATTGACAAATGAGAATTCAACAACATTCGTTTGTTTGTCAATGTCGACTGATATGCTGTCCGTTAATACTTCAGTGAGATATTGCTCTCTACTTGAAGGTGAACGTTGCAAAAATCGCTCGTGAGTTGTTTGATTAAGCATCGGAAGGGTTAGGCTTTTATCGGAGCTGGTAAATAACCCTGAAAGATACGCAATTGATTGGTGATGAGAGCTCAGTAACTCGGGGGTTTCCGAAAAACGTGTGAATAACCCAAGGTCAGACACAACTTCTCGTGCAAGCGCTTGAGATCGCAATATTGATGCTTGGGTTTGATAAAAAGAGCGTGAGGATTTGCGTTCATCCTGATCGGCTAGTTGCAAGGATGGTGCTTGAATCAAAAGTTCAGTTTTAACTTTATAGCTAGGTTCAATGTTGGAAAGCATTATTGAAGCAACTATTAACGACAACAGAATACAAGATAACACCAACCAAAACTCAACGGTTAGAAACACATTAATCGGGAATCTGTTTTTTTTAACAACTACGGAGACTTCTGAATCTATTTCACCTGGAATATCAATTTTCACTGTATATATCCATTAGACGTATCATTTATTCTACGGTAATTACATCGCCAGGCATAACATTGTCATCCAATCGAGCTTCTACTGGACCGGTAACGCTTGTTTCTACAAGGAGCGTAATGGCTTTTGGCGTCGCATTTGTGGTAAATCCACCCGCCTGTTCAATGGCCGATGACACCGTCATTCCCTGAGTATATTCAAAACTACCAGGGATATTTACATTTCCATCGATATATATAGGTCGGAATTGATTGACAGTAAGTTTGACTTTAGGCTGTTTTAAATAATCTCTAAAATACAATTCAGTAATTAAGGCTTCTGCTTCCCTGAGGCTTTTCCATTTTAATTCGACTTCACCAATGAGTGGAAGGTCGACAGAGCCTCGGTCTGGAATTCTCAAACGTTTAACAGTAAGCTCTGGTTCGTTTTCGACTTCCACCGTCACAATATCACCGCTGGAAAGCGTTGGGACGCGAAAAATGTTTGCCAAAGCTTCGTTGCCTATGAAAGCCAAAGTAGAGAGTACTATGCAAACTAAAAGTGTGGTCAACATCCGTATCATGTTTATTCTCATCTTATTAAACTGGCAAATTACTTTGAATTTGTGAGGTGCCTAGCGGTTGGTTTTTCCACATGGCCGTGCTCTATCAGCTAAGTATGTTAATGCTTTGTATAAATAAATGGTTCCAAAGTATTAATATTTTGTAAAACTTCTTTTTAAAACCATTCTATTTTATCAAAACAAGGTGCTTAGACCAAGTGCATATGAAGCTATAGCTTCAAATTGGCCTCTTGCTGCGCCTAAACATTGAGACAATTCGATTGCGTCGAAGTTTCGGTAAGAAAAGTAATCCAATAAAGATTATCGAATAAACAACAGGTTCTGTTATGTTTGATTTTACTGACCATAAAAAGTGTAAACAGCCTAACAACACAACGATGTAAATGGTGTTATGTAGTTTTTGCCAGCGCGCTTTCATTTTCTTTTTAACAGTGTTCAATGATGTGATTAACAGCAGTACTAACAATACTAATGCGATAAAACCAACCGTAATATATGGACGCTCAACAATTTCTTCAGCGATTAGTAGCCATTCGTAGGTGAGCTCGTAAGCGATAAATATATACAAATGAAAAAGCGCAAAAACCGCAGCATAAACGCCTAGGGTTTTTCGCAACTGCATGATTTGTGCAAATTTAAGGTACTGAGCTATTGGCGCAATCAAAAGCGTTGCAACTAACAAGTTTAATGCGCTAATCCCCGAAAAATCCAACAATGCTTGCACGGGATCACCCGGTAAATAGCCATTAAGCCCCCAGTAGTAATTGACTCCTAAAAATAACAAACAAATGATGTGAATAAGATAACGAGTGCTGTTTATCCATATTAACGGAACGCGAATCACTTTTGCCATTTATCATTAACGTCCTAATAATATCTCGATAAATCCATGTCCGCATAGAGCTCAGCGACTTCTTCGTATCCATTAAACGGTATGGTATCTATGCGTTTTTGTGCATTTAACCCACTACCTAAAATGCGTCGCTCTCGCTTTTGTGACCATCTTGGATGATCGACCGTAGGGTTGACATTGGCATAGAAACCATATTCCTGGGGTGCAAGAATGTTCCATGTTGTAGGTGGCTCTTTGTCCATCAGTTTTATACTGACTAAAGACTTGATGCTTTTAAACCCGTATTTCCAAGGCGTGATAAGGCGAATAGGTGCACCATTTTGAGGAGGTAGCGTTTTGCCATACATACCGACACTTAACAGCGTTAAATCATGCATTGCTTCATCAATACGCAGACCCTCTACATAAGGGTAGTCGATTCCTCCGCCGACAAAGCGATTGCGTTGACCGCGCATTTGTTCAGGCGAATAAATCGTCTCAAACGCAACGTATTTGGCGCTGCTAAGCGGTTTTGCCGCTTGCAAAAGCTGATGCAGTGGAAAGCCAATCCACGGAATTACCATTGACCATGCTTCAACACACCGCAATCGATAGATACGCTCTTCTAAAGCAAACTTAGAGAATAAATCGTCATAGCCCAATGTGACAGGGTTTTCGACCAACCCTTCGATTTTTAGCGTCCACGGGTCAACCTGAAAATTTTGAGCATGCTCGGCTGGATCTTCCTTACCCGTGCCAAACTCGTAAAAGTTGTTGTATGTCGTTGCAACGCTTTCAGCCGTATTTTGCTCGTTAAGGTTGACTGTTTTTTGCGCTTGCAAAGGCGATAACGTAAATGCCGTCTGTTGTTCTCGTTTGAACCAACTAAAGGCATCTGCTTGGGCGTTCTTAGATGCAAGCCCACTTAGTATTGCACCTGCACCGACGTAGCCCAAGCTTTTTAAAATGTTCCTTCGATCCATCCAAACATCTTCGTCGGTAACGTCGTTGTCAGTTAAGTGGTGTGGTTTTTTAATGTTAATTTTCATAAATGCTCCTCACAACGTAAAAGACACGTTTGGTTAGAGAAAAATTTCAAAATAAATAGAACGCGCTTTGCGTCACAAATGTTTATTAAAGATCTGTAATACCAGCTGATTTTGGTAAGAATAAGTCAGCATACATCTTATGGGCATATTGATCCGTCATGCCTGAGATATAATCTGCTACTACCCTCATTTGTGCGGAGGTTGAGTTGGCTTGTTGCCAGCGTTTTTTTGTTTTTTGGGGTAACAGTCTTTCCGGTTCATTGGCAAATACTTCAAAAAGCGACATCAACACTTGCTGACCCCTAAAATTCATTACTTGCATTTGTGGTTTGCTAATCACGTGCGTAAAGACAAACTGCTTGAAGATGTTTAGCGCTGTTGCATATTCTTTGGGCAAACTCGCTGTGTATTCTAATATGTTGTCATTGAAGGTGTCTTGGCCTGACAGTCTGATGGGGGTAATGAATGCATTGACGAGAAAGCCTATTGCATTTTTTCGTTTATAACTCTCGGATGAAAATAAATCAGACTCTAATTGCACCGCGGCATCAGACAGACCGTCAATATTTAGCTTAAGTAATGCATGCGTAATTTCTTCATTAAATGCAAGACGATCAATCATTTGCATCACTAGAGCATCTTCAAGGTCATGAATTGCATACGCAATATCATCTGCAAGCTCCATGATTGAACAGTCAACAGATTTGAATTTGGTTTTTGATGGTGATGCTATGTCGTTGGAACTGATAATCGATTCAAACTGGCGCTTATCGTCTGCTGACATGACAGATACTACCCAATTATACGCTGCTTTTTCTTCTTCAAATAAGCCTTTAGGTGGCGTCCAATGATCAGATTGAAGCTGAGTAAATTTTTTCGGTTTGTCAGGGTAGCGTCTATTTTTATCAAGTGTTTGGATGAAACCAGGATACTTTATAACGCCAAGCAATGTGCGTCTGGAGAGATTCATGCCATGGTGCTCAGTGTATGATTCAAGGTCGGTTAATATTCGAAATGTTTGACCATTGCCTTCAAAACCACCGTAATCGAGCATCATATAATGCAATGCGACCTCACCACCATGTCCAAAAGGCGGGTGACCGATATCATGTGCCAGACAGATTGCTTCTAACAAATACTCGTCTAAATCCAACATTTCAGTCAATTCAGTTTGATTTTTGCGTAGTTGAGTGACAATACCCGTGCTTATCTGGGCTGCTTCAAGAGAGTGGGTTAGGCGTGTTCTGTAAAAATCATTTAAACCTACACCAATCACTTGTTTTTTTGACTGTAATCGTCGAAATGAAGCTGCATGCATAATGCGTGCTTTATCGCGTTGGAAAGCGGTTCTTACATCGCCGTCGAGTGATTTCCCACGCATTTGTCTGCGTTTTCCCCAAAGCACTATATCAACCAAGATGAAGCCTTATATTAAGCGTTGTAGTTATCAAAGTAGTCTTTTATTGATGTAAGTGCTTCAGATAATATGTCGACATTCGGCAAAAATACTAGTCTGAAATAACAAGCTTCTCGCAGATTAAATGCGCTTCCGTGCATTAGCAGTATTTTTTTCTTGCGCAATATGTCAATAATGAGGTTTTCATCATGCTCAATATTGAATTTTTCAGTATCGACTTTTGCGAAGCAATACATTGCCCCTTTGGGTTTTACACAAGAAATTCCATCAATCGCGTTGAGCCCCTTCCATGCAAAATCGCGCTGTTTCAATAACCTGCCTTCCGCGTTAACTAAATCATTAATGCTCTGATAACCACCTAGCGCGGTTTGAATAGCGTTTTGAGAAGGTACGTTCGCGCAAAGTCGCATACTGGATAAAAAACTCAATCCTTCTATGTAGTCTTTGGCTACGTGCTTATTACCACTGACCAGCATCCAGCCGGCTCTAAACCCCGCCACTCGGTAGTTCTTTGATAATCCCCCCATGGTGACACAGAATAGGTCTGGCGCCAGGGTCGCTATACTCGTGTGCTGCGTATCATCAAACAGGACCTTGTCGTATATTTCGTCGCTAAAAACGACTAAGTCATATTTTCTGGCAATTTCCGCGATGTCCTGTAGTACCTCATCACTATAAACAGCGCCAGTGGGATTGTTTGGATTTATAATCAGGATTGCTTTGGTGTTTTTTGTGATTTTGCTTTCGATATCTGCAATGTCGGGCTGCCAATCAGCAGTTTCATCACAGCGATAGTGAATGGCGTTTCCCGACGATAAATTTACTGCTGCTGTCCATAGCGGATAATCCGGCGCGGGTATGAGTACTTCATCACCATTATTCAATAATGCTTGCATCGACATTGTAATAAGTTCACTTACCCCATTCCCGAGAAACACATCGCCAATTTCAATATTGGTAATGCCCTTTTGCTGGTAGTACTGCATGAC